>NZ_AP024849.1:3735000-4066250 GCF_019977655.1 Clostridium gelidum
TCAAATGCATCATATTTTTCTAGATTATACTTTGCTATAATTTCTTTAATCTCTCTTCTTCTTTTAATAATATTTTATAAAATCTAACAACATTACCTCATCCTCATATGTTAAATGGCTTCATTATTTTTCAACTTTTCAACTTCTTCTATTGTAAGGCCAGTACCCATAGATATTTGTTCTATACTCATTCCCATTTTTAAAAAGTTTTTTGCCACTTCAATTTTTCCTTCTTTTACCCCTTTTTTCACCCCTTCTTTTCTAGCACCATTCAATCTACTCTGCTCATCCATCATTGCTTTCTCTCTCATCTCCGCAAGCATCACAGCTTCTTTATCTCCACTAATTTTATAAAGTACATCCATAGCTTCTTTAATTTCTCCATCAGTTTTCATAAAGTTCTCAATCTCCTTCCCAGTAGGATTTGATAAAAATGTTAACCACTTATATAGTTTTTCATTAGACTCTTTATTGGGTTCCACAAGTTTATGTGGTTGTTTTAACCTATTAAATTTAGGCAACTCAATAAAAATAAACTCCATCAAATCTGTTAGTGGTTTTTTAGTATACTTTTCAAATAATCCATAACACTTAATAAAATTCTCGTCTTCTAAGTAGTTAAAATTAAGTATATTAATAGTTACAGTTCTATTTAAATCTGAATAATCTTCACCTTTTTCAAGCTGACTAATTAACATTTTTGACATATAAAATATTGTTCTCTTAATCATATTATACTGATTTACTAATTGTATTTCTACATTTACATGCATATCATTTTCAGTAATTACATGTAAATCTAATATACTGAGTTTTTCACTCGCAATCAACGATACATCAAGATGTTTTTCTTCAAAATCCACCTCTTTAATTGAATTCTCTCCACTTAGATTCAATATTGAATTCAAGAAACTAATCAATATGTTTTTATTTATTTTCATTCCAAATAACTTTTGGAAAACAACATCATTTTTAGGGTCTAATACTTTAGTCACAACTATACCTTCTTCCTTTTATTATCTCCTTTATAGTATTTACTTATTCTTCCTTTCTTATGCAAACAAACATTCTATTATATAATGATAAATTTAAAGGCACAAAACATTTCAATTTCAAAAAATGTTTTGTGCCTTTTACACTGTATTCTGCAGGTAAAATTTCAATAAATCAAAGTTATTCCTATTTTGAAACAAAATTTAGAAGAAAAAAATGATTTTAAATCACACTTAACTTCTATTTTATTTTTAACATAATACTCTTTAATCTTTTTATTGTAAATACTATACAATTATTGTTTTGCTTGGTGGCTTCATTAATATTAACTACGAAAGGTTGCTGACCATAATATTTCAAATTTATAATATGTTTTAGGTTTTAAAAATGTTCTTATATTCATCTTCATAATGCAAGTCCCTAAAATCTATGCCAGTTTTTATATCACTTCTACTTTACTTAGGTCAATTTCTCTAAAAAATGCACGTTTTCAATAAAGGTAAAATATTATTCTTTAAAGTTTAAACTTTTTTTCAAACGCGAATAATTTATATTTCAATTCCAAGCAATAGCTATAAGCAATGTTTATGATTTAGAAGGAGATTTCTATTTATGAAAAAAATATTCACTTTATTTGTTATTATAAATATTATTGGAATAATAATTGGATGCGGCGCAGGCACTAGGGAAACTACAGTAATAAATAACTCAATCGAAAAAGATAGATTGGAAATAATAAAAGAAAAAGGAGCAATAACTGTTGCTGGACCACCAAAGGAAACCCCATTTTTTTCTGTAAATTCCAAAACAAATGATCTCAGTGGAATTGACGCCGATATCATAACTGAAATTGCAAGGCGGCTTGAAGTTAATAACGGAGGTTTTAATTTTAGAAAGTACAACTGAATTATTTAATGATATGAAAACAGATGGTACACTAAATGCTATTCTTGCAGCGAATGGTTTAGATAAAAATAATATGATTGTATATTGATAAAATTGAATACACGCACAAAATCCAAGGTCATTAAACCTTGGATTTGTTTTAATTAAATTTATTTTACATCAATATCTGCTGGGAATATGATTCCGCTTTTGCTTCTTGCAATTGTTTGGACTTCACTAACTATTAAGCTATGTTCTAACATTTGATAACATTTTTCTATATTATTATTTTTAATCATATCTGCAAATTCAATAAATTCATTAACCATACGATGGTCATAATTATTTTCATTTACTCTGGAACTTGTGCCATCATTCATTAATATTTCAAATCTTTTACAAACATTGGCTGGAGTATCTTGATATATGCATCCAGCATCCCCTTGAATATTATTTGCAATAGGTGCCTTGCAGTCTTTTGCACCAATACAAATACATTTAAATGTTCCATAATCTAATAATAATATTCCAGATGTATCTATCCCTCTCTCAATATTAGGGTAGTATTCAATATTTTTAGGTTTTCCAAATAAACCTACTACATAATGGATGTTATAAATATTTAAATCCATTAATGCACCACCTGAAAATTTAGGATCAAAGGCAGGTAGCACATTCCCTTCTTTAAAACTATTATATCTACTAGAATATTGAGAATAGTTACACTGAACAATTCTAATATTCCCTAAAGTCGGAAGTAACTCTTTAATTTTTTTATAATTAGGAAAATATTGATTCGTAATTGCTTCAAATATAAATAACTGTTTTTCTTTAGCTAAATCGCTTAAGATTAATGCTTCTTTGTATGTTGATGTAATTGGCTTTTCAATAATAACATTTTTATTTGCTTCTAATGCTTTTTTTGCAAATTCAAAATGTAAATTATTAGGCAATGCAATATAAATAGCATCTAAATCACTATTTAATAATTCATCATAGTTATAGAAAATATTCTTAATATTATATTTATTCTTCAACTCATTCATTGTGTCTTCACTATTTTTTCTACCACAAATAGCTACTAATTCTAAATCCTTTAAATATGGAATGGTTGTTAAAAAATCCTTTACAATCATTCCAGATCCCATAATACCTAATTTCATATTTCTTCCTCCATTTATTGTATTTTTGAAATAACTCTTACTCCATTCTCTATTGCTATTATTGCCATAGTAACCTCTTTACCATTATAAAAGTAATTTGTATTCTTATATTATTTCCAATTATAATTTTTATTATAATATCAAATCATTTTATTGTAAATTTACGAGCGGATTATACGGAAACTAAAATGCTGTGCTAGAAGTAAATACATTATAGCACATCCTTTTTTATATCTTCCCACTATTGTTACTTTAGCTAAATTTTTGCTAATTGAACTTACAAAATCACAAATATTAAAATCATCATTAATTTCCTTCGAGCTTAATTTAATTTTTCCAATTATTTTTTTGATTTAAATCCAAAATGAACTATATCTAATTCCATACCATTATTTTTAAATCCTTTTTCCTCAATGCATATTTGAGAAAATCCAAGTTTAGCTAATATTTTTATGCTTGCAGGATTGTTAACTACTGCATCTGCATTAATTGTTGCTTGAGGATGCTTTTCAAAAATATAATTAAGTAATGCATTTGCAGCTTCAAAGCCATATCCATTATTCCAATATTCTCGAATTATCTGATAAAAGAAGCCACATTTAAAATTATCATTATGAATTACAGGGAATCCTGCTATCCCAATAAAATTATTATTTAAAAAGATTGCAAATTTATTAGGACCTGAATTATCTCTCTGTAATGTAAGCCACATAATTAAATTTCCAAGACATTCCTCTTGTGTGTTCATTAGTGTGCTATAAGTGTATTTAATTACATCATAGTCACCCCATAGCTTAATTAAATCTTCTGAGTATTCTTTGCTTAATGGAACTAAAGATAATCTTTTTGTTTTTAGCATGACAACCCCGCCTATATCAAAATTCTTTACTATTAATTTCTCTGTTTCAATTTGCATAGTACCAATGTTTGTTATCATAATCCTTTCTCTCATGTAATTATTCCTTTAATTTCTTCAATTGTTTTTTTGCTTTAAATCCAAAATAATTTTCAAGTGTTATAAAATTATCCATAAATCAGCAATCCTTTCTTTTATATAATATTTAAAAATACAATTAATCCATAATAAATTGCTATTATGGATTAATTGTAACATATTTTGCAAACATTTCATTATTTGATTTAAAAAGAAAATTAAAGTAACAATTTTATTTGACTTTCTAATTCTTCTTTAGTTATTGCTCCAGACTCATCTTTAACAATATATCCATCTTTATCAATAAAAATGGTTCTTGGTATAGCTGAAATATTATATATATTTGCTGCATTCATTTTATTATCAAATAAAACCTGCATATTATAATTATTGTCTTTTATATATTTACTCGCAATGCTCATTGTTTCTCTTTGACCATCAGTTAAGTTTATCATTAATATGGCCACTTTATCTTTGCTATACTTCTTTGACATTTCATTAAATGAAATCATTTCTGATTTACAAGGTGGACACCAGCTAGCCCAAAAATTTAATACTACAGGAGTTCCTTTATAATCTGATAAGTTTACTTCCTTTAGATTTTCATCATATACAACAAAATCCTTTGCTTTAAGCTTATCTGATTCCTTAGTAGAATCTTTAAATTCAATTTTCACATTATCATTTTTCTCAATTTCCTTACTTATATTTTTCTCAATATATTTTGATTTTAAAGAATTATATCCAAAGTATGAAATAGTTAAAAATCCTACAAATCCTACTATTAATAATATTGCTAAAATTGATTTTTTATTATTCATATAAACCTCCTAAAATGTTAAAAATGAAAGTACTTTATTTAAATAACCAGTCATAATTGAAATACCTATAATCACAAGAATTATCCCAGATATTCTATTTATAACTTTGTAATTCCTTTTTATAAAATTGAATGTTTCCTTTAGTTTATCTATTAAAATAGCACATATTACAAAGGGTATGCCAAGTCCTATGCTATAAACTAAAAGCATTAAAGCACCTTTTATAATATCTTGTGAATTGACTGCAATCATCAACGCAGTTCCTAAAAATGTACCAACACAGGGTGTCCATCCTATTGCAAAAATCATCCCAAACAAAATTGAAGATAAAAATTTAAATGTTTTTATTTCAGCATTCATCTTTAGACTTCTTCCTAAAAATGGAATTTTAAATATTCCCATATAATTAGCGCCGAACAAAACTACTATAAATCCACCTAAAATATTGATAATAACACTTTGCTCTTTTATAAAACTTCCAAAAGTTCCAGCAAGTGTACCTAATAGTGTAAATATTATTGTAAACCCTAATACAAAACCTAAAGAATTTACTAATGCATTATATTTACTTTTAGCACCATTTTCATTTCCACCTACAAAATATGATACATATAAAGGTAATAGCGGCAAAATACAAGGTGATATAAAGGTTATTATTCCTTCTAAAAACAACAGAAAATATTCCATACTTTATCAGTCCCCTTAAAATGTGTTTAATAATTTCATTTGCAAGTTTGCAACATAATTATTTTTCTACTTTATATTATAAATTATTTATACATATTTTTATGTGATTAAGTCACATATTAATACGCTAAAACAGGTAGTTCAATTTGAACTACCTGTTAATACACAAATTATGAGCATAGAAATCAGCTTAAATGTTAAGCCAAGGATGGTACATTTTCCTTTAAATAATTAATTATTTCATTAACTGATTGCTCATAATTCAAAAAGTAATGTCCCTCTAAATCTAAGGAAATATGACTTATATTATTTTTATTCTTGCAATTTTCAACTAGAATATTACTCATTTTTTTGCTAGGCCAGAACTTGTCATTTTCAGCAGAAAGCAAGAATATTTTACCTTTATAGTTGTCCAAATTAATTACTGCATCTTTATTGTAATTTTTTTCTATGGACTTTTCATGAATTTTGCAAAAATGTTTGTTCTTTGCATCTTCTATATCTTCTTTATCAAAGTCAAATTTAATATATGGTAATTCCTTATTATTAAATGACCATGAAGATTTAGGCTCTGCTATACCCATACTAAAAAGATTTTCTGGTAACCCTTGGAATACATAGCAAGTAGAAACACAAACAATAGTAATTGCTGATTCCATGTAATTTGATAACAGTAAAGCAGCTTCTCCTCCTTTAGATTGACCAATAACAACTACTTGATTATCTGCTATTTTATGCTTTTCTTTGATAAAACCAATAGCATTTATAAAGTATTCCATTGGAACCATTTCTAAAGATTTAGGAAGATCTAACACCCCAAAATATGCTAGTAGTAAAACATTATAATTTGATTTTAAATAATTTATTAAATCTTCACTTAAAGGAGCTGGAAGCCCGGGTCTGCTCCCTCCTATAATAACAACTAGTGGCTTGCCCTCATTTTCATAAAAATCACCATAAATTTCTCTTGTTCGATATTCTTGCATAATAACATCTCCTTAAATTTAATATATTAGGCACAATCAAAAAAATAACAAGTCCATCTGCCAGCCTATTTTCCATCATCCTGCGTCAGCAAAATGCCATAATAGGCTCGCTATGATGGCACTTTACTTCCTTGCCTGATGAAAAATATCCATGGCAGTTTTGGACTTATTATTTATTTTCATGTGCCTTAAAAACTCGACATATAATAAAGTACAATTAATGAAACTGGAATAAGTAAATCTGGAATAACCTGAAATGCATTTCCAGGTTTAAAATTCTTTGATCTTATGATTTCCTGAATATGGACAATAGTTGCTCCCAAATATAATGGACTTACAATAACAATTGTAGCTAAATAAAATTCTCTACCCATCCATATACAGAGAAGTCCTGCAATTCCCTGTCCTAATTCAGCATATCCTAATTCTTTTTGAAAGAAGCTTCCTTTTTGCCATCCAATAAAATCTGCAATCATATCCGATTTAAATACATGTCCTAAAAATCCTATAAAACTTGTTAAAGTCAGAGTTATTGTTAATTGATAAAAAAGAAAGTTTTCTGCAATAGCACTCAGAGTTCTTAAATCTCTATTTAATATAGTTGTAATTATTCCAACAGAGATTCCTATAATCCACGAAATTAAAAAGATCATATTATTCATTCCCCTCATTTATAAAGTTTTCAAAATAATTCTCTTTAAATAAATTTCTTATATATGTTTCAATTTCTTTTATATCAAAGTCCATCTTAAATGCATTTAGATTATAAATTGCTAAATTAAAAGCAACATCTTCAATATCCTTTTTATTTTCATCCATAATGTAAGATAACATAACTCCATTAATAGAATATATAAATGAAATAGTCGCTATTTCAACATCAATAATTTCAACTAGATTATTTTTTTTCATGATTTCAAATATAGGCATAACAACATTCTTTATAGAATTTATAATTTCTTTATGCTTATTTTCAAATGTTTCATTAATGCTTATAGTTTTTAATAATAATATTAATACTAGTTCTGGATTTTTATCTTGGACATAAACAAGTGATGAAATAATACATGCTAATCTTTTAGCACCTGTCACTTCACAATCATTACCAACTATCTTAGCCATTTGAAAATGCATATCAGCAATTTCATCATATAAAGCTAGTAAAATTTCTTCTTTATTTGAAAAATAGGAATAAAAACTTCCTACTGAAACTTTTGCTTCTTCAGTAATGTCTTTTATAGAGCTATCATTATATCCTTTAGTTGAAATTACTTTTGCAGCAGCTTGTAATAACTTTTTTCTTTTAATATTCTTGCGTAAATCTATTTTATCCATACCTAACCTCCATATTTTTAAAATTGAAATTGAATTCATATTCAATTTCAACATTATCATATCCTAAGTTTATTGTCAAACACTTCATTAAAAATAAAAATACTGACTTTTATATTACTAAAGTCAGTATTTTCATTGCTAATTATTACTCCTCTATTAAATTTAGTTTATTACTATATACTCTAAAAGCTGTTATTATTGAGCCAATTACACATATCAATAAAAGTTAAAGTATTTTTCTTCCCTCATTTACTGCTTCTACTCTATTTTTCACTCCAAGCTTAGAATATATATTTATAATATGAGTTTTTACTGTTGAAACAGATATAAAAAGTTTCTCCCCAATTTCTTTATTACTCAATCCATCTATTAAAGTTTTAAGAACTTCTATTTCTCTAGGACTTAACACTTCATTTTCATCCTTTATACCAACTACTTCACTAAGCTTCTTCACAAATTCTTTATTATCTTTATCTTCTAATAACTGCACTTTAAACTTTTGTATTATTTCTTTTAGGTATTCCCTGGTTTTGAAATATGGAAACAATATATCTTCATCTCTAGAATAAAATATAACTTCCTTTAAAATATTTAAACATTCCCTTGTATTATCAGGCGTAAGTTTATTTAGCAGTATCACTTTCCATACTAGAGAATATACAAGCAAATATCCTATCCCATTCTTTCTAGATATAAATGCAATTCTATTAAATTCATTTAAACTCTCTTCATATTTCCCTTTCTTAAAAAGAACCATTCCATATGTTATCCCTAGAATGTCAGAATAAGTTGATTTCTCATACTGCCTTTTATAAATCTCTATAAATTCATCATACTCTTCTGTTTTTATCCTATTTTCAAAAAATAACAATCTAATCTTAAGTGCTAATATTTGAATATATACATAATTATCTTTATTTTCTTTGTCTATATGATTTAATATTTTTTCGCATTCATAAATATTACCTTGAATATATTTAACTTCTGCTAAATTATAATCAATACTCACCTCTAATGCATTAAAAGCAGCGCTTCCTTTGTATTCTTTAAGTGTTTTTTGCGCTTCAAGTAAAAGTTCTTCCGCTTCTTTATCCATAAGTTTCTTTATATAAACTCCTGGCAATCCCACATTCTTAAAAATTGTAAAACACGATTTATAATTTTTCTTGCTAACACGCTCATTTAATTCTTTATAGCCAATTAAACTTTCATTTAACTTTCCCATGTCCTCTAGTAAAGATACTTTATTATATTTATAAATTAAATCTACATAACTGTTATTTAATTCTTTATTAGATTTCTTCATTAAATCCATCATTTCAAAAGATTTTACAAATTCACCTGCAAAGCCTAGTGCCCATGAGGCTAAAATATAATAAATTGTTTTAGTAAGTATATTTAAATTACCATCAATTTCTTTAGGAAAGATAAAATAACACTCTTCTACATAATTATTATTTAATATAAGTCCAAATAATTTAATAGAATTTACAATATTGTTGCCACTACTATAATCTATTGAATTAATTATTAAACCGCATCTTTCATAATCCAAATTTAAATAATTATAGAAAATAGATATAAACGCCAAATCTACACTTTTACTATAATATTCTAATGGGAATCCATTCAAAATTTTAGTTGCTACAATATTATGTGCATTTTTTTCTAATACATTTATTGCATCATCATATCTATTGTAATTCATAAAAATACTTACTGCCTCATCAAAGCTTTTCTCCTTAATTAATGAAAATGTAAGTTTATCTATAATTTCATTCTTAACACTTGGTTCGTATTTATCAAAAAGTTCTATAAGATGCTGTCTTAATACATTATGATATCTAAATATCTTTTTATCTTCATCTATTGTAATAATTAAAATATTTTTTTCTATTAAATTATCTATTATTTCAAATCCATCTTTATTATCTATATCTCTATAAATACTTGGATTTACATAACTTAAGGGTGAAGTTTTAACTAGAAAATCTATTTCCTCTTTTGATAAACTACTTATAATTTCATTATTCATATAATCAATGAACAGCTTATTACCCTTTGGTATATTATTTATAGTTTTGTTGCTGCCAAGTACTGTTAATAAAAGTTTAATCGCTCCTATCCAACCTTCTGTAATTTGATATATTTCTTTAATTACTTCACCATCAATAATCTTATTAGTAGCATTTTTTATAAACTCTTCTGTCTCATCTAAAGTAAGATTAAAATCCTCTGAAGTTATATTAATTACTCCCCCTTTCATAAGAATATTTCCTAAATAAATCTTAATATCATGTCTTGAAATTAGAACAAAATGTATATTACTTGATGAATTAGATATAAAATATTCAATAGTTTCTAAAAGAAACTCATCTACTATATAATGAAAATCATCCAGTACTATAAATAATTCTTCTTCACTAATAAGTTCATTAATTAAAGATGATATTAATTCAAAAATATCCTCTCTCTTTACTAATGGATTTACCATATCAATATAAAAATTTAAATTTTCTATATTATTTTTCAATCCCTGCAAAACATAAGTCCAAAAATAAGATAAATCATCACTATTTTCATCTAATGAAAGCCACATGTAATTATTCTGTTCTCCAATATAACTAGAAATAAGAGTACTTTTACCAACAGCAGCACCGCCTTTTACTACTGTTAGCTTATTTTCTAAAATACACTCAAGCTTGTCTTGTATCTTTTTATTTCTATGAAGAACATTTTTACTTTTTGGTCTTATTAACCTTGTATAAAGAATATTTTTCATTTAATCACCCTTAATATTTTTCTATTGTGTATATTTTACCATATTCTTTAAGAATAGCTTCTTATTTTATTTTTATTGATTAAAAAGGATGAAATTATCATTAAGAAAGAGACTACAATTACAATTCCTATATCTGCATAACTGATACCCTTGCCATTTTCTAATGCAATTGTAAAATTCAAAATATGTCTTTGAGGCATTATATTTCCAATTACGTTTATAAACCAATTATTTGATATGGTGAAAAAGCTTCCTGCAAGTAAAGTTGTTATTATATTTATCATATTTCCAAGCATAGTCGCACTTTCTTCGCTTCTTGTAACTGAAGACATTAATAATCCAAAAGCTGAACCTAAAAAGGATAAAATCATTATAATAAAGATTAATTCTAAAGCTGTTACACTTGTATTTAAATTAAGTACTTCTTTAGATAAGACTGTAATTATTCCTGTTGGAACAAAAATCATTAAAAATACTGAAACAAAATGACTAAATACATATTGTTCATAAGATATATTGGCACTTATTACCCTTTTAGCTATACCTTTTTGATCATCAAAAAAGAATTTATAAAGCATTACTCCGAGTATTATTACAAACATGGTTATATATCCAACTATGTTTGCAGCTACCCCTCTCTTTTCACCAGCTTCAAGTGCTACTTTTTCTCCATTTGCTATTCTTTCTAATTTATTTTTAAATTCCTCATCTTTAATTGTTTCTACAACTGCTTTTCCATTTTCAAAAGATATGATAGCTTCATATTTATTTTTTACTAAATCTGAAAGTGGTACCTTATTTTCAAGCTTTACAATATTAATTTCATCACTATTAAAATTGATGTCGGTATCTCCTACAACTCCAATATTAGCTTTAACCATAAAACTGCTTGAAAAATATATTGCAGTTGCTATAACTATAGGTGTTATTAATACTGGCATCATTAAATAACCTTTGTTATTTACCATTCTATATAAAATTCCTTTTATAACATTTATCATATTTTTTCTCCTCCATTGTTTGGTGACAGTCACCAAAATTATATATAATCTTCAGGTTTATAATTAAAATGCATAACAATTAAAGCTGCTATTGATAATAAAAGTAATCCCATAACTATAACGCTATAATTCTGAAAATTATTATCATATATTACACTAAAGGATAAATCTAATATCCACTTTATTGGAGATAAATTAGCTATGCTGCTAACTGTTTTCCCTAAATTATCTACTGGGAAAAACATGCCTGAAACAAAGGCTAATATGCTTGCTACATTAGAAAGTATTGTATTAGTCAATTCTTCAGTTTTTATAAGGACACAAGCCGCACCTCCAATTGTCACGGTGAAAAATAAGAATGTCATCATTAATCCAAGAACATATATAAAATTCTCTCCTCCAAAATTAACGATTTTAAAATAATTCATTATAACCATATTTAGAGAAAAGCTTATTCCCATAAAAAGATAAGAGCTTATTATTTTTGACATGTAAATTGTGACTTTTGATATTGGTGCATAAGCTATTCTTACATTTCCCTGTCTTAACTTCTTTTCCATAAAAGTATTTGGAGTTATAGTCAATGAAGTAATTATCAAATATATCATCATAGTAACTCCATAATAATCATATGCTGTAATCCCCTCACTACCATAAAGGCTTGAAAAAATAAATCCGAATAATCCAATTAATAACCAAGGATAAATTGTACATATTGTTACAACAACTGGTGTTGTAATTAGATTTCTAAAATCTTGCTTAATAAGCTTCCATAAAATCATTTTTTCACACCTCTAATCCCTTAATTTTCTTCCAGTTAACTTAAGGAAGACCATTTCTAAATTTCCTTCTTCACTAGTCATATGACTTATTTTTATATTTCTGTGAACTAAGCTTAAAATTATTTTGTCTAAATTTTCTATTTCCTTAATTGTTGTTACACTTAAGCAATTCTCATTAAGCTCTACCTTTTGTATTCCTTCTATTTCATATAAAAAGTCATATTTAAATTCCTGTCTCTTTGAAATGTCTATTGATATTTTATAAATTCTTGTATTCTTATAGCTTTCCATAAGTTGCATAATTGTTCCCTCTGCTATTTTAGTTCCTTTGTCCATTATAACTACCCTGTCAGCTATTTCTTCAACTTCCTCCATATAATGAGTTGTATAAATTATAGTTGTTCCATTATCTCTTAATTTCTTAATTGACTCTAAAATATGATTTCTAGATTGTGGATCAATACCTACAGTTGGTTCATCCAGTATTAAAATCTTAGGCTTATGGGCAATCGCACAAGCAATGTTAAGTCTTCTTTTCATTCCTCCTGAAAAAGTTATTGGTTTACTATCCTTTTTATCTTCTAGCCCTACCATTTTTAACGCTTCCAGTACAGCATTTTTTAGATTTTTACCACTTATTCCATATAAAGATGTAAAAAATTCAACATTTTTATATGCTGATATTTCTTCAAATATAGCAAGCTCTTGTGGCACAATTCCTAGTTGCTGTTTAATCCATTTAGCATTATCTTTCATTTCTCTGTCAAAGAATTTAATTTCTCCATCATCATGCTTTAATATAGTTGAAAGAATATTTATAGTAGTACTTTTACCTGCACCATTAGGTCCTAAAAATCCTAGTATCTCTCCTTTATATAAATTAAAACTCAGTCCATCCACAGCCTTACTTTCCTTATAATACTTTTTTAAATCTTTTACTTCTAATATTGCTTCCATTAATTATCACCTCAAGGACTATAATACTCTCTAGTCTTATTGGGTGTAATCAACCGAAAGGTTGATTTATTACAGTTAAACATTTATTTAATAGAAATTATAATATACACAAAAATATAAAACTTTTAATCAAATATAAACTTACTTTAATCTAAAAAAAATAATTTACTCTAATTAAGTAAATTATTCTCTTATTAATTTTTTCTATTAATATATTATTATTTGACTATGCTTCACCATATAAACGGGATAATTCTTTTAGTATGTTGCTTATACTCCTTATAGCTTGTCTTGAAGTTATTTTCTAATATTTTCTCTTCAATTTTAATTCGATATCCATATATTACTGCAATAATAATTAAAGTTCCAATAATTCCAATTATGCTCCTTAATGCTAGAGCTATTCCGATTAAAGATAATATACTTCCACTATATGCTGGATGTCTAATATATTTATAGGGGCCAGTCTGAATTATTTTTTGATTTGAATTCACTTGTACTGTAACAGTAAAATATTTTCCTAGTGTGACTACTGAGTATAGCCTCAATATAATTCCAGTAATAATAAATATAACGCCTAACCAAAATATCCATATTGGTAATATGAACAAATTATTTTTTCTACAAAGAAGATTAAATGTTATTATAGCTATGCTGCCAGATATTATCATCAGACAAGACCCTTTATCTCTTTTTTTCTTTTGTGAATTTTCTCTATTGTTCTTTGAAGTGAAACTGAATATAAATACTTCTGCCATAATATAAAATATAAATGCTATTTGAAACACTTCTTTAAATATAGCCGTCTCAAAATATGAATCTCCAAACAAATACATATAAATGCCTTCTTTCTATTTTTCTAATAATTTTTTATTTATGTCTTCTGCATCATTTTGAGTAGAAATATAAATACTTAATATGGTTATTCCATAAACCAGTGCTATTATTAAAGTACTCTCAACTAAATCATATATTGATGCAATTTCTATTACTTTCAGTGGTATTCCAATTAAAAAAGTAATTATAGAAGTTATAATAAATTCAAAAGTTATATGAATAACTTGGGATTTAATTCGCAAATCTTCCATAAAATAAAGAATTATGTTTATTAATATAATAATTAAAATCAGAAAGATTTCCGAATTTACATTAATAGTACTTTGTTTATCCATAAAATGCATAATAATAGTTATTATATTTGCTGTAGTAAATGCCGTGCAACTTCCAAAAAAATACTGATCCTTTCTTTTCATAATTTCCTCCAATCTATATTTGCCTTATATATTTAATTTGCGTTTTACTTCTTGTACATAACTTCTATTAATAATCAGCTTTTCTCCATTGGACAAGGTTGCAAGTAATCTGCCATTAATCTGACCTTTAACCTTCTTTAATTTAGCTATATTCATAATGCAAGCTTTATTTATACGAGTAAATTTTGTTCCTTCTAATTTTTCTTCTAGCTCATATAACTTCATATCGCTTTCATAAACATTATCCCTACAATAAATATACGTTTTGTTATCAACAGATTCAAAATAATAAATATCCCTTGAATAAATCTGTGTAAATTCATTTTCTATTCTTCCATTAATAATTAACTGTTCTTCAAAAATGGTTGCAGCTAATTGCTTAACATATTCGTTTTTTTCTTTGCATTTAATTTGTATTTCTATCTCATCAACTAAAGGCTCTTCAATTATTTCAATTCTCATAATTTTCCTCCTTTCAATTAAAGAATAGCACAAGGCAATTATGATAACAATTGTGTAGCAAGTATATTGCAAATATAGGCTGGTGACTTGCATATAATATTAATAATAATAAAAGTCCTCCCCTCTACCATATTCTATTTATTGTTTAACTTCTATCAACATTCTCTTATTTTAATTTCTAAAAATTGTTTAACATCATAAAATATCAACTTGAACTTCATCTAATGTATTTTCATCATCTGGAATAATTTTAAATTCTTTAATTAAATCTACGGCCAAAATTACTGTTAGTATAGTAGTTAATATATCTGCAATAGCTTGTGAATATATAATTCCGTTAAATCCAATTAAATTAGGTAAAATGAGTATTATAGGAATAAACATAATTCCTTGTCTGCAAATACTAAGAATTCCGCCCTCTCTGCCTTTACCAAAAGCTAGGAAAAATGTTGCAATTACCATTTGAAAACCAAAGGTTATAAATACAATTGCATTGACTTTAAGCGCTGTGCTACCTGTAGTTTTTACCAAATAATCATTACTAAATATAGACATAATTTGACTTGAGTATGTATACATTAATATTGCTGCAATAATACAAAATACTGTTGCTTGAATTGTAGATACCTTCATTATTTCTTTTAACCGCTTAAAATTCTTTGCACCATAGTTGTATCCGGCAATTGGTTGCACTCCTTTTGAATAGCCAAATATAACATAAGTTGCTACTGCAAATACACGTGTTACAATTCCCATAGCTGCTACTTGCTCTGTTCCATAAATACTAGCCTTTAAAGTTATTAATCCCATTGAAACACTTGCTAATAAGTTGAATAGAATCGTTGGAATTCCAACTTTAAGGATCTCTGTGAAAATATTCTTATGAAAACTTACATTATGAATAGATATTTTTAAATAACTTTTTGAAAATGTGTACCAAATATAAAAACTTGAAGTTATTGCTTGTGCTATTACTGTAGCTATTGCAGCTCCTCTTATTCCTAAATTCAATTCAAAAATTAATATTGGAGCTAATATTATATTGGAAATTGCTCCAATTATCATTGCTGTCATGGATATTTTACCTTCTCCTTGAGCTGCCATTATATTATTCATAGTTACATTAAAAAGAGGTAATATGCAAAAAGATATACAAATAACACCATATTCTTTGGCAAAAGGCATAATAGTTTCTGTTGCACCTAATGCTAGTAACACTTTATCTAAAAACATAATTGTAAAAATAGTAATAATTATTCCAGCTGTTATACTGCTAAATACTGCTGTAGAAGCAGTTTTATTAGCTTTATCAATATCTTTGTTTCCTAATAGACGTGAAATATACGATCCAGCACCAGCTCCAATCCCTACACCTACCCCAACAATTCCTTGTGTAATAGGAAAAGTAATTGATATAGCACCAATTTGGTTTATTCCAAGTATTCCAGCAAAATATGCATCTATAATATTATACGAAGCATTTACAAGCAGACATATAATCATCGGTATGCTAAGTGTTAGTAATGCCTTAGATACTTTTTCATCCTCCATAAGTTTCATGTTTTTGGTATTTGTTTTCATAAAAAATTCCTCCTAATTTATAGTCATTTTAAAATTATTGATTATTTTAATGGTTTGAACCATTTCCTTAAAATTATTCTAATCTTCTAATGTAAACTGAATTTAAATTAGAAACCTAAATTTTTATTAATATAATACTTTTAACATAAAACATTTGAACAAAAAAACTGTATTCTAACCTTATAATTTATAAGCTTAAAATACAGTTTTGATATAATTTCAATTTACTTTTCTATTTGAATTGATACAATAAATGATGCTCCTTTATTTATTTCACTTTCTACTCTAATACTTCCACCATGTAAATTAACGATTTTCTTAGTAATAGCAAGACCTAATCCATTTCCTCCAAGTTCTCTTTTTCTTGATTTATCAACCATATAAAAGCGTTCAAATATACGTTTTTGTTCTTCTTCATTAACACCAACACCACTATCTTTAATTGTTACTTCAATATTAGAATCATGATTTTCAATAGTTACATAGATTTTGCTACCATAAGGTGTAAATTTAATTCCATTATTTAATAGATTAATCCAAACTTCACTCATAAGTTCTTTATCCGCATTTACAATGGTATGTGGACATTCTATTTCAAATTCAATATTCTTTTTTGACCATTGAGGTTCTAAAGACAAAATAACATTTTTAAGTTGCTTGTCTAAATCATATGTTTCAATTTGCAATTCCTTAGTTCCACAATCTAAAGATGATAGCTTTAATAAATTATCGCTTAATTTAGAGAGCCTTTTAGTCTCTGTTTCAATAATTTCTAAATAAGATTTCTTTTCTTCATAAGATAAATTTTCATTTTGTAATAATGCAGCAAATCCCCTTATAGAAGTAAGAGGAGATTGTATTTCATGAGATACATTAGAAACAAAGTCTTGACGCATGCTTTCCATACTGCTTAATTGTTTTGCCATATTATTTACTTTCACTGATAATTCACTCATTAAATGATCATGCCTAGACCCATTACTTTCTATAGAAACATTAAAATCTCCATTACCTATTTTATCAATTGCATTAAATATCATTTTAAATCTTTGTGATAAATGTCCACCATCTTTATGAATGATTAAAACAACAACTAAATATATTGCAATTCCTAAAAAACAGCTTATTATATTTAATGTCATAATAAAATAATTAATGTTAATATTAAAAACTTTATATATTATAAAAAATCCAATAATAATAGATGAAATTATTCCAATTAAATTTATAGTATGATGAGCAAATCTTTTAATATCAATTTTCCTCATTTATTTCCTCCAGCCTATATCCCAAACCTCTTATAGTTGTTATTTTAATTCCAAACTCATCCTTAGAAAATTTATCACGTAATCTCCCAATATGTACATCTAAAGTTCTCTCATTACCATCAAAATCATATCCCCAAATATTTTCTATTAATAATTCTCTAGAGAAAGTCTTTCCGGATGTACTTGCAAGGGTAAATAGTAGTTCAAATTCCTTTAATGGTAAAGTAATATTTTCTGAATTTGTTTCAACAATAAACCGATTTTTGTCTATAATAATATTCCCGATACTTATAGTTTGTGATTCATTTATACGATAACGCTTTAAAAGTGCCTTTACTCTAGCTATAAGCTCCATTGGTTCAAAAGGTTTAGTTAAATAATCATCAGCACCAATTCCAAAACCTTTGACCTTCTGAATTGTTTCACCTAATACAGTCAGCATTAAAATAGGCATATTGCTAAATGAACGTACCTCTTTGCAAAGTTCCCATCCATCCATATTTGGCATCATAACATCTGTAATAAGCATGTCCACTTTTTCGTGTTCTATTTTTTCCAAAGCATCTACCCCATCAAATGCTACAACTACTTCATAATTTTCATTTTTAAGTAGTGACTGTATTAATATATTTATATTTTTATCATCATCTACTACTAATATTTTACTCAAAAGAACCACCTCTTAAGTATATTTTACCATTTTATTTTAAACTGAATTTAAATTTCGGACTTTATTTATGCAAATAACATAATATTATTTTGTAATTGATGGTTTCTACATAATTATTTCACAGTTTCAGTAATAGGATAATATATATCTATTTTAAATAATCCATTTTCATAATTTACATTATATTGTTCAAGGGGATTTCCATTAATTTCGTAATGATTTAATTGGACCCAGTTTATTATATTCTCATAAACATCTCCCTTTTCACTTATGGAATTAGCTGTTGCTGTTACATATAGTCCTTTTTGTATGGTATTAATTTTTAGTTTCCCCTCTTTTCTGCTTTCTACTGGAATACATACCTCAACATCTGCATTTTCAGGATCATATTCATTTTCAAAATATTTTACAATATGTCCATTCTTTATCCTTAGCCCATTCTTATTAATATCTTCATAAAGTGAACCTACAATATTTCCAACATCTTTAATATTAATTGTACATCTTTTACTTATGACATTTATAATATCTAATTCAACAGTTTGAACCTCATATTTTTTACAATTAAATTCTTTATTTTTAATTATTATATTCTCTTTTAATACTTTGCATAAATTATCCTTCATTGCTGATAATCTTGTTATTTCACCTTCAATAATATTTAATCTCTTTTTTATAATTTCATTATTATTTTCATACCCATTAACTATTATCTCTTTTATCTCTTCAAGAGTTAGTCCATATTCTTTAAGCTTTATTATGTTTTTAGCTAAACTGATTTGCTCTTTTGTATAATATCTATAACCATTTTCTTCATTAACATTATAAGGCTTTAATAAATCTATATCATCATAGTGTCTAAGAGTTCTTGTAGATACCTTTAATATTAAAGCTAATTGACCAATTGAATACATATTTAATCACCTCAAAACCATATAATTCATGGCAGATTTTATTTCTTTAGAGAGTTCTGGTATATGATTAGTTATAATAAAATTTAGTATTAATTCACTTGAATTTTGAACCATATCTTTGAATTGTATTTCGCCTTGTTCTTTACTTGATTCTGCAGGAGTACCTATATATCCTTCCTTGATTCCATATTTTCTCCAACATTTCCCACCACCTTTTATAAATTCTACAATATCCATATATACAGGTTGTAAATTTTTATAACACTCTTTAACCAATCGAGGATGATTATATAACATAGAGCAAGTTTCTCTAAAATCAGCATGAATCTCTTTTTCCATATCTAAACTATCATTTAAAATTTGCTTATTATTTTTTTCACTTTCAGAATATATTAAACTACTTGCCACCTCTAAAACTTTAAGGGAATAATTTGTATTTAATATAATCTTTGCATTTTCAATTGCCTTTACATGACCTAAATCTAGATGATGATTTACTATTACCACTTTGCTAAATCCAGACCTACTTATTGACTCGCCAAAATCAACAATTACATTTTCTATTGTTCTTGACCTAAAAGAAATAGTTCCTGGATAATTCATTACACACTCATTGTACCCCATAGGAAAAGATGGATGAATAATGTAATTATATTCTTTATTTTGTTTTTCAAGACTATTTACTGTTTCCTTTAATAAATCCTTTGCACAAATATAATCAGTACCCAATGGTAAATGAGGCCCATGCTCTTCAATCGGACTTAATGCAACAAAAATAATAGATTTCTTTTTATCAAGACTTTCAACCTCTTTCCAAGTCATCTCTTCCATTTTTAATATTGACATTTGATCATCTCCTTAAATGTCATTTTATTGTTTGACGCTACGTCAAAGTCAATATTATTTTTCATATTATTTCTATTATAAAATTGCTTACAAAAGATCTACTGAAATATTTACATCAAATACATCTAAATTGAATAACTATATATATTATCACTAAATAAAAGCACAAAAAGATGTTTGCTTTTTAATTGCATACTCTTTTTGTGCTTTCACTAAACTTTTTAATGACTATTGAACATTATACATTCCCTTACTCTCCATATACTGAAATATAGCTTCTCCATGTTTTTGCTCTTCCTTTTGTATATGATTTAATACATCACGGACTTGAGTATCTCTAAATTCAAAAATTGTGGTATCGTAAGTCCCAGAAACATATTTTTCTGTCATTAATAAATCTGAACACATATCCTTATCAGATATATTACTTACTGCTGCCACAGTAGTATTCATATTTTGCGTAGCATTTTGATTTTGCTTTTGATTCATTTGAGGAATATTACCACTTAACAATTGATTAATAGTGTCAAGATGATTTCTTTCCGCTTGTTCATTAGCCTTGCATATTTGTTTTAATTGATTTTCTTGCGCCTGATTTGCATAATTAGAATACTTTTCGATACAAATTTGTTCATGACTTTTTTGATCCTCTAGTAACATTCTTTCTTTTTGGCTTAACGTTATTTGCATTATAAAACATCTCCTTTATAATTTTATTTTGTGCAACTTCTACTTTTTTATCCTCGTAAATAATACTTTTTATAAAATGCTATTAATAGTTCTTAATTATTCAATAAATAAAGCATTCCTTTTATTTTGTTCTACAACTTATATAGATACCTACAACTGAAATTTTACTTATGCTTGGTATTATATTCAACATTTACTATACTTAGGAGTATACAAAAACAGAGAAATTGGATAAATGTTTGTGAAAGCGGCATTAGAAAATAAGCTGTTGAAGCCACTTAGTGGCTTCCAGCGAAATTTTCTTAGTCCGCTGGAATAAACATTTATTCAATTTCGGTGAGTTATACTCATAATTAATTTCTAATTGTTAGGCACATGAAAATAAATAACAAGTCCAAAGTTGCCATGAATATTTTTTATTCATATAACTTTCTTTAATACAACACAAAAGAGAGGATAACTATTTTCTAGTGTCCTCTCTTTCAACTAATAATAACTATTTTTGAATTATTCAATACTTTTTAATATTTAGTTATTTCCAAAATAATTCTTTTCAATAATAGAATCAGCAATTTTAAATGTATCTTTTAAATGATCAACTTCCTTTTCGTCCTTTGGGGTACCCATAATATCACCAGAATTTATAATAGTAGCATCTCTGTCCGTGTTTACTAATACTCTTCCCATAGAACTATTGTCAAATTCATTTCTATCCATTCCAAGTAAATAAGATATTGTTGGCAAGAAATCTGACTGACCACCAGCTTTTGATATTATTCCTGGCTGCACATCTTTGGAGTATATTATATATGGTATCTTTTTATGATTATCTTTCCACCAATCTCCGTCTAGAGGAGAATTTTTTATATCATCTTCATAAAATTTATGAACACCACAATGATCTCCATAAATCATAATAACAGTGTTATCTAATTGATTATTTTTTTCTAATTCTCCTATAAACTTTCCTATAGCTTCATCAGTATATCTTACACTTTGAAAATATCCACCTAGCATATTTTCATCAAGTTCTTTTGGTAGATTTAAATATTTCTTATTTTCTGGCATATCAAAAGGTCCATGACTAGTTAATGTAGTCATAAATGCATAAAAAGGCTCCTTTTCATTTTTTAATTTTCCTGCTATCTGTTTCAAATAAGATTCATCAGATAATCCAAGTCCTATTATCTCATCTTGATTATACATTTGTATGTCCAATATTTTATCTGCCCCAAAAGATTTATGGAACTCTGCCCAATTCCAGCTA
This sequence comes from Clostridium gelidum, assembly GCF_019977655.1. Lineage (NCBI taxonomy): Bacteria > Bacillati > Bacillota > Clostridia > Eubacteriales > Clostridiaceae > Clostridium > Clostridium gelidum. Next base: position 3,757,278 of record NZ_AP024849.1, read on the forward strand.
CCTGGTAACTCTGCATGAGTAGAAATAGTAGTATAACCGCTGCCGTTTAGTAAGTTTTGCAACGAATTATATTTATCCCAAGGATAAGAATAAACAGTTGTGCCTTGTCTTATTGGAAATATAGATGTATTAACCAATAAATCTGCATCTGAGCTTGTACCAGAATTATTTTGTTCATATATATTATCAAAATATAAACTTTTTGATAATAATTTATTTAAGTTAGGTGTTATTTCTTGTCCATAAACTTTTTGGTTTATAACAAAATTCTCTAATGATTCTACTTGCACGGCAATTAGGTTTTTTCCTTTAAGCATACCCTTGTACTTATTATCTGGAATATTTTCTTTATTATCATTAAACCAATTTTCTATATCATTTTTTTCATTACTTGTTAAAGTTTTATTTTTATCTGCATAAAAATCAATATCGAATCCATGATATCCTAGGGGACTCATATCACTAAAGGTTTGAAATGGAGCCCAAGATAATCTAAATAAATTTTTTCCTGGATCCATTTGTTTAATATCTACATAATAGTGACCCATGCCTATAGCCAATGCACTTAATAAAAAGACTGATATAGCTTTTATTACTCTTAAAGGTAGTGCTTTTTTACCTTCATATTCTTTTATTTTAATAAATTTATAAATTAAAAAAACTATAATATAATCAATAAAAAATGCTAGATCTACTAATCTAGGATTAAATAAGTTTTTTCCTTCTGGATTAAATATTTCATTATGTATTAAATGTCTAATAGATAAGAAAGTTCCATTGGCACGATAATACCATATATCTGCTACAAAAAGAATTGTAACTAAAATATCTATTATTAGAGCCGTTCTTAATCTTCCCTTTTCTTTAAAGAAAAACATAGGACTACATATTAATATTATTATAACTACATGCGCCCACAATACAGGAATTCCAAAATAAATATTTCCTATGCTTATACTTGATGAGTTCGGTGTTCTAAGCATAGATAATAGTGTCATTGATTTAAGTTGAAGCATTATTACCATAAATATAAATAACCAATTATGTTTAATAATATTTTTTAATCTTTGTTTCATCTTTACTCTCCATTAATCCCTATTTTTTTGTTTTATTACATTCTGTAAATGCAATTCATTTTCAATTATATGAGTCTCTATATTCATTGTCAATAACATATTAATATATATTGTTGCTTTATCTGATCAGATATAAGAATTTAAATTGACTTTCTAGATAAAGGCATTAATTTTGACGTAATAAAAGCAGTAATAGGTATAATAAGAATAATCCCTATCCCACAGCACATAGATTGAAATACTTGTGAGCAAAATACTTTTGCATTAAAAATAGTTGCTAAAGAATATTTGAGTTCACTAAAATATATTAATAAAGTCATAAATCCACTTATATATGCAAAAAATAATGTATTAGTCATTGTTCCTAAAACATCTTTGCCAATATTCATACCAGATTTAAATAATTCATGCTTAGTCATGAATGAATTATTTAAATAGATTTCATTCATAGATGATGATATTGATATAGATACATCAATAATTGCACCTAATAATCCAATTAGTATTTCGCAGATAACTATTTTAGAAAAATTTATTTGAACATATAGAGAATAGAATGCAACTGTATCTGTTTGTTCATTACTGAAACCTTGTATTTTTGCATTTATTCCCATATCATATGTTATAAACATAACTATCAAGATAACTATTATAACAGATAATAGCGATGACAATGTTTTTTTATTAAATCCATTAATAAAAAATAAGCTAAAAAAACTTATAAAAATTGATCCAATGAAAGTTACTTTGATTGGATCAATTTTTGCACCAATTAAAATAATCATAAAAAATAATGTAAAGAAATTTAAAATCAACGTAAAAAATGATTGTATCCCTCGTGTACCACCAACAACTGTCATAAGAATTAATAATATAATTAATAGTATTAATATAATGTTCATAGATTAAGCTTCTCCAATCTTCTGATTTTTGAGAATTAAAATGGAAGTGTACATTGTAATAGGAATGCTTAAAACAATTCCTATGCTTCCAACGATTGCTCTCATAAATTCCATAGAAAGATTAAAACTAATTATATTAGTAATTGGCATTCCATTTCTTAAAAGAAGTAATATAGTTGGAACACTACCACTTATGTAAGCAAAAACCAAAGTATTAGCCATTGTTCCCATAATATCTTGTCCAATTTCTCTTGAAGATTTAATGATAGCTTTTCTTTTAATATGTGGATTTTTATCATATAATTCCTTTATGGCTGAAGAAATAGATATTGCTATATCCATTATTCCTCCTAATGTACCTATTATTAATTCAATGAAAAATATTTCTTCTGGTGGATGGGTAAGAAATTCCATCTCCTCAAAATGAATTCCACTCCAATTATTTAACTTTATAACAATTCCTGCTATTAACATTGATACAAGAGTACCAATCAAGGTACCTACTATAGCAGAAATGCTTTTCTTATTTCGTCCAGACACTATCAGTATAGAAAGAACAATAAAAATTATACTTGCTATTATAGAAAATGCCATTAAATCGTAGCCTTTAGTGAATAATTCAATTATAGTAAATACAATTACAATATTAACAAATACACTTGCGAGTGATCTAAAACCTTTAGCTCCTCCTATTAATAAAATTAAAGCAACAAAAATATTTATTATGTATACAATATATTTATCTCTTTTAAATTCAATTATATTTGCAGAAGATATTTCTTGTTTATCATTATCTTCAATTGATAAAAAAACTTCATCATTTATTTTTAAATCCAAGTCATTAACCTGAGAAAATGATGTCAAATTATTAAGTTCAACCGTTTTTCCTTTATAAATACCATTCATAATAATAGCTTGAATTTTTTGATTTTTAATTGGTTCTATTTTCCCATCAGTAGTCTCTTTATTAGATTCTTCTTCATTTATTGTAATTATTTTAGCTATTGGTTTATTATACATATCTTCATTGTTAGTAATAAAATACAAACTAAATAAAGACATAATTATTAACCCAGCCCAAATTGCTAATCTCTTTTTACTAAATTTATTAGCTTCAATAGATTTAAACTCTGGCATATTTTCAATTATGAAATTCCTAGCCATTTTCCTCATCCTCACTTATCTAATCTGATTACTTATTACATTTAATACAAAATTTACTTCTTCAAATTATACTCTTCTGAATTTATATAATCAAATAAAATAATAACTAAAGTTGTTTTTAGTAGTGAAGAATTTACATCACTTACTAAATACTCTCAAAGTATTGAATTTGATTTTCAATTAACCATATCTTTTTCTGAGGTTCTAGTATACAAATTCATTGTCACAATATTTTCATGACCTGAAATTTATTGGATTGTTGTTATTATAACTATTTCATACTCATCACCTCACCTCCAAACTAAAAAAGAGCCTTGTTACAAATTCTACAGTCCTCTTTTTACTAAATCTTTGTTTGCCTGATCTTTATCCATATATTGTCCTATAAGAGAAAAAGTTGCATTCACATTTTCTGCCTTAAGAATATTTAATAGTGGTAATATATATGAACGTTTAACAAACTATCTGGTAAGCAACTGTTGCTTACCAGATAGTTTGTTGTGGATAAAATTATTTATTTTTAACATGCGTACATATTTATACGTATTGTTTTTTTTGACATCTTTTTAAAATACTCGTATCCATCAATCCAATATTTAAGTAATTCTGGTTTGTAGTTTATAAGATTTTTTAAAAAATCATCAAATAAATTTAATTTAACAAGAATGCTAATAATCTCTTTAGGATAAGGTGTTTCTTTAATGTAAGTTTTTCGAGGGTCAATAATTTGTATTTTTTCATTTTCATTAACAAAGATATGAGCATTTCTTATATTGATTCGTTTAAATTTTAACCTTTTAAAGTCTTCAATAAACTCAATAATTTCTATTGATAAATTATAAGAGAGTCTATTATTATTTATAAACTCATATAAATTTTCACCAGAGACATATTCTCTAAGCATCATATTATCCGCTAGAAAAATAACATTTGGAAAGAACCTACTATCTTTAGCTTTTTCTAAAATTTCAGTTTCATCTTTAGCGTTTTTTTTATCAGAAAATATTTTTAAAGCAAAACCTTCAGGTGTTAGGTATACGCTACCTTCATCACCTTTGCCCAATAGTTTACATTCTTTTATATCTAAAATGTATCTCATAACATCACTTTATAATATTGCTTATAGTAATATATGAACATGTAAACTAAGATTCTACTAAATAATTAAAAAGCAATATTAAATTATTCCCAAATTTCATCTGCAATTTCTTTAAGGAAAAGAATTTTATTCCACTGCTCATCTTCTGTAAGAATATTCCCTTCTTCAGTAGATGCAAATCCACATTGTGGACTAATGCAGATATTGTTAATATCAACATATTTAGTAGCTTCTTTAATTCTATTAATTATAGCAGTCTTATCTTCTAATTCTCCAATTTTTGAAGATATAAGTCCTAAAACAACTTGTTTTCCAGCACCTACGAAGCGAAGTGGTGAAAAATCACCTGCCCTATCTGTATCAAATTCAAGATAGAATCCATCTACATTTTCTTTTGCAAATAGAATTTCTGCAATCGGCTCATATCCACCAGAAGCTGCAAAAGTTGAATGATAATTTCCCCTGCAGACATGAGTTGTAACAATCATATCATCTGGATGCTTTGAAATTGCCATATTATTAACTTTTACATAAAGTTCTGCAAGTTCTTTTAAATCAACTCCAGCATCTTGACGGGCTTCCCAGTATTTTTTATCACAGAACATTCCCCATGTACAATCATCAAGTTGTAAACTTCTGCAACCAGCATCATATAAATCTTTTATTACTGTTTCATAAGCTTTTGCAATGTCATTTATTAACTCATTAATGTTATTATAAAATTTATTAGTATCTTCTTTATTTTCTGCACGTTGTAATTCTGCTAAAAATTGAGCTGGTGCAGGAATTGTTTGTCTTGCTACAATTCTCTCCTGTGCAAATTGGTTAATAAATTTAAAATGCTCAACAAAAGGATGATTTTCACCAGTGATTTTACCTGACAATCTTGCAGTTTCTGCTCTTGTCTCTAAGCCATTAAACTTATATCCATTATCTATTTCTACTTTTTCAACACCATTTAATCCCCACATAAAATCAAGGTGCCACCAAGAACGACGGAACTCTCCATCTGTTATTACTTTTAATCCAACTCTTTTTTGCTTTTCAATTAGTTTTGTAATTTCAATATCTTCAACTTTTTTCAATTCTTCTTTAGAAATTATTCCTTTTGCAAATTTTGCTCTTTCTTCTTTTAATGCTGTTGGACGAAGAAAACTTCCAACAATATCATATCTAAATGGTGTTACTTCTCTTTTCCTTGCATTTTCAAATTCTATCATGCTTGTCTCTCCTTTTATTCTCAACTTTTTGAAAAATAACAATTAAAACTTGTTATTTTTTAATTTAGTAAGACAAGTATAATACATTTTTCTATGTATAAAATAATTCATAAATTATATGGCTAAACATAGTTTTAAACTATGCCTGATTCAATTCTCCTATTAATGTTTCTTTTAATAATTCAACGTAATCTAAAGCTATTTTACTTAAAGATATATTTTCATGAATAATATATCCAACAGTAATTTTTTCTTTCAATTGTAAAGGAACAGAAATTATGTTATTTCCATTTAAATCGTGACTTATAACTCCAGTTGAAATTGTATAACCATTTAATCCTATAAGTAAATTAAATAATGTTGCTCTATCACTTACCGTAATACTTTTTTTATGTGTAATAGTGCTTTGAATTTCTTCTGAAAAATAAAAAGAATTATATTCACCTTGTTCAAAAGAAAGATATGGATACGGCTCTAATTCTTTTAATGTAACATATTTTTTATTTGCAAGTGGATTTTCAGAACTAATAAAAATATGAGGATTTGCCTTGAATAATTCTGTAAAAACCAAATTATTTTCTCTTAAAAATTTATTAAGAACTTTAGAATTAAATTCATTTAAATAAATAATTCCTATTTCACTCCGAAGATTTTTCACATCTTCTATAATTTCATAGGTTTTTGTTTCACGCAAAGTAAATTCATATTCATCCAAATTATATTCTTTTATAAGATTTACAAAAGCACTAACTGCAAAAGCATAATGCTGAGTAGATACAGAAAAATTTTGTTTTACTGATTTTTTATTAGAATAGCGACTTTCAAGTAATTCAGCTTGTTCAATTACTTGCTTTGCATAACCTAAAAATTCAGCACCGTGAGTAGAAACTTTAATGCCTTTATTAGTTCTATTAAAAATAGTAATTCCAATTTCATTTTCAAGTTCCATAATTGCAGTAGAAAGACTTGGCTGACTAATAAAAAGATGTCCCGCTGCTTTTGTGATAGATCCACATCTAGCAATTTCAACTGCATATTTTAATTGTTGCAGAGTCATAATTTCACATCCAATCTAACCTATATATTAAGTTTAAATTCTGGTTTTCCTTTTTCATTTAAAACTACATTACCACTAACTTCAAATACTTTTTTAACATTCTCCTCAGTTAATACTTTGCTTGAACTTCCATTTACAACATTTTGCCCGTTTTTTAATAAATATAATTCATCACAATAGTGTGTTGCAAGCTGAAGATCATGAATAACTATAATTATTGTCTTTCCACTTTTCTTTAGATACTCTAATAAAGACAACTGATGCTTAATATCTAAATAGTTAGTCGGTTCATCTATGTAATATCATTTCTTTCAGCTCTAACTTTAATCAAGATCATCAAAATCAAAGGCTGCAGCTTTTGTATAATTAGTCACTTTTGCTTCAAAGAAATCAGTTTTAGTATTATTTAACTTAGAGAAATTATCAATCCATTCCATTGGATGATCTGTAACTTCAGGATATAGCGGCTCTAATCCAATTGCTATAAGCCTATTATTTGAAATATGCTTAATATATTTTTCTATCAGTTCATCATTTAGCCCTAAAACTTCATTGTTAGTAACATACTGTCCCCACTCTATTTCATGTTCTACACCTGTTTTCATCATATCTCGAAGCTCTTCTTCTAAGACGTTTGTAAAAATGTCTGTGTTCTCTTTCTTAAGTTCTTTTATGATATTTTGAAAAAGCACTAGATGAGTAATTTCATCCCTATTTATATATTTGAAAATTGTACTAGTTGCAGTCATTTTACCTTGTCTTGCTAAAGTGTAGAAAAAGCTAAAACCTGAATAAAAATATATTCCTTCCAATATATAATTTGCCATTATAACTCTTAAAAAGTTATGTAATTCAGGTTTTTGATTAAATTCTTCATATATTCCCGCTATAAATTTATTCCTTTTAAGAAGCTTTTCATCCGTTCTCCATTCATCATATATTTTGTCTCTAGTAATTGGATTTGTTACTGTATCAAGTATATATGAATAACTTTGTGCATGGATTTCTTCTTGAAAAGTTTGAATATTTATAAGCGACGATACTTCTGCAGCAGTTATGTATCTAGATATATTAGGTAAATTTTCACTCTGCACAGAATCAAGAAAATTTAAAAATGAAATAATCTTATCAAAAGCATTTCTCTCTCCATCCGTTAAATTAGGAAACTGTTTTATATCTTCATTAAGGGATATTTCTTCTGGTATCCAGAAATTATTTAGCATAGTTCTATAAAAGTCACTTGCCCAGACGTATTTTATTCTATTCCATTCTCTTAAATTTGTAGTATTCCCATTTATCATTGATTCTGTTCCACGCTTACCATTTTCGTTAAAAATCATTTTTTTGATCATTGGCTTAAACTCCCCTTCTTATACATAACTCTTCTTATGATTGAAATCCCCAAAAGGGATTTCAACAAAAAATATAATTTAGAAAAGCCCTTAGGCTTTTCCTCCTAAATTGTTAACTGTAAATTGTTAACTGTAAACTGCCTCTAGCTTGAACAGCTTGTACATTCATCCATTTCTAAAGATATATTTCTTACATAATAGATAGTTTTAACACCCTGCTTCCAAGCTTCCACATACATATTTAAAATATCCTTAGCTTTTACTTCTGGAGTTATATATAAGTTAAATGATTGAGCTTGATCTATATGTCTTTGTCTAACAGCACAGGCTTTAATACTCCACTGTTGATCAATAGTATGTGCTTCTTTATAATACCAAAAATTTTCATCATTTAAATCTGGTGCTGTTTTTGGTGTAAAACTTCCCTTCTTTTCTTCAACAAAAAACTTTTTAAACACAGGGTCTATTCCTGCAGTGGTATTTGCTATATTTGAAGTACTTCCTGTAGGTGCTATAGCAGTTATATATCCATTTCTCATGCCATATTTTTTAATATCCTCCTGAAGCTTTTTCCATCTATCAGAATTGTAACCTCTTCTTTCAAAATACTTTCCTGTCTCCCATTCTGAGCCCTTAAATGCAGGATAACTTCCTTTTTCCTTTGCAATTTCCATTGAAGCCTTTATTGCATTATAAGCAACTTCTTCAAAAAGCTCATCTGCTACTTTTAGATGTTCATCACTTTCCCATTTTATTTTATTACTAGCAAGAAAGTGATGATATCCACTTGTTCCTAGTCCAATTGCTCTATACTTGTCACTTGTGATTCTAGCCTCTTGTACCGGAAGTTTATTTAATGTTATAACATTATCTAACATTCTTATTTGAAGAGGAATACATTCCTTTAATTCATCTATTTTCACTTTACCTAAGTTTACTGAATTAAGATTACAAGTTACCATATCACCAGGCTTAACCCTTTGAATAACTTCTACAAACCCATTTTTATTGATTATTTCTTCTTCAATGAGCTCACTTTCACTCATATTTTGGGCTATCTCATGGCACAGATTTGATGCGTATATCATCCCTGCATGCTTATTAGGATTTGCTCTATTTACAGTATCTCTAAAGAAAATAAATGGAGTCCCAGTTTCTACTGCACTTTTCATTATTTTTTTCATAATATCAAGTGCTGGCACACTCTCCCTTGGAATTAGGCTATTTTGTTCACATTCTAAATATTTCTTAGTAAATTCTTCATTATCTACATCATCAAAACAATCTTCTATATAATATCCCATTAGCTTTTTAATTGTATAAGGGTCAAAAAGAGACCAGTTTTCTCTTTTTTCTAATCTTTCCATAAATAAATCTGGAATACTTACCGCAGGAAAAATATCATGAGCTTTTCTTCTATCATCGCCATTATTAGTTCTAATATCAAGAAACTCAAAAATGTCTTTGTGCCATATATCAAGCGTTACAGTTGCTCCACCTTTTCTTTTACCTAATTGATCTACTGCAACTGCTGTATCATTATATAGTCTTACCCATGGAATAACACCACCAGATGCATTTTTATGCCCTCTTATTTCACTATTTAAAGCTCTTATTTTACCAGCGTAAATACCTAATGCTCCACCATGTTTTGAAACTTGTGCAAACTTATGATTCACATCATAAATTGACCATAAATTATCACCAACAACAGATATAAAGCAGCTACTTAACTGATATAAAGGTGTACCTGCATTACCTAAAGTAGGCGTAGCTACTGTAACTTTTAGTTTACTTAAGATATCATAAAACTTTTTTGCATAAAAAACTTTTTTATCTCCCTCAGGTATTGCTAAATGCATAGCTATAGTCATAAAACGTTCTTGAGGAAGTTCAAATATCTCTCCGCTAAACCCTTTAATTAAGTATCTATCATTTAATAACTTTAATCCTTCATAATTAAATAATTCATCTCTTTCAGGAACAATATATTTTCCTAATTCTTTTATTTCATTATCAGAATAATTTTCTATAAGATATGTGCCATACAGGTTCATCCCTATCATTTTTTTAACAAGTTCATAATAATCCCCATACCCAAAGTTACTATAGTCTCTGTTAATTTGCGCTTCTTTATATAAATCATAGGATAAAAGCCTTGCCGCCACATACTGCCAGTTACTATTAGTTTTATTTATGGTATTTCCATTGCCAACATTACTACTTTGAATAACCTTTTCAATAGCAGTTTGAATAAGAGTTCTTTGAATTTCCTTTGTAGTCATTCCATCTCTAAATTGTATTCTTGAATCTAATTCTAATTCAATAGGATCACAGCCTTCTATACCTTCACAGGCCAGCTTAACCATCTTTTTAGTTTTTTCCACCTTAAGAGGCTCGTACTTTCCATTTCGCTTTCTTATTTTAATATCCATTTTTAAACCTTACTTTCTCTAAAATTTGAATTTTTAGATATCTTATAATAAATAGTAAATTAGAGACCCTGTAAAAAACATTAGTTCATGATTTTTATACTCTACTAATAATATTTATTATGTAGTATCCATTAGACTATTATATAAGGAACTATATTATAAATCAATCACATTAAAACATAATTCATGTACATTATAACTATATATTGTTTAAATATCATAATTTATCACTATATATTGTATGTGCATAATATATTTTAGTTTTAACTTAAAATCCATGAAAGTTTAGTAATCTTATATCTTGTTTTTAAAATTATATACCGTTACTGGGTATTTATAAAAAAAGCCCGTCCAGTATAGTACTGGACAAGGCTTTTGCTAGGCGCTGCTGCTTTTTGCATCACCGTTTTTTCTTTATATTTCAATCATACGAAAAAATATTATTTTATTTTGTTCTTCTGATTTTCTATTTTATTTCTCTCTACAAATCTTCCCATGAAGAAAGCAATAACACCAACTCCAATACCTGTTTGTACACAGAAAAGTAAGCTCTCTATCTCGCCAGGTAATTCTCCACCAATCCAAGTTTCCATAACAGGTGTAAACCAAGGTTTATACTCAGTACCTGTAATTTGGGTAACAACTTTGCTTCCAGCATCATCAGAACCACCGAACTGGGCACCCTTTAATGCGAATAATGGAATAATGCCAATCAATGCAGCAATAATTAATAAACTTACGACTGTTTTTTTCGTCTTTGTCATCAATTTTCGCCTCCATTCATAAATCCAAGATCTGTTAGTTCAGATTTTGCATATGTTTCAAGGCCAATAATGATGACAACAGTTAGAATACCTTCGATAATTGCTAGTGGAATTTGTGTCGGTGCAAATACTGCAAGGAACTTTACTGCAGATGCAAGGGCACCACCATTCTCAGACGGATATGCAAGTGCAAGCTGACCACTAGTTATACAATAAGTGAATAGATCACCTATTGATGCTGCCAAGAAAATACCTACATGTTTATTAACTTTTAGCATCTTACATAATTTATAAATTCCATAAGAAACGAAGGGACCTGCAATAGCCATAGAAAACGTATTAGCACCAAGAGTTGTAATTCCCCCATGAGCAAGCAATATTGCTTGAAAAATCAGTACAATAATGCCTAGGATGCTGACAGCGCTTGGTCCAAATAATATTGCACCAAGTCCAGTACCAGTCATATGTGAGCAACTTCCTGTTACTGACGGAATCTTTAAAGATGAAAGTACGAAAACAAATGCGCCTGCCATGGCAAGAATAGTGATAGCTCTATGGTGCTTGGACAACGTTCTCTTAATTGATAAGTAACCTACTACTACGAATGGAATGCATATAACACCCCACATAATGCAGAATTTTGGTGGAAGATAACCTTCCATAATGTGCATTGCGTTTGCCGCCGGAGCTACTCCGAAAACTAAAGCAAAGGCTGCGCAAAGTGCGACAATTCTCTTTTCTTTTTGATTCATTTTTTCCTCCTCTATAGTTTTTAATGTGAACGACATCAAAAACTAGACAATATAAATCACCTGCATTTACAAAAATAAATCAGGTGTGCGGTCCTAGGATAGGACTTTAGCGATTATTATCGCTAACCACACTTAGTCATCGTTCGTAACTAAATATAACAACTTATCACATTGGCTGGTATCCTGACTTGGCAGCTTATGCTTGCCTTCACAGTGGCGTGACCGCATGGGATTTTCACCCATTTCCCGTTGCCTTAACAAATATTTGCTGGCACCAATAGATATTAAATTATCAAAAGTATCATAACATGTATATGCCAAACTGTCTAGAAAATGTCTATTATTCAAGCATTTTCTTGAATTCCTGTGTACTTTTCGGATAGTCTTTTGTATCTTTTAACAGATGTTTTTCTACAAGGGATTCATAGACTTCTAGTAAGGTTGGTTGTCTCAAATTTGCCTGTTTTAAAATTTCAGTGTTTTGAAAAATTTCTAGAGGCGCTCCGTCTGCGATAATTTTCCCCATGCAGAAAACAATAACTCTTTCAGCCCATCTATATGCAAAATCTACATCATGAGTAGAAATAAGCATGGTCTTTCCCTCTGCTCCAAGCTTGAGTAAAACTTCTTCTAGCATATGTGCATTTAAAGGATCTAGTGCTGCTGTCGGTTCATCAAAAATTATAATTTCCGATTTCATAGCAATGATATCAGCAATAGTTACGCGCTTTTTCTCACCACCGCTCAAATAATGAGGAGGACGATCCTTGAAATCAGATATGTTCATGTATGATAGTGCTTCATCAACCCGTTTTAGTACTTCCTCTTTTGGAAGCTTTAAATTCATAGGTCCGAATGCAACTTCTGCCCTAACTGTAGATGCAATGATTTGATTGTCTGCATCCTGAAATACAATTCCAATATTTTTTCTAAGCTCGTTTAAATTCTTTTTACTTATAACTGTACCACGATAACTGATTTTCCCTTGCTGCGGTGTAAGTACACCATCCACGTTCAAGAAAAATGTGGATTTTCCAGAGCCGTTGGAACCAAGAACAGCGATTTTCTCACCTTCATAGATATCCACGTTTACGCCTTCCAATGCAGGCTTTCCATTTCCGTATATGTAGTAAAGATCTTCGACTTTTAATATTAAATTTCCCATAATCGTTCCTTTCTATCTTGTAAAGGCCCAGAGCATAATTAAAAAAATTATGAATGCTGCTGCGATGACAATTTGTTTTGTCTCTACATTTTTATCTTCTTCCAAAAATATAAGATCTCCATCATAACATCTGGCTTCCATGGCATCATAATAAGCATTTGCCTTTTTTAATGAAATAACTAACATATTGCTTGCAATGCCTCCAAATGTATAGCAGGAAGTTTTAAAATCACAGTAGCCTAATCGTGATTCTGCGGAGTTTTTCATTTTAGCATAAACATCCATCAAAATGAAAATATAACGGTAAATAAGACTCATGAGTTCTACAATAAGCTTTGGCACATGTGCCTTTCGAAGCACATAGATAATCTCAGAGGATGGAGTCGACAGTGTCATCATCTGTAGAGCACTGATAGCTGCAAAAACCTTCAAAATCAAAAATACCACGGTCTTAAGCTTTGCATGAGACGTAAACACATAGCAGAAACCAAGATACAGATTATACTGCCCCATGGGCTTCCTTGAAAAATCAATGGCAATGGTAAAAGTGCCAAGCAGGATAAAGACGATTGGAATCGCAAGTATCGACAAGTATTCCATTACTGAAAATTCTCCTTTCATAACGGTCAAATATGCCATTGCAATAATGACTGCAACAGATACATGGGGATTGTCCAATACAATGCAAAGAATCAGAGTCAAAACAGATAAAGATACTTTAAAAGTAGCATTCCAATGTCTAATTTTAGAAGCATAAGCATAAAAATCAATGGAAATCCCTTCACCGTGTTTATGTCCGATTTTATGGTAATGATGATTTGTTCCATCCCCATTGGTGTGCCCATCTTTATGTTTCCATTTGAAGAAAAAGACTGCCATCAGAAACATAGCACATACAATAATAATTTTTTCCATATCACATCTCCTTTGTGACTTTAACCATGTTAGAATTGCAGTAAGAATTTAGAACCACAAAAATTGAGTAAGCATCAAGCTGCTACTTGCCTCATTGACTTCACATAAATAAAAAAACTGTATCAAACTCAAACAAGCTCAACACAGCTTTCCTCTCTGATTTAGTTACACTTCTTTTCATTAATTCTTAAATACAAATACATTATTATTTATTATAACCTATATGCTTATCTTAAACACTACCTAATCTAAAAGAAAATTGTTCCGCCTGGAATTATGAGGTAATATTTATTTTTAAAAAAACAGGTAGTCTAATTTTACTTAGACTACCCACTAAACACTTAAATTCATTATACTATTGTTTTTTATAAATGTGCATTTACCTTATTTGTTATATTTTGTTCTGGCATAAATCCTGCTAAATTTTCTACAGGAACTCCATCCTTAAATATAATCATAGTTGGAACTGCAGATATTCTATATTTTTGAGCTATATTTCCACTTTCATCTATGTCTACCTTAAAGAATTTAGCCTTGTCTCCCAATTTATTACTAACTCCCTCAAATACTGGACCTAACATCTTACATGGTCCACACCAAGTTGCAGAGAAATCAACAACTACTACCCCTTTAGTATTTTCAACATTGTCAATAAAATCATTACTAGTTAATACTTTAACCATATTTAATTCCTCCAATTCATATTTTCTAATTTTCCTTACTTCTTATGATTTAATTATAACCTTATCTTTTTACTATTTCTGTGACTTAGTCACTCAAGTAAATTATCTAAAATTATATTCTGTTACAATACTTTCTCTAACATCTACAATATATGCATTGTTTTCTACAAGTTCTCTAACTTTATCTACATTCACTTGCTTAAAATCTCTATTTAAAAGATTTGAACCAATATATCCAGCATAATTAAAAACATCCTTTGCAGTAAAAAAAATATACAATCAGTTTTGTTAAATTATATATATACATATTTTTTAATTTTTAATGCAAATATTATTATAAAAATAATAATATTTGGTATTGATATAAATAACACATATTTTATGATTTTCATCTTTTTATCTCTATCATCTTTTGTTTCACCTATAAGGTTAGCCTTATATCTATCACCGCTAATAAATGTACCATTTAATATACCAGATATAATAAAAGAACCACCTACAACAAATCCAGTTATTTTAAGTGTTATATTATAATCATTTAATAGAAACCCTATTAAATTTGCTACTATTGCAATAACTAATCCAATTAAAAATGGCAACTTCAACATTTTCACCCCTTAAAATTCACATACTTATCTTTTAAGGCACATGAAAATAAATAACAAGTCCACAGTTGCCATGAATATTTTTCATCAGGCAAGGAGACGAATTGCCCTCATAGCAGTCCTATTAGGTCAATTTGCCGACACAGCATGATGGAAAATGGGCACATTAGAAAAGAGTATCTGTGCTACAATACGGAACTTTTCTGGCAAATGGACTTGTTATTTTTTTGATTGTGCCTAATATCATATTATTGTATTCAAGCCTTATCATTCCAAATATATCTTATTATAACATACTTTGCGCATACTACATTATTCACTTTTAAAATAAGAACCCTAACGCTATTCTGCATAATTGTGCTATCTACTAAAAATCAAAATCTTACACATTTAATTCATCTTAAAAAACATAATAAAAGAAGTGTCTCATATTAAAATGAAACACTTCTTTTACAGAATACACTCATTGTATCCTTATTTTATAATAGTTTAACCTTATTATTACCTTTAGATAAGCTTGCCTAAGTTTATCTAAATAGAAAGTTATTCATGAATACCACTGTCAAAATTATATTTGTTATATACTACATATAAACATAGTAATGAATTTATTGATGGCTATACTTTTTTGTTTGACAATTTATGCTGTTTAATTTTGAACATTCTTAACGGTTTTCTGCTTTTAACATAACTTTCCGTATACTACGACTGTTTTACTTTTTTTCATACATTTTATTGTAACTACAAGTTGCAACTATAATTGAAAACTACTATATTAAATTTTACCATTATTCAATTTTAAATTTAGATATTTATTATCTAAATTACTTTACTGGAACAAGTTAAACGTTAAACATTAAACATTTACACCATTTTTGTTATTTATGAGTTTGTAGAATCCCCTAGTACTGTGACTTTAACAGATTTTCTACCCCAATCATTACACTCATTAGAACTATCAAAGTATAAGTCAAGTTCATTTCCATTTATTGCACTGCCAGTATCTGAAGCTATTGCATATCCATAGCCTTCAATATAAAAGATTGTTCCGAAAGGAAATACACTTGGATCAACTGAAACTGTGCTTATCCCATTTGGATTTCTTTCTACTTTTCTTCCACTTGCTGTTTTACCTTGAATTCCTGATGTATACGCTGTTGTTGAACAAATCAGTTCTTTATTTGATGTTGCTGCTTTAGCCACATTATTTGAAAAAACAATATCTCCACTTAAATAAATGCTTAAAGCCATTACAAAAACAACTGATTTTTTTATAACTTTTCTCCATTGGTAACTTTTTGACATTAAATCTCTCCTTCTCAATTCGCAAACCATCCTTTACATTATATCACAGTTTTTATGATATTATAAGTGTAAACGTATTTAATAGAAATATACAAGTATACCATTATCGAATATCTTTCTAAACCTCTTAATAGGTTACAAAAGTTATCTTTAATGTTATTATTTTATTAGAATATAATAAATTAGTAGATATCTACTGTATTTTGCGATAAATAATTTAATATCAAGTCAATAATATAACTAAAGGAGGTCTTATCATGTTAATAGATTCAATCAAAACTTATACCTATAAAGAATATCTAACTTATGATGAAAATGAAAGAATAGAAATTATAGAAGGAAAAATAATTAATATGTCACCAGCACCTAGTAGAATACATCAGGAAATAATAACTGAAATACTTTTTAAAATAAGAAAATATATTGAATCTAATAATGGTCCTTGTAAGGTTTATCCCGCACCATTTGATATTATCCTTAAAAATGATGATGAGGATATAATTAATAGTAAAAATATAGTTCAACCGGATATATCAGTTATCTGTGATAAAAGTAAATTAACCGATAAAGGCTGTACTGGTTCACCTGATATGATTGTAGAAGTTATATCTCCCTATAATCCTAGTAATGACTATGTACGAAAATTGAATCTGTATGAAAAGTTTAAAGTTAAGGAATATTGGATTGTTAATCCTATGAAAAAAAACATCTTAGTTTATACATTAACTGATAACGGATATGACGCTCCAACAGCATACACATTTGATGATAAAATCAAAGTAAATATCTATGATAATCTTGAAATAGACTTCAATACTATTGATATCTAAGAAAATTTAGTTATTATAACTTATTAAGGAAACTCAGTAAAAGCTTGCTTATACAATTAACTAAAATGACCATCCAAAGTCTGAAATATAATCAGAATTGGATGGTTAAATTTTTTATTCAATATTTACTTGTTTTGTCATGTCTTTAACCATACTTCTTAAGTCATAAACAGTATATATGACGATCATGGGACAACTTACTATCAAATAAATGGTAATACATCACTAGTATAAACTCTTAAAACTTCGCCTACGCTCCAAGCTTGGCTATAACACCCTCTGCTTGTGGCTGCAAAATCACCATCAAATACTTCAGCTATTCCATTTATGCATCCATCTTTCATATGGTCCTCAAACACTTCACACATTTCCTTTGCTCTCTTCACTGCTTCTTTAGAGTGATTATTCACTTTACAATATGCTGATATAAAAGCACCTATTGTAAATCCCCATGTTGTGCCCATATGATATGCTAAATCTCTTTTCATCAATGGCCCTATATATTCCCCTTTAAATTCTTCATCTAAAAAGGATAAGGATCTTAGTCCATAAGTTGAATATAATTCCTTATATATCTTATCTACAACTTTCTTGTTTTTTTCTTCATCTAACATAGTAAAAGGTAATGATACTGCCCAAATTTGATTAGGTCTAACTTTTCCATCATTGTCATCAACAACATCAAATAAGCATTGTTCTTCTTCATTCCAAAATTTTGTGTTAAATGATTTCTTCACTTTTTTAGCTAAACTTCTATATTTTGATCCATCTCTTTCAAACTTTTCTGATAACCAATTCATTATGCAAAGAGCATTATACCAAAGAGCATTTATTTCAACTGGTTTACCATGTCTTGGAGTCACTACTAATTCTCCAACTCTTACATCCATCCATGTTACTTGATCTAAACCATTTCCTGCATGAATAAGACTATCTTTATCCATACCGATTGAAAAATCTGTGCCAATTGAATATGATTCAATAATTTCAATTAACTTATCAAACAATCTATCATTTACAAACTTAAAGTCACTTTTACCCCCAGTATATTGCAAATACTTATATATAGCCTGCACATACCATAATGAAGCATCTACTGTATTATAATATGCTTGTGTTCCTTTATCTGCAAACACATTTGGAACAAGTCCATTTTTTACATACTCCGCAAATGATACTAAAATTTCTCTTGCATCTTTAAATCTCTTTGTAGCTAGTGTCAATCCTTCAAATGCTATCATAGTATCTCTTCCCCAATCCACAAACCAAGGAAATCCTGCTATGACTGTTTTTAATCTTGTACTATTTCTCTTAACAATAAAGTGATCTGCGGATTTTACTAAATTTAAAGCAAAGGGATCTTTGTATCCTGATAACTCCATAAGTTTATTAGACCTTTCCTTATATTCATCTACAATATCGAATCCATCTTTATTATTCATTTCTTCAACAGTACATTTAAAATAAAACTTTTTAGTTTCAAAAGGCTCTAACTTAACTTCAATATCATAAGGTGTATAATGATTATCTAATCTTGTAGATCCATTTCTATTTTCAAATTCATAATAATGATTTTCTTCAATTAGTGGATTGCTATTATCATCATAATTTGATTTTCCTAAACCTCTACTTTTAAATATACCTTCTGATGATATAAAACTTATTGTAATTCCCTCATTTTTATGTGGATATAATTTTAAGTTATTATTTTCTAGTTCAGTTTCAAATTGTAATTGATCAGAATCTATAATTTCACCTGCTTCTTTAAAAGTAAACAATGGTGTTACATTAATTTTAGCTTGTGAGCTTCCATTTTGAATGTCATAACATATGGCTACTGTATTGTGCCCATACTCCATAGCTATGGATTTATTTATGTGTATATCTTCTACTTGATAAATATATTGTGGAACTGAATCAAATATAAAACGTTGAAGATACTTATACCCATCTTTACTAAAGCCATCATATTCTTGACAGGTTAAATCATATTTTCTACCTTCCACTATAATTTGTTCTTGAGTCCTAGATAATATTGAGTAACGCTCTACAGGTGGATTCATTGCTGCTATTAAATATCCATGATGGCTTCTAAATCCACTGTTAATAATAGTTTGACCAGAGTAACCTCCAATGCCATTTCCTATCATCCATTCTCTTTCATTTCCTTCTTTTATGGTTCTCCAATTACCTCGTCCAAATCTATATGTTAACTCCATAACGGCTCCCCTTTACAACTATATTAACTATAAGAAATTTATTACATCTAAATAATTAATTCTTACCTAATTTAATGAATAATTTATATTATCAAATACATAAAGTAATTTATTTTTTTAAAACTACTTTTTTCTAATTAATACACCATTTTTAAGTAATCTATTATTAGAATATAAATTACTAAACAAAACTTCATTGCTGTCATCTACTGTAATAATTCCATCCGAACAATTTAGTAAAACTTCTAATTTATTACCCCATTCATCTATTTTAATATATTCTATAACTCTGTCATTCTTAATACTGTTTGGAAAATGAAAATTACGACTTCTAAAAAGTTGTTCTTCTTTTCTTAATTTAATTAGTTTTTTCATAATATTAATTTTGCTATCATATTGTCCACTTTCAATTTCATCCCAAGGCATACACCTTCTACAGTCAGGATCATGTTTTCCTTCAAGAACAATTTCTGTACCATAAAATATACATGGACTTCCTGGCATCGTAAATAATACTGCTAACTGTTGATAAAAAACATTAATATTTTTCACCCTTGAAATTAATCTTTCTGTGTCATGAGAGTCTAATAAATTAAATAGCACATCATTATTTTGCTGCATATACATTGTGTAACATCTGTTAATTGTACATTCAAAATCTGCTTTAGTTAAACTTTTATCGATCCAAAAATCTCCTATGCTACTAGTCAATGGATAATTCATAACAGCATCAAACTCATCGCCTTTAAGCCAAGAAATGGAATCATGCCATATCTCACCTAAAATATAAAAGTCAGGCTTTATTTCTTTCATTTTTTCTCTTAATATCTTACAGAATTTATGGGAAATTTCATTTGCAACATCTAATCGAATACCATCAATATCATAATTTTTTACCCAATATTCACACACACCAATAAAATAATCAATTACTTCTTTGTTATTTGTATTTAACTTTGGCATTCTCTCATTAAATGCAAAGGAATAGAATCTTCCATCTTTTGTATCCCCCTTATTATCAAAAGGCCATTTATTAACCATAAACCAATTGAAATATTTAGAATCAGTTCCGTTTTCGACTACGTCAAGCCATGGTGCAAACTTAGCTCCACAATGATTAAATACACCATCAAGCATAATCTTAATTCCTTTATCATGAGCACTATTTACGAGAGTTTTAAATACTTCTTTATCTCCAAAATGAGGATCTATTTTCATATAATCAGTTGTATCGTATTTATGTGTTGATACAGATTCAAAAATTGGCGTTAAATATATTCCTGTAATTCCTAGTTCTTCTAAGTAATCTAATTTATTAATGATTCCAGGTAAATCTCCACCATAAAATTCTTTATTTGTAACTTTTCCTGTGCGCCAAGGCTTTACACCTTCTGGATTAATGGAAGAATCCCCATTACAAAATCGTTCAGTAAATATTTGATACCATACCATATCATTTACCCAAGCTGGTGTATTATTAATATCTGCGCTATTCATCCAAGGGAATGTAAAACACTGCAACATTTTCCCTTCAATGTGCATTTGTTTTTCATTTATAAATCCATCTTCAAAATAAAACCAGGTTTCATCATCATTAGCTAATTCAAAATAATACCTACATCTCTTAAATTCAGGTTTCAAGGTTGTTGTCCACCAAATCTGATGTTGTAATCTTTTCTTAAATGGAATCTCTTCACTTGTTCCTTCCCACTTACTATTTCCGCCTAAAATTCCGGTTGCAAATGGATCTCCATAATGTATAAATACTTTTTTTACATCATAACCAGTTTTTAAATTTATAATTAAATCTTCTTCATTAATTGGATAACATAAGTTATCTGAAGTTCTGTGATATACTGCTTCAAATTTCATATACTTAATCCTCTCCTTTTTATACATATTAAAATGAAAAGCCTGGATGCTAATATATTTATATATATATTTATATATATATATGTTGCAATAAAGTTTTCACATATCTCTTAACCTGCATTTTATAAGCAAATTCTAAAATTCTCGTATAATGTAGCTAAGATAAATCTTAATTGTAAAATCATTATTGAAACTTATATTACTACTGAATTGGTATTATTAAATTTTAATGTTTTAAATTAAAATTATTTGTGATTGAACTTATTAATTTCAGATTGTAAATTATCAGATAAGTGCTTTAATTTATTTGAAGAATCAATAAATTCAATTGTTGTTTCATTAACTTTTTCACAAACAAAAGAAACATTACCTGCTCCATCTGATGTTTCTGCAACAATTGATGATAAGCTTTGAACTTGATTTAGTACTTCATCTTTTTTACTAGTTAATTCCCTTAAATCTTTAGAAATATCATTAACTTTTATACTTAAAATACTAATTGAAGATATTATATCGTTAAATATATCATGGGATTGTTTAACTGATTTTTGTTGATTCTCAACAGCATTACTAGTATCATTAGCTTTCATAACAGCATTTTCAACATTGCTCTTAACATAAGTTATTGTGTTACCAATTTCCTTTGCTGATAATTCAGTTTTTTCAGCAAGTTTTTTTATTTCGTCAGCAACAACAGAAAATCCCTTACCTGATTCCCCAGCTCTAGCAGCTTCTATTGCAGCATTTAGAGATAATAAATTTGTTTGTTTAGTAATTTGTGTTATAGTATCATTCATAATTGCAATGTCTTCTACACTTTTAGAAACTGCTTGTATTACATTATTAACTTCCAACGTGATTTTTTGAGTTTCATTTGCCTTATCAATTAATGCATTTATAATATCCAATCCAAATTCACTTAATGAATTTGCTTTGTCAGCCATAGATGTAACATTTATTGCTAAAGAATCAATTCTATTTATTGAGTTAGATACATCTTCCATGTTAGAACTTAATAATTCTAAATTATTTGTAGAATCTGTGGTACCTAAATCAATTTTATTAATAGTTTCATTTACCGTTAATATTGATGAAGATAATTCCTTGCTTTTATTATTTAAATTTAGGGATGCCGAATTAACATCTTCTACTGATGAATTTACATTATCTAATAAAGAAGAAACATTTATACACATATCATTAAAGCTATTTGCTAAAGTTTCAAGTTCATCTTTTGAATTAATAAGAATTTTGCTATTAAAATTACCTAATGCAGCTTCATTAATAGCATCTTTTATTTTTAATATGTTTTTCGATAAACTATTAGAAAATTTTGTACCTATAATTATAATTGCAATAATTACCAATATAATAATTAATAAAAAATCTCTAATTAATGAGTTTCTTGACTGTGTTAAAACATTTTCTGGTATTTTACTAATAAACTTCCAGCCTGTTAATTCAGAAGTTACATAAGAAGCTGAATATTTCTCATTTTTCAAAGAAAAATTTGCACTCCCTGTCCCATTTGACCTAATATCATTCCAAATAGAATACTCTGATACAACTTTTGTATCAATAAGCTTATCATTTGTGCTTGCAATAACTTGTCCTTCCATATCACATACTATAAACTCACTATTACTGTTTGCATCTAACATATTAGTAAGAGTTTTAGAAAGATCTTTAAGATCTAAATCTAGAGTTATTACTCCTATACTTTCATCTCTTGTATTTCTAACACCATAAGCTATTGTTACACAATCAGTATTTGTATCTGAGTTCTTATATACATTAGATATGTAAGCAGTATTTTTATATCCAGCACCAGCTTTATAAACTGCTCTAGATGTTGGATTAAAGTCAGAAGATACTACTTTCTCTGGATAACTATAATAAGATTTGCTTGTAGCAAATGTAAAATCTACAGATATTATGGAGCTATTTGATCCTTTAATTAATTTTAAATCATTTTTTATTTCAGGATATTCAAAAATAGTAGGTTTCATTACAATATTAGATTTCATTGCAATATCACCACTTGTAAAAATATCCTTTTTTGAAAATGACATAAGAGTATTTATTATATTTTCAAATCCGGAATCAAACAACCTGTTAGTACCTAAAGTTGAAGTAGCACTTGAGGATTTAAAATTGTTACTTGTAATATCATTAATTTTAACAAAAGCAACACTACAAATTATTATTATTGGAATAATTGAAATTAAGAACATACTTTGTAATAATTTAAAGTGTATACTTTTAGATTTTTTAAATTTACCTTTAATTTTTTCTGATTTACTATTAGATTTTTTTACTTTTCTCATCTATCTTTTCTCCTAGAATCTAATATTTTATAGGGTAAAATTATTTAGTAATTATTTTTTCTATTAGGCAAGTGAAAGAAAATAACAAGTCAAATATACAAAATACACTAGCATACTAACTTGTTATTTTTTTATTGCGCATTAATGCAATATATTAATGTAAATCTTACTTTTATTGTCTTTATTAACCTTTTACAGATCCTGCTGTTAATCCTTTTGCAAAGAATTTTTGTGTAGCAACGAAGATTGCAACTACTGGTATTGTTGCCATTACTGCTGCTGCTGAGAACTGAGTCCAGTTTGCTGAAAATTGATCTCTAATAAAATCTCTCATACCTGTTGCTATAGTTTGACTTGCTTTATCCTTTATAAGTGCTGATGTAAAGAAGAATTCACTATAATTTGCAATGAAAGAAAAAATAAAGATTACTATCATCATATTCTTTATTAAAGGTATTATTATTTTAGTAAATGCTTGAAAAGTTGTAGCACCATCTATATAAGCTGATTCGGTTAACTCTTTAGGAATACCATCCATGTATCCTTTCATAAGCCAAATGTTATACGCACTTCCGCCTGCCAAAAGTAATACTAATACCCAGAACTTATCCATTACATTAAATTGATATGCAAAACTTAATATTGCTGGCAAAGTCATAATCTGTGGAAACATTTGTAATATTAAAAGGGACATAAGTCCATATTTTCTGCCTTTAAATTTAATTTTAGAGAAAGCGAAAGCTGATGGCATTGTCAACAATAACTGTATTAGAGCAGTAACTGTACAAAGAAGTACTGAATTTTTAACCCATATTAAAAAATTAGTTTTAGTTAAAACTTTAACATAATTATCTAATGTAAAAGACGTAGGAATAATAGATGTTTGTGTAAATCCTTGGCCTTTAGCCAAAGATGCTGTAATTACTGCCAATAATGGTATACATACTATTATACACATAAACCAAATTACAACCCTTGAAGCCCATGCAGCTCTTCTTTGAGCTGGCTTTATTTTCTTCTTATACTTTAATACTTCAACCTTTTCCTTTTCATATGACACCATATTAATTAACCTCCTCAAATTGTCTTGATGCTTTCATTTGAACAAATGAAATTGAACCTAATACTACAAATATTATAATACTTATAGTAGCAGCTATTGCATATTTTCCAAAAGTCATTGACAATCTATAATTAACAGATGCTAGTATATCTGTATAGCCTGCAAATTGTGTTCCAGGCCTAGAAGGTAACCCTTGGGTTATCAAAAATGCTGATCCAAAGTTATTAAAATTAAAAGCAAACGTTGTAATTACTAAAGGATATGCTGTTTGTGCAAGAGATGGTAATGTTATTTTCCAGAATTGTGTAAGTTTGCTTGCTCCATCAACATCAGCTGCTTCATAAAAAGTATTTGGTATTGATTCTAATGCACCTATACAAACATTCATCATATATGGGAACCCTAGCCATATTGTAACTACAACAACTACTAGTTGCGAAAGTGTAGGATTTGTTAACCAAGGAATTGGTTTTATAATAAGGTGCATACTAATAAGCAAGTTATTAATTGCTCCATAAGTTCCATTAAACAATCCTTGAAATGAAAGTACTGCAACAGTACCTGGCAATGCCCATGGAAGAACTAAAATTGCCTTGTAAAAACTTCTTTCCTTTATGTTCTCATTATTTACTAATACAGCCATAATAAGACCCAAGAAAAATGATCCAATTGTTGATAATAAAGAATAAACAAGAGTCCATAAAAATACTGGAAAAAATACTTTACTAAATGGTCCGTTAAATACTTCTATAAAATTTCCAATCCCTATAAAATTAACAACACCTTTTGAATATTGATTATAATCAGTAAATGCAATATATACTGTATACACAATTGGTAAAATTGATAATATTAATATTGAAATTAAAGCTGGTGATAAAAAAGGAACTGCTGCAAAATCCTTTTTTCTTTTTGCTGTTTCTATACTTTTCATAATTGCCTCCCTCTTTAGTATAAGAGAATAAAATAAGGGGAAATACATCCCCTTTTTAATCTTATTTACTTTGAGCTATTCCTTCTTTTATTTGTTTTACCAATTCTGTTCCTGTTGTTTTAGGATCATTTGTTCCATCACTCATTGATAACATTAAATTTCCACCTGGTGCCCATATATTTTGTATTTCTGGAATATTTGGCATTGGAACTGCAACCTTTGATTGTTCACCAAATGCTACCATGTCCTTATTTTTCTTAAATGCATCACTTTCAACGCCTGCTTTAGTTGCAGGTATTCTGCCACTTTCTATTATGATTGGTTCAATATTATCTTTAATATATTTCATACAATCCCAAGCTAAATCCTTATTTGGTGATTTTTCAGCTACAAATGCTGTTTGAACTCCTAGAGCTGTTGTAACCGGTTTTCCACCTAATGTTGGCATTGGAACAATTTCATAGTTAACATTTGCACTTTTAGCTGCTGGAGCATCCCATGCTCCTGATATAAAGAATGCTGCATCTCCTGACATGAATCTACTTCTAGCTATATCATCAGTAGTATCTGCTGCAATAAGTTTATCTTTAATAACTAAATCCTGTAAAAATTGGAACCCTTTTATTGCGCCGTCATTTCCAAGACCTATATCACTTGGATCAACTGTTCCATTAGTGTTCTTAAATATATATCCTCCTTGACCTGTAAGGAATCCTAAATCGTAATAAAAATTATTTATACTAAATACTAATCCTATTCCAGGTTCTTTAGCCTTAGTTACAACATCTTCAAAAGTTTTTGGAACTTCTTTAACCTTGTCCTTATTTACGTATAAAGCAACTGTTTCTCCAGCATATGGAACTCCATATTGTTTACCACCTATAGTTACTGCATCAATTAATCCCTTATTATTATATTTACTTTCATCTAAGAAACCACTTGGCACTTCTGCAAGTAAACCAGCTTTTTGGAATGTACCTAAATTATCATGAGCTATACCAACCATTATATCTGGAGCTTGAGAACTACCAGCTGCTTGAATATAATCTTGAATCTTGCCTTTATCATCGACAACATTAACTTTAACGCCTTTCTCTTTTGCCCATTTATCTGCTACTTCTTGAAGTTTTGGAAATTCTGACGCAGTATCCATATGTGACCAAATTGTTATTGTTTTATCACCACCTGCGCTACTACTTGCAGTTTCTTTTGATGCACCTCCGCAACCTGCTAATGTTCCCATTAGTAATACTGTTGTCATTATTAATGACAATATTTTTTTCTTCTTTAACATTTTAAAATTCCTCCTATTTTTTATTTAAAAATCAGTCTATTATAAAGTCTTAAACCCTTTATTTTGAAGTGTCTAAGTATATATGTAAGATTTTCTCTATCCCAAGAACATTATATTTATCATAAAATCAAATTGGATTATAGAAGAAAATCCTTACAAGCAAATTAAGAATTAATCTTTGTAATATACTCTAATTAACGTAATGCTTCACATTTTGCGTAAATCATAGTATACTTACTATAAATATTGCAATCGCTTGCATAAATTAACGATTAGTAATAAATCTTATTAATCACTTATTATTACCCTATTAATTTTTTAAATTTTAATATTTTGGAATCGGTACCGAAACTTAAGTATCGTTTACATAATTATTATAGTCTTATCCTTATTTATAATATAGCACTATATTATAAATAATATGGTTAAATATTAATATTTTATACATTAATGTATTATTTTCCTAATTAAAATTCATAATTTAATTAATTCACGAATTTATTTTTTATCATTATTTCAATATGATACAGTATTATACTAAATAAACTTCTTATTATAAAATGCTATTAATGCCTTAAATATTTTAAAACAATTTTAATCTAAATTAATTAACATGTTAATTAAAAATAATTTTATTAGGACTATATTAAAAAAATATAGTCAAAAGGAGAGTTTTGTATGAATTATAATTATGAAATAGTTACAACTACTAAAAAGATACCTGCTAAAATAATAATAAACACCTCTCCTGGCATTGTACCTAGTCATTGGCATAAGGATTTAGAACTTGCATTTTCGTATCAAGGGAGCTTTACAAGCTATGTAAATGGAGAAATTTTTTCTATAAAAAACAAACAATTAATTTTAGTTAATAGTGGAGCCGTTCATTCTATAATTGATTATGGTACTAATGCTTCTACAACTATAACAATATTGCTTCCATATAGTTTTTTGAAAGATAATTACTCTGATATAGAGAATATAGAATTTAAATTAAATATAGGCAACGAAAAAAGCATTAAAAGGCTAAAAAAAATTTTTGAAGAAATAGGTTCTATGTATATAAAAGATATGGCACTTAACAATACATCTTTAATCTTTGTAGAAGATCAAACACGTACTGATGAATTTCATTATTTGAAAATAAATAGTTTATTGTATGAATTATTATATATATTACTAAGTAACTTTAAACTACAAAAAGACATGACTATAGAATTAAAAACTAAAAAACACTTAGAACGTTTAAAAGTCATTACAGAATTTATCGATGAAAATTATAAAGATAACATATCTTTAGATGAAATAGCTAATAACTACCAAATTTCAAAAGAATATCTCTCAACAATTTTCAAAAAACATATGGGTATAACAGTAGGTACATATTTAAAAGGCATTCGTCTTAACTCAGCTTATAGAGATTTAGTTAATACAGATTATTCAATCAATCAATTAGCTTTTGATAATGGTTTCCCTAATATTAAATCATTTATAAATAGCTTTAAGGAATGTTATGGTAAAACTCCTTATAAGTACAAAAAAGATTTAGAAATTAGTAATAAATTGCTCGATTCAAAATAATATAACTCGTATAGCTTGCATAGCTCTCCGAAATTGAATACATGTTTGTTCCAGCGGACTAAGAAAATTTTGCTGGAAACCACTAAATGGTGGGTTGTTCCAAAATGCTTGTTCAAAGCTTGCCTTTGAAGCAAGCTTTTTGGGTACAACTTGTGATCTTAGAAGCACCCATCAAAATTCCTTAGAAACGGTCACAAAAGCATGCTACTTATTTCGGCGGATTTCTTATATTCTTCTCTTTCTTATAATATACATTATGAGTGCTCCTCCAACTATAATTCCTGCAATACTTATTAATTGAGCAACTCTCAGGTTTCCAATCATTAAACTATCTGTTCTTAAGCCTTCTATAAATACTCTTCCTAAAGAATATAAAATCATATAACTTGCTATTACAATTCCATTATCCTTATTACTTTTCTTATAAAGAATTACTAACAATACGACACAAACCATAAGATTCCAACTTGACTCATATAAAAATGTTGGATGATAATAAGTTCCTGAAATATTCATTCCCTTTTGTATAAAGCTTGGAAACTTGCTTATAAATTCATAAGAAACTTCACCACCATGAGCTTCCCCATTCATGAAATTTCCCCATCTTCCAATTGCTTGAGCTAAAATAATTGATGGCGCTGCTATATCTAGGTATTTTAATATTTCTAATTTTCTTATTTTGGAAAATATGTAAACAGCTAAAAATGCTCCTATTAAACCACCATGAATAGCTAATCCACCTTTTCTAATATTGAACATATCTATTAAATTATCTTTATAGTTTTGAAATTCAAATGCTACATAATACATTCTTGCTCCAACAATAGCTGCTGGAAAAGCTACAAAAAATATATCTAATATTGTATCAAAATCTACATTCTTCTTTTTACAGTTGTAACCAGCTAATATTATTGCTACTATTACCCCAAATGCTATTAATATACCATACCATCTAACCTCAAAACTTCCAATTTGAAATGCTACTGGATTCATTGTTACAACTCCTCTTATAAGTACAATATGTACTTTCTTTTGTTTATTTTATTCTTTTATTTATTCCAGCTTATTTTTCATTAATTTATTACCCACTTTTGAAATAATCCCTTTAGAATATGATTGAACAAAATCGCCTTTATATTTTATTGATTTATTACTAGTTAATTCTAAGACGCTACCTTCAGTTTTATTATTCACATAAACATTACCAGAATAATCAATTATTATAGATTCTTTATCAATTGGATTTGTGAGCTTTAGTTCATTCCATTTTCTATTCTTCTCTGATAAAACAGTATAATATATTTTTTTAATTTTATTATCTGATACTTCTCCAAAATAGACATTATCATTAACATCCACTCCTAATATTTTAGAAGCTTTAACATTTGGTATTGATAAGTTTCCTTTTGTATTTAATATAGTTATATTTGATCCTTCTTCTATTACTGCATTAGTACTAGTGGTTGGCACTACAACATTCCCTAGAACTTTATCAGCTTTAACCTTTTTTAATTGATTCATAATATTTGCATAATATAAATCACATTTTCCATCACTTTGCTTAACTTTTATATATAAAGTACTCGTTGGTGTTGAGAATACTACATCATCTATTTTATCTTTTGAGTTTTGAAGCTTAATTCTAAACTTATTATAATCATAATCTGCAAGTTCCCTTGCCTCTCCCTTTTTAGCATCAAAAGATACTGGTTCAAAATAGGTTACTCCCTTTTCTTTTACTTTCTGAATGACAATTATATTATTTTCATTACTTAGCCATTTATAAAATACAACCTCAGCGCCCTCATCTATTTGACATTCTTTTTCCTTGTTATCATTACTATCTAATATTTTAAGTTTATTATCTTCTAAATAAGAGACAAACCGTCCGTCTGTTGATAATTTAACTTCATTTAACCCTGATTTTATATCAATTTCTGTTTTCTTATCTGCTAAGTTTTCTTTTTCTTGAACTTTTTCGGCCTTTATATTTAAATCTGTACCTAAATATACATTTTCCACACATAAAAATATGAATTGTTGTAATATAAATGCAATGCTAAACCACATTAATCTTCTCTTCAATTTGCTCATAAACTTTCTGCTCCTTTGCACAATAAAATGATTTACGGTTTATTATGTTCTTCTACTCTACTGTTCTACATAAAACGCTGTAGCTACAGACCTTTCACCATTCCATGCATTAGGAGAATTTAACAAGTCACCTTTATAATACATTGTTGATGAATATCCTCCATCAAGAGCACCTGCATTAAGAGCTCCTCTCTCCATCATAATTTCTTGAACATCATATAAACTTGCTCCAGGTTCTGTTAATTTTCTTCCATCAATAACTAAAAATATCACAGTTCCATCTGCCTTTTGTCCAACTGCTGTCCTTGGATTAAGTCCCTCTTCTGCTTTGTTTTTTACCTGTCTAACTCCATTAATAATAATATTAGGTTTTCTAAAGCACATGGCTTCTTGTACATCCATTTTCTTAAGTTGTGCTAATGTATGATCCCCAACAATAAGCTGTCCTGACTTTGTAAATGCAATAACATTTTCAACATTATTTTCATTTGCGCCAGACGCCGGATATACAACCTTTCCCGATGAAATTACAAATCCACCAGGTTCAGATCCAGTTCCCGCATAAAGTGTTCCATCAGAAGATTTATCTACAAAGGAACCTCCATTAATAGCTGCAACAGCATCATGCTGCTCAGCCATTTCGCTTGTTTTTTGCCCCATCTTACCTAAAAATTTAGTCATTGCAACCTTAACCTTTAATGGATTTTTTATTTCAAGTACATATCCATCAAATCTCTTAGTCTCTATTTTATATGGAGTTACTTCATTTCCGATTTTATATTTAACATTTATTTTATTCATATCTTGAGCAACTTCTGCTCCTCCATCTTGATTTTCTTCTATTCCAAGGAGTTTATTTAAAGCTTCCTGTGGTATTAAATCATTGATTAAATATGCATGTCTTGTTGCAAGTACAGTTGAAATCAGTGTTTTTCTTGTATTATCATAAGGTCCAAAAAATAATACAAGAGGTGTAGTTATCACTAAAAAAATAAATATATCAAATATTCCAGTTAAAAGTATTAATGAATTAGGCTTCTGTTTCTTTCGTCTCTTTTTTTGTCTATGGTTATTTTGCTGTTCCATATATTCCTCCAATATCTATATTCCATAAATGTTTCCCTTTATCTACTTGAAATTTTTATTTATTATCCATATCCTTTAGCATTTATCTTATTTCCTATTATATAACAAATTAATTGCATAGGTGTTACAAATTAGCTACATAAATGTTACAAGAAGATTAAGAAGACAATCTTAAAATATAATTTACTTTCTATCTTAAGAATATCTCCTTTATTTATAATTTTAAACTAAATTTCTAAGCCATATTTTCTTTTTATATCGCATAAAACCTAAGAAGAATTTATATACCTCTTCCAATGAAACCATTGCATATACAAAATAAATAGGAAGTCCAAATACGATTCCGCCTAAATAAGCTAAAGGTATACCAACACACCAAACCCCTGTAATATCTAGTATTAATGCTGCTTTAGTATCTCCTCCACTTCGAAGAATACCTACAATATTAACCCAATTAAATGTTTTAAATGGTAAGTATAGTATAAATACTATTAGGCAAGTACTTATATTAGTAGCTACAATACCTGTTACATTAAATAAAGTAATAAGTGGATTTCTAATTCCAAAACATATAAGTGCCATTATTAATGAAAAAATAAAATTCAATATAATAAAATACTTTGCATGAGTTTTTGCATCTTCTAATTTATTTGCACCTAATTCATTTCCTAGAATTACTGCAGTTGCTGCACTAGTTCCTTGGAAGACCGCAGTAATTATTTGCTCAGCAGTTTGAGTTATTGTAATAGCTGCAACTGCTTCATCACCCATTCTTCCATATACTAATGAATACATTGTAACACCTAATCCCCACATAAATTCATTAGTAATAACTGGAGTTACAGTCTTTAAATAAAGTTTCACAAATTTCACATTAAAAGATACAAGTTCCTTAATTTTTGCCGCTGCTGGTCCTTTTTCAAAATATACTAAAGATAGTATACATATGCACTCAAGTGTTCTAACGATCAATGTTGCAATTGCTTCACCTCGAACCCCAAGGGCTGGCATTCCAAAATGCCCAAATATCAAGCTATAATTTAATATTACTTTTATGAAAATGCATATTATAGTTATAAATACAGGTGCTTTTACCTGATTTACTCCTCTTAAAGTTCCTATATAAACATTAGTAACTGCTGTTAGCGGATAACTAATTGCTGCAATAGCCAAGTATGATGCTCCTATTTTTATTGTATTTTCACTTGGTGTAAAAATACTCATAACTATTTCAGGGCATATTAAACTTGGAATTACAAAAATAACTGCACCTATTAATCCAATAATCAGCGCTATCCCTAAAACTCTTCTTATATTTTTTATATCATTTTTTCCAAAGTATTGAGCTGTTAATATAGATGAACCGCTTATAATTCCAAATAGCAATAATGTAAAAACAAAGAAAACTTTGTTTGCAAGTCCAACTGCTGCAATAGATGTTTGCCCTAAGCTTCCAATCATTACAGTATCCACAAGATTTAAACTAGTATTTAACAAAGCTTGTAGCGCTATTGGAATAGTTATAGCTATGGCCTTTTTTATAAATTTTCTATCTTCTGTAATATTCTTTAAATTCTTAGTAATTATCATAATCTTTAGTACCTCTTATATCTTCAATATCTTTAATATGTTTATATATCTATTATGTCACGTTCTATTTTACTTTAGTTCAATTCATTATGTCTAGTAAATTTTGTTTCATTAACTGTAATTCCATATTGATTGTCGTTATTTATATAAATTATTTAATGTGAACTGCTCTTGCTTGTGCAATAAGTTCCCAATTGTGCTTCGCACTCTTTTCATAGGTGAGTACTTTTTTTATATGTGAAAAGTTCTTGGTTGTGCTTAATAAGTTCTTGGTTGTGCTTCGCACCTTTTTTATCTGTGCGTATTTTTTTAAATGTGCCTATCTTTTATATTTTTAATTTGGTATAATGATATAATGTTTAAATAAACTATATATGTGTCATAATAAAGACAATAACTTGTAAAATAATTTATTTTATCTCATGTCTAGCGTTTCTAGCACTCTAATTTTATTATATTGCAGCTAAGAACCGCATAAACCCTAGACGAGATACCCCTTGTGGGTACATTTTAACCCTTGATGGTGCGTGGTACCCTTTGAGGGAACGAAGTTCAACTAATTTCAGATGAAGTATAAAACTTCACTTGAAAAGTTTCACTTTATGTTATTTTTCTGATAAGTAGCAATTTAATATACCTTATATATTATTGAAACATCAAAATCATGAAAGAGGTGTTTAACCATAAATACAAATTATAAAACTCAAGAAAATACTTATACTACAAAAGATAATACTACTGAAATTACCGTTTTAAAGAAAGATGGAAGTGAACTTATTTGCAAAGTAGATACATTTGATGCTGAAAGAGTTCAAAAGGCAGGAACTTGGTTTGCTGAATGGCATAAAGATTTCAATAATTATCTAGTGCAAACTTTAATAACTTCTAAAGTAGATGGAAAAACTGTATCTGCTAAACAAACTATTCAATCAGTAATTTTAGATGTTAGTCCAAAGGCTCCAATTAAACATTTAAACGGAAATACTTTAGACAACAGAAAAGAAAACTTAGAATTATATAACAAAAACTTAAAAAATGATTGTACAAAAATTGACCATGAAACTATGGGTATAATTTTAAGAGATAAATTTGGTAATTCTAAAGACACTGCTTTAATCTCTATGGAAGATGTAGATGATGTTGTAAAGGATGGATACAACTGGGTATTCTATAAAAAAGGTACTGAACTTATGGTTGTAGCTAATACTCCAGAAGGTAGAATTCGTTTAGATGAATTAATTATGAGTCCTGATGAAACATTGAAGGTACATCATATTAATTTAAATCCTTTAGATAATAGAAGAAAAAATTTAGAAAATAAACTTATTTAGTAATAAGGCATATGAAAATAAATAACAAGTCCAAAGTTGCCATGAATATTTTTCATCAGGCAAGGAGACGAATTGCCCTCATAGCTGGCCTATTAGGTCAATTTGCCGACGTAGCATGATGGAAAATAGGCTGGCAAATGGACTTGTTATTTTTTTGATTATGCCTAACTAAGCTTAAGAGAAGGCATACACTTTTTTGATGTATGTCTTCTCTTTTTTTATACATTTAAATATCTTTTTAATCTCTTATTTCTATTTTTACACATTATATATATATTTCTATAAATTGGTATTTTTTTCAGTTGATTAGGTGTAAACTATTAAGTAAGAGAATTTATATATTTATATGAGGTGATTTTTTTGACAAAATTTCAAATACTATTAGGTGATATCACTAAAATTAAATTCGATGCAATTGTGAATGCTGCAAATACATCTTTGCTTGGGGGTGGCGGAGTTGACGGTGCAATTCATAGAGCTTGTGGAGAAAGATTATTAGAGGAATGTAGGCATTTAAATGGTTGTATGACTGGCAAATCTAAAATAACAAAATCCTATAACTTAAATGACCATGGTGTATATTGGGTAATACATACAGTTGGTCCCATTTATAGGCATAACGGTTCTGAAGAGAAATATTTAAGAAATGCTTATAGCTCTGCTCTTGAAATCGCAACTAATTATTCTGATTATTACTCCAATCAAATCAATAACTTTATAAATAATAATCTTTATCTTTTTAATACAAATAAATTTACTGGTAATAACGAGAAAGATTATTTAATTAAAGAATTTAATCAGTATATAAAAGAACATCCAATCAAAACCATTGCTTTTCCTTCGCTTAGCACAGGCGCTTATTCCTATCCATTAAAAGAAGCTTCCAATATAGCTTTAGATGAAATTTTAACCTTCATTGAAAATTCACCAGATGTTTTTGATGAAATTGCTATGGTTTGTTTGGATGAGAAAACTTATAATATGTTCCAATCTTTATACGCTGAAAGATTGTAACTAAAAAATAGTAGATACCATTAGAATATTATTCTTGGTATCTACTATTTTTATATTTTATAATTTAATCTTATGCAAAGTATCTGTCTAATAATCCTTTGAATGCTTTACCATGTCTAGCTTCATCTTTACACATTTCATGTACTGTATCATGTATTGCATCTAAGTTTAATTTCTTAGCAAGTGTTGCTAAGTCCTTTTTACCTTGACATGCACCATGTTCTGCATCAACTCTAACTTTTAAGTTAGCTTTTGTATCTGCCTCTACTACTTCTCCTAGTAATTCAGCAAATCTTGCAGCATGTTCTGCTTCTTCAAATGCTATTCTCTTATAAGCTTCTGCAACCTCTGGGTAACCTTCTCTATCAGCTTGTCTAGACATTGCTAAGTACATTCCTACTTCTGTACATTCTCCAGTAAAGTTTGCTCTTAATCCTTCAATTATTTCTGGATCAACACCCTTAGCTACTCCAATAACATGTTCATCAGCAAAAGCTAAGTTTCCGCTTTGTTCCATGAACTTGTCTGCTCCTACTCCACACACTGGACATTTTTCTGGAGCAGCTTCTCCCTCATAAATATAACCACACACTGTACAAACGAATTTTTTCATAATATATTCCTCCTAAAGTTTTAATTTTTTAATTCAATTTTTTATTTCTTTTTGATTAATTGGTTTCTTACTACATTTCTTATTATATAATAATTATTATCCGTTGTAAATAGCTTTTTAATATTTTTTTGATAATTATGATAAAATATTCTACTACTTCTATATAATACATATATTCTGCGTTGTTTTTTCAAGTTTCTATCTAGACTATTTCAAAATAAATGTGAATTTTATCTGAAGTTTTTATTATATATCTCTAAACCTATTGTTTGAATGTTAAAATTTACGGTATAATGAAATTATAATTAACTTTATTTCATAGATTAGTTTCACGTAAATTAAGGAGTGTTTTTATTGTTTGGATATGTTACTCCACTGAAGGCAGAAATGAAAGTAAAGGATTTTGCTAGATTTAAATGCTATTATTGTGGATTATGTTGTCACATAAAAAAAGAATTTGGTAATATCCCTAGAATGTCTCTAAATTATGATATGACTTTTTTAGGATTATTATTAGATGCATTAAATCCAGAAGAATTAGAAGTATCATCCCATAGATGTGCACTTCACCCTACTGAAAAAAAGATTGTAGTAGCTAATAATAAATCTTTGTCTTATGCAGCTGCTATGAATATCTCCTTATTTTATTATAAATTATTAGATGATGTACACGATGATAAAAATTTAAGAAGTAAGTTTTTTTCAGTTGTCTTATCGCCTTATAAAAGAAAATTTGGAGCTTCAATAATTAAAATTAATAACGATATTAAAAAGTGTTTAAAAAATCTTTCTATATTAGAAGATAATAAATCTTTTACTTCTATAGATGAAATATGTGATCCATTTAGTAATTTAGTTGGTCTAATCTTACGTGATTATCCTTATAAGCTTAAGGATGATTGCCTAGAGCTTAGAAATACTTTGTATACTTTAGGGTATTCTATAGGCAAATGGATTTATTTAATAGATGCCTTAGATGATTTAAAATCTGATATGGAAAAAGATAAGTTTAATCCAATAAATTTTTTATATAATAAAAATTCCTTAGAATATGATAAATTTATTGATTTTATAAAACCTAAAATAGAATTCACTATTTTAAATTGTGGATATAGCTGCAAGGAAAACTTAGAAAAATTGCAACTTAATAGAAATGAAGATATACTATATAACATAATTCAACTCGGCTTAATGGATAAATACATAACTGTAACTAAAAATCCAGAAAGTACAAATGAAACTAAAAGGAGCGATTTATAATGAATCCATATGAAGTATTAGGCATAAAACCTGGTGCAACCCAAGCTGAAATAAAAAGTGCTTATAGAAAACTTATTAAACAATACCACCCCGATAAATTTATAGATAATCCTCTTCAAAATTTAGCACAGGAAAAAATGATTGAAATTAATGAAGCTTATGATGCTTTAACAAAGAATGCTGGGAATACTAACTATAATTCTAGCAGTTCTAGTTCTAGTAACTCAAGTAATGCTTCTAATTATAATAATTCTTCAAGTGGATCTTATGAATTCCAAGAAATAAGAAGATCAATCCAATCTGGGAATTATGCATTTGCTGAAAATAAATTAAATTCTATTAACAATAGAAATGCAGAATGGCATTATTTATATGGTGCAGTACTAGTTAACAAGGGTTGGTTTGATTCTGGTCTTGAACATATGAATACAGCTGTTAGTATGGATCCAAATAATTTAGAATATAGACAGGGTTTAAATTCTTTAAAACAAAGAGGTAATGGCTATTCTAATCCTTATTATAGAACAACAAATAGAAATAATAATGATATGTTAAGCTGTTGTGTCAATCTTTGGTGTTTAGATTCTTTATGTGAATGTGCTGGTGGCGATTTAATTGGTTGTTGTTAAATAAAATAGTATTAAAGCTAATCGAGTTTCCTATAATTTGCTAAAAGGAGTGAAGGTTTTATGAAATCAAGATATATTGCTGAAAGCGGATTATTAGTGGCGTTAACTCTTGTAATACTTTATGCTACATCTGTTATTCCAATAAATACATTATCAATATTAACAGTTGCTTCTTGTTTAATTCCAATATCTATTATAAGAACTTCAATAAAAAACACAATATTAGTTTATATTGCTTCAAGCGTACTTAGTTTCTTTTTAGTTCGACCTAATATTGCTTTATACTACACGTTGTTCTTTGGAGTATATGGAATAATAAAGTACTTTATAGAAAAAGCTAAAAACATACCCTTAGAAATATTCTTAAAGCTCATTTCATTTAATATACTACTTGGCATAATTTACTTTATTACTAAAAACCTTTTAGTAGTTATATCACCCGATTTGCCTTTATGGATTTTATGGTTAGGTGCTCAAATAGTATTTTTAGTTTATGATTATGCATTAACTTTAGCTATTTCATTCTTTCTTAAAAGATTTAATAAATATATTTAATAAATATAAAAACATGATGGATATTTTAAAGTGCTTCTTGCACAAATACTCATGCTGTTTTTATTGATACCTACATTTAAATTTGCACTTATATTTTGTATTTAGTTGTACACTTACTATACTTACTGTATAACCAAATATAGAAATTGGATACATGTTTGTGTAAGCGGCATTAGAAAATAAGCTGTTGAAGCCCCTTAATGGTAGGTTGTTCCATTTTAGTTTGTCCAAAAAGTGAGAGTCCAAATTTTATATTTGGCTCCTCGAACTTTCACACAGTGCTTTTATATTTGGAGCAAACTGGAATGAGTGCAACCTGCCATTTAGTGGCTTCCAGCGAAATTTTCTTAGTCCGCAGGAACAAACATGTATTCAATTTCGGCGGATCCACGCATAAGGCTTCAACTAGGTTTATATTTTGAGATTAGTTTACTTAGAAATTCAACTGTTTTTACAGGTGCTTTTCCTATGGATGTCTCTCCAGCTAAAAGGAAACCTGTAGCACCTGCTTTTATAAAATTATATATACTTTCAACTTCTGAAATTGATGGCATTTTTCCATTTTTCATGCTATTAAAAAGATGAGTTGCCATAATTATATCTTTGTCTTTATCTTTGCTTACTTCATTTATTATTTTTTCCTCATGTATTGGTGTATCTTCTATAGATGTTTCCGGAATTAAATCCCCCCTTCCTATAACTATTCCATCCACTTCACTTAAAATACTTTTTATATTATTTATACCATTTAGAGTTTCTATCTTCGCCCAAATTCTAGGTTTATATTCATTTATAATTTTATCATTTAAAAATAATTTTATTTCTTTAATATCTTCCTTATCTTCAACAAATGATTGACATATTATATCTACGTTATTCTTTATGCCCCATATTATGGCATCCTTATCTTTTTGACTTAATAAAATAAGTTCTCTATCTAAACCCTTTATATTACAACCTTTTCCCTTTCTAATGATTCCTCCCCTTACTGCAACAACTCTAATAAGTCCATTATTCCTATCTATAACATTAAAAAGCATAGTATTATCTTTTATACCTATTTGTTCATATTTTTTTTGATTTAAAATTTTATTTGTTATATTCAATGGAATTATCTTAGCTTTAATTTTACTTATATTATTTTTCATTTCATCATATTTGTCTTCTCCACAAAAATAAATTTCTTCATCATCATAAACTTTATATATATATTCAAAGTTACTAGACACTCTGACTTTAGTTCCTGAAAGATCTAGTATTATTTCTACGTCTTTATTTATTTCTTTTGCTATTTTTAAAAATTCTAGAAATTCCGTTTCACTTCCATGTATAAAATTAAATCTTAATGCATTTACACCATTATCCATTATGCCCTTAAGCACAGTCCTATCTTTTACATTTGGCCCTACTGTCGCTATTATATACATACTATCCTCCAAATTATCTTTACTATCTATCATATTATACAATTCTCTAAATTATCACTTGCTATGTTTTTAGCATACTGATTTACTTTTTTGAATATACCTAATTTAAGAAATGTTATACAAGGAGATGTTTTATTTGAAAAAGTTAAATTTTATTTTTATAATCATTCTATTGCTTTTTATTTTAAATGGTTGCAGTTTTCAGGATCCTAAATACATAAATCTTTCTACCAAACCAAGTAATCATTATTATACCGATGAGCTTGAAAATAGAATTTTAAATAATGAAAATTTCACTCTATATGTGTTTGATACTAATTTATATAAAGAAATAGAAGTTCCAATTGAGGAAAATGATATAATTGAAAACTTTATTTCTGCTCTAGTTGATGATAATTATTCTGAAGATCAAATTGATATTGAAGAGCCCTTTAGGTTAAAAGTAGTTTTTAACGATGATAAATACTTAATTAATGTTTTTAATGATTCTATTGTATCCATTTCTCCATGGGATGGGAATTATAAAGAAGATGTTATATCAATAAAAGATTTGCCTTTGAAATATAATCTTTTAGATTTTTGTAATCATATAGCTAATAAACCCTTATCAAAATAATTAAATACGAAAAGCTTAGTACTGATAATACTAAGCTTTTCCTAGAACATTTTTAGTTTTGGGGATATTAATTTTTAATTAGTTATTAGAAAATGAACGTTAAGCTAGATTTGGTGTTCTTTTCTTTTTTTCTAAAATAAATCTTTCTCTATTTCTAAAAATTTAGTATTAAAGTTTCCTGTTATAAAAGTTTCATTATCCATTAATTTTTTATGGAATGGAATTGTTGTTTTAACTCCTTCAATAACAAATTCATTTAAGGCTCTTTTCATTCTTGAAATGGCTTCCTCTCGATTTCTTCCCCACGCAATTACTTTTGATACCATTGAATCATAAAATGGTGAGATAACATATCCCTGATAAACTGCACTATCTATTCTGAGTCCAATTCCTCCAGGAACTATGTAATTTTCAATTTTTCCTGGGCATGGAATAAAATTCATAGCTGGGTCTTCTGCATTTATTCTACATTCTAAGGCACACCCATTTATTTTTACGTCTTCCTGAGTAAATGATAATTTTTCCCCTGCTGCTACTGATATTTGCTCCTTCACAAGGTCAATTCCAGTTATCATTTCAGTTACTCCATGTTCTACTTGTATCCTCGTATTCATTTCCATAAAGTAGAAATTATTTTCCGCATCTAAAAGAAATTCAACCGTTCCTACACTATTATAATTTACTGATTTAGCTACATTAATGGCAGCTTGCCCCATAGCATTACGTAAATCCTCATTTAGTGCAGGTGATGGTGATTCCTCTACAAGTTTTTGATGACGTCTTTGTATTGAACAATCTCTTTCCCCTAGATGAACTACATTTCCATAGTTATCTCCTATTATTTGAATTTCAACATGTCTTGTATATTCTAAGTATTTTTCTAAATAAACAGTAGAATTACCAAAGTAATTTTGAGCTTCCTTTTGAGCTGTTTCAATAGAGCTTATTAATTCATCCTTAGAACTCGCAACTCTCATTCCTTTACCGCCACCACCAGCAGATGCTTTAACAATAACAGGGTATCCTATTTTATTTGCAATTTCTATTGCCTCATTTATATCTTCTATTTCACCATCAGTTCCTGGAACAGTAGGCACATTTGCCTTTTTCATAGTATCCCTTGCATTAGATTTATCACCCATTTTGCTTATAATTTCATGTGATGGACCTATAAAAGTAATTCCAAACTTTTCGCACATTTCTGCAAACTCTGCATTTTCAGATAAAAAACCATAACCTGGATGAATGGCATCTGCTTTAGTATGTATAGCTACACTTAATATATTTTTTACATTAATATAACTGTCTTTTGGAGATGTTTTTCCAATGCAATAAGCTTCATCTGCTAATTTAACATGCATTGCATCTTTATCTGTTTCTGAATAAATCGCAACTGTTAAAATGCCCATTTCATTAGAAGCTCGTATAATTCTAACGGCAATTTCTCCTCTATTAGCTATGAGAATCTTCTTAAACATAGTTTTCTCCTTTCCAATTAATTTATTTACTTTTAATTTCAAATAATGGTTGACCATATTCAACAAAGTCTCCATCTTTAACTAATACATCAATAATTGTTCCGTCAGCTCCAGCTTCAATTTCATTAAATAATTTCATTGCTTCAATTAGTCCAACTATACTGTCACATTGAACTTCATCATAAAGATTAACAAAAGCTTTTTCGCCTTGTTCCTTTGAGCAGTAAAAGTTTCCAGGAAAAGCAGCTTTTATATATTCTTTTTCAATAATTTCTTCTTTAAAATCTTGAACTTTTTCAATTTTAGCCTCAAAACTTTTAGTTTCAAACTTAAAAGGTTCATTATTTTCTGTTTTAGGTGCTCCATTCTTTTCTATAATTATCTTACTTTTATCTTGTTCAAATTCAAAGCGAGAAAAATTATATTTATTAACAACTTCAATAATCTTTTCTATATCATCTATTTTAATCATAATCTTACTCCTAACGCTATTATATCGTTATTATTTCTATAGCTTTTTTCAAGTCTACTATATAAATTTCTCTTTTAAAGTATAATTTTTCAGCTTCCTTCAAGGTTATTTTTTTAAATTCAATTTTATCATTAGGTTTAAGTTGAACTATCTTTTGAATGTCTACAGAGGCTACATGCGCT
The DNA here is from genome assembly GCF_019977655.1 of Clostridium gelidum. Lineage (NCBI taxonomy): Bacteria > Bacillati > Bacillota > Clostridia > Eubacteriales > Clostridiaceae > Clostridium > Clostridium gelidum. Next base: position 3,800,239 of record NZ_AP024849.1, read on the forward strand.
ATCTTTGGATATCCACCAGTAGTTTGTCTATCTGCTAAAAGAATAATAGGATTCCCATCTGGAGGAATTTGAATAGTACCCAGTGACACTTCTTCTGATATCATTTCTAACTTTTCTTTAAGCTCGATTTTTTCTCCAGCTAAACGATATCCCATTCTATCAGATTTAATATCTATATTAAATTTTGAGTTGAAAAATTTATTTATGCTTTTTTCAGATATCTTATGAAATTGTCTATCTTCAAAAACTCTTATAACTGTACTTTCAGTATTTTGAATCATAAAATTCTTAATATACCAGCTTGGAGCTATAAAATCACCCTTAACCTTTATTTCTTCTAGCTTTTTTATTATTTTAATGGCTTTAGAACTTTTAACACCAATCCTAAGAATGTCATCTTTTTTCAAACTTCTTCCGTTAAAACCACCAAATTGTGCTCTTAAATATGTACTTTTACTTTCCATAATCTTTTTTACATCAAAACCTCCAGCTACAGCTAAGTAAGAAAGGCATCCTGCTTTGCAATAGCCAAACTTTAATATACAATCCTTATTTAAGTAAATTGGTCTTCCTCTAGGAATTTTCTTTCCGTTAATAGTTGGTGATATATCTGCACCTGTTATGGAAAATAAAGTTCCCGCCTCAAGCTTTAAAGAAGGACCAATCAATGTTATTTCTAGAACACCTTCATTTTCTTCATTTCCAACTAAGATATTTGAAAGTCTCATAGCATATGTATCCATAGCACCACTAACTATAACTCCATATTTTTGATATCCACTTCTCCCCAAATCTTGAATAGTTGTAAGGAGCCCTGGATTTAAAACAGATATGTTCATTGGTCTCCCTCCTTTAGCTCTAGGTATTCCTCATAAGAAATAGAATAAAATTTAGCTATATCTCCTGACTTTAAAAGGCTTTTATTATCTAAATCGAACATCTTTATTGGAGTTCTCCCTATAAGTTGCCATCCACCAGGAGTTTCAATTGGATATAATCCAGTTTGCATTCCGGCAATACCAACTGAACCTTTAGGTATTGCTGTCCTTGGAGATTCACGTCTTGGTGCTGCAATCTTTTCTGACATTCCTCCTAAATAAGGAAACCCCGGTGCAAATCCAATCATATAAACTAAATATTTTCCCTCACAATGAATATTTATTACCTCATCTACAGTAAGGTTGTTTATTTTAGCTACATGTTCAATATCTGGTCCAAATTCTCCACCATAGCATACTGGAATTTCAATAATATGTTCTTCATCCATCAAAGAAAAATCAAGTTTAGATAGTATATCCTCTAAAATAGACTTTACTACATCAAATGGACATTCACACTTTATATCTAAAGGATTGTAAATAATAGAAACACTTGCAAAAGCAGGTACATATTCTATCATTCCTATAAAAGGATGTTCATCTAGATATGTACAAAATGTTCTTATTCTTTTATTTATATCTTCCTTAATTTCATATCCAAATTCAATCAAAGCTGAGGTTTCACTTATTTGAGAAATTTCAGTTTCAATCTTAATCTTTTCTGTCCTCATGTTTTACCTCCAAAGATTTTCAACCTATATATTTATATACTCTTGTAACCCTATTTCCTATACCACAGGCAAATTCATAATTAAAGCTTCCTGCTATATCTGCTAACTCTTCAATTGAAATAATATTATTCCCATCTTTCCCTACTAAGGTTACTTCATCTTCAATCTTTACATTATCTATATTTGTAACATCAATCATCATTTGGTCCATACAAATCCTACCTATAATTGGTGCATATTTGCCGTGAATCAATACTCTTGCTTTTGATGAAAGTGCCCTCAGATACCCATCAGCATATCCAATAGAAACAGTTGCAATCTTTGTTTTATTTTTTGTAATATAAGTTATTCCATAACTTACACCATATCCTGCATCAACAGTCTTTACATTAATTACGTGTGTTTTCCATTCTAAAGCAGGCTTTAGCTTAATAGCATTTTTATCAACATCTTGTGATGGATATAATCCATAAGTAATTATTCCAGCTCTAACCATATCAAAGTGATGATGATCAAACTCCATTATTCCTGCACTATTACACATATGCTTAATAGGAATGTGAATGCCCTTTTCTTCTAATAATCTCACAAAATTATCATATCTATCTATTTGAAATTTACTATAACTTTTATCTGCTTCATCTGCACATGCAAAATGAGTAAATAGACCTTCAACTATCAAATGTGAAAATGTGAAAATTTCTTCAACTTCTAAAATCCCAGCTTTATCTGCTTGAAATCCTATTCTAGTCATACCAGTATCTAGAGCAATATGAACTTTAGCTTTCTTCTTACATAGTGCCCCTACTTTTGAGATTTCGTCAGCCATTTCCACAGTATAAATAGTTTGGGTAATATCATTTTCAACTATATCTATATACTGACTTGGTGATGTATAGCCAAGAATTAATATAGGCAATTTTATTCCATTTACGCGAAGTTCCATTGCCTCTTCTATAGTAGCCACTCCATAATAATCCACTTCATTTTCAAGGAAATCTCCAAGAGCTGTAGCACCATGACCATATCCGTTTGCCTTAATTATTGCCATGATTTTTGCATTTTGTCCTATCTTTTTCTTGATTTCATTTATATTATGCAATACAGCATTCAAATCTATTTTTGCATAAGTTCTAAGATATTTCTCCACAGAAAATCCTTCTTCCACAATATTTTTTATTACATTAATATATATCTATAAAATAATTTTAGATAATGAAACAATTTTTATTTTTTCTTCCTCAAAACTGAAATTAATTTTTCTTACAAATTCTAATGCCTTAATTCCATCACCATGAACACATATTGAATCAACTTTAATTGGTATATCTATTCCTGTAATTGTTTTTACCTTATTTTCTTTAATCATTCTAATAACTCGTTTAATGGCTTCATTTTCATCAAGTATCATTGAGCCTTCTTTAGTTCTTGAAACTAAAGAACCATCTTCTTCATAAGCACGATCTGCAAAAGCTTCCCTTGCTACCTTTAATCCAATATGTTTTGCAGCTTCAATCATTTTGCTTCCAGATAGTGCAAGTAAAATCAAATCAGGATTCACTTCATAGATTCCTTCACAAATTGCAAGTGCAAGGTTTAAATCTTTTCCAGCCATATTATATAAAGCTCCGTGTGGTTTTACATGATACATTTTAGTTCCTTGTGCTTTGCAAAATGATTCTAATGCACCAATTTGATATTGCACCATTGCTTTAGCTTCCTGTGGAGAAATATCCATATTCCTTCTTCCAAAACCAACTAAATCAGGTAATCCTGGATGTGCACCAACGCATACATTAGATTTCTTAGCTAATTCAACGGTTTTTGCCATGATAAGTGGATCTGATCCATGAAAACCACATGCTATATTAGCAGAAGAAATATATGAAATCACATCTTCATCTAAACCAATCTTATAGCTTCCAAAACTTTCTCCTAAATCACAATTTAAATCTACCTGATACATAAAGTTTCTCCTCTCAGTATTTTAAATCTATATTTTTAGTATCAGTTATAAGCATATGCCCTGGAGAATGTGTAATAACAATTTTAGGCTTTACATTCATAACTACGGACTGTGGTGTTACACCACAAGGCCAAAATACTGGTACTTCCCCTTCTTTTATTTTAACACAATCGCCAAAATCAGGATTATTAATATTAGAAATTCCGATAACAGAAGGATCTCCAATATGAATTGGTGTTCCATGAACCTTTGGCATTGTTCCTGTTACCATTACTGATTTTATAATTTGCGCGTAAGGAATAGGTCTCATACTAACAACCATTTTCCCATTAAATATACCTGCAGGTTCACATTCTATATTAGTTATAAACATAGGTACATTACAATTTTCTTCAATATGCCTTATTGGTACACCAGCATCTATTAGCTCTGATTCAAAAGAAAAGCTACAACCTATTAAAAAGCTTACAAAATCATCTCTCCACAAATGCTCTACACTTGTATATTCCCCAGTTAGTATTCCATCTTCATAAACTCTATATTTAGGAATATCACAAGCTATATCTGCATTCTCTGCAATATATCTAAGGTTTCTACTACCAACATCACTAACTTCGAGTACTGGGCAAGACTTTGGATTCCTTTGAGTAAATAATAAAAAATCGTAAGCTAACTCTTTTGGCAGAATAACTAAATTAGCTTGTGCATATCCAGCACACATTCCAGAGGTTGTCCCTGTAATTTTCCCTTCACGTATTAAGCTACGAACCTCTTTAGGCTTCATTTTCGAATAATTCACCCTCTATTACTCCTTTCATTTAGCCTTATCAAATTTTCATTAGCCTCTTGTTCTTGCATTATATTTTCATAAAAACCTAATTCAATAACCTCTTTAAACCACTTAGCAGTTGTTTTCTCTAATTTGATAGCAGAATCTACACATTCTCTCATTAGATTAACTATTGAACGATTCATAGACACGCCAAAACCATCTATAGCAGGAACTAACCAACCATACATATCTATCATTCCACTTCGAGACGCCACAACCATAACTTCTTCTTGCATTTCCTTTGTATGCAATATTTCTAAGTCTTTCTTTAAATAAGCAATTGCTGCAATTAATCCATAACATCCCCAGTCAGAAACAGTAGCAGTTATAATATTATCTGCCTTTGTAAATGCTGCAATTCCTCCATTGCATCCACAATTACATTTTCCTTTAGCTGCATATGGAATATATTCTTCTAACTGCTTTTTAATAGTTCCCATACCCATTTCATTTCCAAGGTCACCTATTGCTATATTAAGAACTCCTTTATCCTGTAATTTAGTAAATAAGATATCTTGTTTTGCTTCTAAGTCTGTCACATCTAAACCTACTGCATTATGATAAGTCCCAACTGAATTCGCTCCAGGACACTCTATGCTAATAACCGCACTAGGTAATCCCTTAGCTATAATTTCATCTGCCTGCTTAGCACACTTTTTTACGTCCTTTGTAAATGCTATAGCCGCCATTGATATAGGATATTCGTTTAATTCTTCTATATTGTCATACAAATGTAATCCAATTACATAAGCTAAATTTTTTACAGCTTCCATATTATCATCAGGGCATATGATTACAGGTTTTACATTAAAGGCCTTAACTAGTGATCTTGCCAAGAGGAGCGAACTTACTATCCCATCCATTTCTGCTTTTTTAAATGGAAGTAGCACAAATCCAGTCATTATATAAACCAAATCTCCCTCTTTTAATGTATCTACCAATTTTTTAGCTGCATTTGTAGTTAAAGGTTCCTCTGTATATTCTCTTGCAGCAGAATATAAAATACGACATACACCATATCCTCTAGGATCTAAATTCATTAAATTATCTAAATTCTCTCCCATATTAAATATTGTTAACTGTTCTTGTTTCATATTCTTTCCTCCTAGTCTACTTTTGTTTCTTCTAAAAACTCATTTAACAAAACATCCTGCAATTTCTTTACAAGTTCTGGAGCTTTTCCACCTACAGGTTGCCCATCTATTTCACAAGCAGTCATACAAAATTGACCTGAGCTAGTTACAATAACCTCATCTGCATCTACTAATTCCTTTAATGTAAATGCTGTTTCAGATACAGGAATATCAAATAACTTACACTTTGTAATAAGATGAGCTCTTGCAATACCAGGTAGAATTAAATTATCTGTTGGTGCAGTTTTTAAAATACCATCTTTTATAATAGATACATTGCTATGTGCACATTCTGTTACTCTATCCCCTCTATGAAATACTGCTTCTTGACATCCTGCCTCTTCAGTTTTTTGTGCAGCCATTACGCTAGGTAATAGATTTAATGTTTTAATATTACAGTGTAAAAAACGAGTATCCTCTAAAGTAATTAACTTCAGTTTTTTTGACATATCTTTAATGTTTAAAGGCTTTAGTATAATCCAGATATTTGCTGGAACATCATCACTTGGAAAAGCATGATTACGCATTCCAGTTCCTCTTGTAACTTGCCAATATACAAATTGCTCCCCGCTATCAACCTTATTAACCATTTCCTTAAGAATTTCCTTAAGCTCATCCTTTGTGTAAGGAATCTTAATCTTTAATAAACCAGCACTATTAAAAAATCGATCAATATGCTCATCCAGTGCAAAAATCACATGATTCCTGCTATAAGTAGCATCATAAACTCCATCACCAAAATAACACACACGATCATTCATGGGTACTTTCATCTTATCAATTAAATCATACTCTCCATTATAATATCCTAAATTTTCCATTGTTAATCCTCCTATAAATAATAAAAAACCACATATAATTAGACATATTAACTTTGACTTCTTTGTCTAAATATATATGGTTTTTAATAAATTTTTTAAATATGAGTATATAGTACATCTCATATTAATTTTTTTCAATATTTTTTCAAATTTACGTATAATTTATTTTAATTATACTATAAAGCCAAAATATTTAATGTCTTTTACTATATATTACGTAAAATTTGCAGTCTTATAAATAAACTAATTTTTATAGCTACAGTAGAAATTTTCATAACATATTAAGATTAGGCACAATCAAAAAAATAACAAGTCCATTTGCCAGACTATTTTCCATCATGCTACGTCGGCAAATTGACCTAATAGGCCCGCTATGAGGGCGATTCGTCTCCTTGCCTGATGAAAAATATTCATGGCAACTTTGGACTTGTTATTTATTTTCATGTGCCTTACTTTTCAATAAGACAATTTAAAATCATTCCACTAACCACTAGTATTACTCCTATTAAACCAATCATTGTTGGCGCTTTATCATGAAATATAGTTATTCCCCCTAAAAGTGTAAATATTACTTCACCAGACTGTGTCGATTCTACTATTGATAATTTGTATGTATCATAACTTACTATATCAGTTGCTTTAAAAAATAATATTGTAGCAATAATTCCAGAAAAAATAGCAACTATAAATGATTGTACTACTTGTCCTTTACTTGGTAATCCAAAAGAAACACAACCATATATTGATATGATTATCCAAAAAGGCATACTACATAGTGTCATGCCAAATACCCTTTGAAATGTGTTAAATCTATTATCACAAACTTCTATCATTTTACGATTACCAAGGGGATAAGAGAATGCTGCTAAAATAACAGATATAATTCCTAATAATATTTTTAAATCAAAGATATCGCTTGCTTCCTCAGACTGCATTAAATATATGCCTAACAAAATTATTGAAGAAATTACTAGAAATTTTTTAGGTATTTTATTTCTTATTTTATAGATTCTATTTTTAATTTCTATAGTTTTAAAAAATAATGGCGACATAAATGCACCAGCAACTATAGTTATTTGCCAAGTTCCAGCAACTAACCATGAGGTCCCATATTCTGAAGCAAAACATAAAGGCGCATAAAATAATCCAAACCCTATTGTACTCCAAGTAATCCATTGAATAGGGTTTTTTATTATATCATTTAATACATCAAATAATTCATTTCTTATAATCATAATAATAAATAAAATGGGTAACATAAAAATGTATCTTAAAGATGAACTCCATAGCCAACTACCACCTGATATATTCATTTGTTGATTAAGTACAAAAGTAAAAGCAAAAAAGAAAGAAGCTAATATTCCCAGTATAAGTGATTTTATCATTTTTAAACTCCTCATATTTATAAAGTATATATAATTAAGAGTAACCATATCTACACGACAAAATTATGGTATTAACGAATATATTATAATAAATCTTTACATATTTCTAAAAATTTTATGTTGAAATTTCCTTCTCTAAAAGTTTCATTCTAAGTACTTTAATTATCTGTCTCCGGTATTACACAAAATATGTTTTTAATATTTTTCAAAATAAAATGAGTTTTTGTTGCTGATACTCCTTCTAGGCTTTTTATCTGTCGATGAATTTTTTCAAGATGATCCGAGGATTGGCAAATAATTTTAAGCATAAAGTCATAATCTCCAGTCAAATAATAAGATGAAACAATATTAGCATTTAATTCAATTGCCTCAGTAAAAGAATCGTAGTATTTGGGATGCTCAAGACTAATCTCCATCAAAGCACTCACATCATTGTCTAATTTTTTTTGATCTACTATTATTGTATAATTTGTAATCACATTATTTTTTTCCATTTTGTGTATACGTTCAATAACTGCGGAAATTGATAAATGAATTTCCTTACTTATGTCAGATGCTTTATATCTTGCATTTGATTTTAGACATTTTAATATTTTATAATCCATGTTATCCATAACTACCCCCTCAAACTATTAAAAATAAACCTGTAAACCCTTTATTTTATAGAATTTACAGGTATATTAATGTAACGAACTTTTTATTATTTATAGTCAAAAATAATTTTTTTACAAGTGTATTAATTCATATCATAAGTCCATTCTTAATTTAATATATTCTGTAATATATTTAACACTTTTTTCAAATCCTAATTTACTGGTATCAATACACAAATCATAGTTTTTTACATTTTCCCACTTCTTGCCTGTATGATAATAATAATATTCTTTTCTATACTTATCTAATTTCTTAACTTGCTTAATTGCCTCTTTTTCTGTAATACAAAGGCTTTCCATCTCATGCTTAATACAATCATTATAAGATGAATGAATAAAAATCTTAAATACATTTGGTTTATCCTTTAAAATATAATCTGCACAACGTCCTATTACAACATAAGATTCTTTTTCTGCAAGTTCTCTAAGTATCTTAGCTTGATAGTTAAATAAATTATCATTTGAAGTAAAATCATTGCTTTCTGGCGGAATTAGCTCTCCATTGTATACATTTTTTGACACCCTATATAAGAGACTATTTTTCATATTTTCATCTGCATTACTAAATAGTGATTCATTAATACCACTATCATCTGATGCTAAACGTAATAATTCTTTGTCATACATATTGATTTTGAAATCATTTGAAAGCATTTTCCCAATGGTTGTTCCACCACTTCCACACGTTCTAGTGATTGCAATCACAAAATTATCCATGTTATTTCCCACCCTTCTCTTTGAAAAAATTTATATCACTATTTTTTTACTTTATTCTCCTAAGTATGCGCGTCTAACAGAATCATCATTTAATAAGTTCTTTGCTAATCCTTCTATGACAACGCTACCTGTTTCTAATACATATCCACGATCTGCTATTTGAAGTGCAGCATTGGCATTTTGCTCTACTAAAAGAATAGTTGTTCCCGAGTTACGAATTTTTTTTATAATTTCAAATATTTCTTCAACTATAATGGGTGCAAGTCCCATAGATGGCTCATCAAGTAATAATAATTTAGGCTTTGCCATTAATGCTCTACCAATTGCAAGCATTTGTTGCTCACCACCTGACAAAGTTCCTGCAAGCTGTTTTCTTCTTTCCATTATTCTTGGAAACGAATTAAATACCTCTTCCATTGATTCTTTGATTTCGGATTTGTTTTTTCTAAGATATGCTCCAAGTAAAAGATTTTCTTCTACTGTTTGATCACCAAATATTCTTCTTCCTTCTGGTACTTGGCTTAGTCCATGAGCTACGATTTTGTGTGCTCCAAGAGTACTTATTACTTTATCATTATATATAATTTCACCTGATTTAATTGGGGTTAAACCACTAATAGCTCTAAGCGTACTTGTTTTTCCAGCACCATTTGCACCAATTAAAGTTACAATTTCTCCATCATTCACTTCTAAGCTTAGATCGTGAATTGCGTGAATTGCACCATAAGATACATTTATATTATTTACCTTTAACATATTATTTCGCAGCCCCCTTTCCTAAATAAGCTTCTATTACTTGAGGATTTTTCTGAATTTCTTTTGGAATACCCTTTGCTATAATTTGACCAAAAGAAAGTACATAAATGTATTCACATACATTCATTACAAGTTTCATATCATGTTCAATAAGCAAAATAGAAATTTTAAACTCATCTTTTATCCAACGAATAAGTTCGGTAAGTTCTATGGTCTCTTGTGGATTCATACCTGCTGCAGGTTCATCAAGAAGTAAAAGTTTTGGCTTTGCAGCCAATGCCCTAGCTATTTCTAATCTTCTTTGCTTACCATAAGGAAGGTTTTTTGCAAGATCATCTGCCTTATCATCCAAGCTGAAAATCTTAAGTATATCTAAGGCCTCTTTTTTCATTTTTTCTTCTTCTAAAATTTGAGCTGGTGTATGAATTACAGAACTAAATAAATTAGCTTTTGCTTGAAAATCAAAACTAATCATAACATTTTCTAACACTGTTAATTCTTGAAAAAGTCTAATGTTTTGAAAAGTTCTAGAAATACGTTTTGATGTAATATCATAAGGTTTAGTTCCATCAATACGTTCCCCATTTACTTCTATTTTCCCACGTGTTGGTTTATAAACACCAGTAAGCATATTAAAAAGTGTTGTCTTACCTGCACCATTGGGTCCAATTAAACCTATTAACTGATGATCTCCTATCTCCATATTCACGTCAGAAACAGCAACAAGACCACCAAAAATTATTGTTAAATTCTCTACTGAAAGTAAAGACATACTACTCACCTGCCTTTTTTCTTTTTAAGATATCTTTAAATGACATATTTTTAATTCCTTTAATAAACTTTATAATATTTGCAACTGAAATCTCTCTTGTTCCAAGAATACCTTGTGGACGAAAAATCATCATTAGTACAAGTAAAAATGCATATATAAGCATTCTATAATCCTTAAATACACTACTAAGTCCTCTTAATCCTTCAGGTAAATATATAAGAATTGTGGTCCCAAGTACAGTCCCAGATAAACTTCCCATACCACCGAGTACAACATAAGTAATTAACTCAATAGATTTAGCAAAGTTAAAACTCGCTGGATCAATAAAAGTATTAAAGTGAGCATATAATCCTCCTGCAAGACCTGCCATACTACTACCTATAATAAAAGCAATCATTTTATATTTTGTAGAGTTAATGCCCATTGCTTCTGCTGCTATTTCATCTTCTCTAACAGACATTATTGCTCTACCTTTTGAGGAATGAATCAAATTCTTAAGTATTGCATAACAAAGTGCTACTCCAAAAAATACTATTAGAAATGAAGTTTTTGTTGGTATTGCTGAAATTCCTCTAGCACCTCCAACATAATCGACATTTTGAATTATTACCTTTACTATTTCGCCAAATCCCAAGGTGCAAATAGCTAAATAATCACCCTTAAGTCTGAGTATTGGATATCCAATTAATGCTGCTAAAATTGCTGATAAAATAACGCCTACAATCAAAGCAATTGGAAATGGGATATCGAAATTTTTTGTCATTATTGCTGAAGCATATGCTCCAATTGACATAAATGCCGCATGGCCCATAGTGAACTGTCCTGTAAAACCCAATATAAGATTAAGTCCAAGTGCTGCAATTACAAAAATTCCAACTTGCTTCATAATTCTAAGTATGTAGTTATCAATTATACCTTGATTTACAAGAAACATTAAAAGTCCATAGGTTAAAGCAAGAACTACCAATGTAAGTGCATATCTGATATATGTGGTTTTAACTAAATTTATATTCACATTTTTTTCATTACCTTTTATCTTTGTTTGCATAATTATCACCTACACCTTCACATTATCAGATTTACCAAAGATACCAGTTGGTTTTACAAGAAGAATTATAATTAAAATAGAAAATGCAATTGCATCGGATAAACCCGAACTAATATATACCTTTGATAGTGTTTCAATAAGTCCCATTACAACTCCACCAAACATTGCTCCAGGTATAATACCAATTCCTCCAAGAACAGCTGCTACAAAAGATTTAAGTCCTGGCATAACACCCATAGCAGGTTCAAGTCTAGGATAAAGCATACCAACTAATACACCAGCTGTTGCTGCTAATGCTGAACCTAAAGCAAATGTTAAAGAAATAACTTTATTAATATTTATTCCCATTAAAGCTGCTGCATCTCTATCATAAGATGTTGCCCTCATAGCTCTGCCTGTTTGCGTTTTAGTAACTATATATTGCAATATAAGACATAATATTATTGTGACAGCAAATGAAATTAACTGTAAGTTACTAATTGTAATTGGTCCAATATTATAAGATACTAAAGGAAGTACCTCTGGAAAGGTTCTTGTATTTGGACCTGCCATAAAATCAGCCTTCATAAGATTTTGTAATAAAAGCTCCATACCCACAGTAGTGATTAACAATGTTACCTTTGGTGAATTTCTAAGGGGCTTGTATGCAATTCTTTCAATTGCCATACCTAATAATGCACATAAAATCATGGAAAAAAGTAAACATCCAATAAATCCAAATCCCAGTACCGTTGCTGCATAATATCCTGCAAAAGCACCAACCATATAAATATCACAATGAGCAAAATTAATTAATTTAATAATACCGTATACCATGGTATAGCCGATAGCTATTAATGCATATACGCTACCAAGGCTTACACCATTTACAAGTTGTTGTAATAAAGTATTCATATTGATCCTCTCCTTTACTTTTTTTGATAATAAAAACGACTATATCATAAGCGTACACTAACTATTATGCATCGCCTTTGATACAGTCGTTTAATATTAAATTTATTAAAATTTCTTTTTTTCTATTATTCTTTTTAGTTCAAGTAATATTTAAATTTCAATAAAACCTCACTTAAATTAATAAGTATCACTTTATACCCTCAAGGGGTACCTTGTTATTTAGCTGCAATTTCAGTTTCGAAGTTAAACTCTCCATTTACAACCTTATTAATAACTATGCTCTTAATTGGGTTACGTTTTTCATCAAATTTATAATGAGTTGTTCCACAATCTACATCTAATTTTGTCATTGCATCCTTGATTGCAACTTCATCTGTACTACCTGCTGCTTTAATTGCTTCTGCTACAATGTATACTGAATCATAGCTAAGTACTGAGAATGCACTTGGATCAGCATTATACTCTGCCTTGTAACTTGAAACAAATTTTTTGATTTTTTCATTATCTGACTTTAGTGATACGTGATCTGTAAAGTAAGCTCCTTCAACTGCAGCTCCACCAACTTGTACAAGTCCTGGATCACTCCATGAATCACTACCGAGTAATTTTGCTGTAATACCAACTTCCTTTGCTTGCTTTGCAATTAATCCTACAGTTGAGTAATTGTCTGGAAGATACAATACATCTACATTTAATTCTTTAATTTCAGTTAAAAATGCCTTAAAATCACTTTCTCCTGTATTATAAGTTTTTTCATAAGCTATAGTACCACCAGAAGATTCAAAATTTGCTTTGAACTCTTTTGAAATACCTACACAATAATCATTTCCTACATCATAAAGCATAGCTACTTTTTTAGCTTTAAGATTTTCTGCTGCAAATTTTGCACCAATCTTCCCTTGTAATGGATCAATAAAACATGCTCTAAATACATATTCTCCACCCTCAGTAGTTACCTTCTCATTTGTTGATCCTGGAGTAATCATAACTACCTTTGATGCTTTTGCAACTGCTGCCATTGGAATTGAGCATTTACTTGCATAAGTTCCAATTACTGCACTTACCTTATCTTGTTCTATTAATTTTGTAATTGCATTTGGTGCTGTTGATGCTTGATTTTGATCATCTTCTACAATAAAATCCAATTGTTTACCAAGAACTCCACCAGATGCATTAATTTCTTTGATTGCTAATTTCGCTCCATTGTCCATTGCTGCTCCTAACGCTGGGACATCACCAGTTATTGGGAAAACTCCACCAAGTTTTATTGTTTTTCCGCTAGCTGAATCTCCCTTTGACGTTTCACTACAACCTACAACCATTGACATTGTAAGTACCATTGCTATTATTACCCCTAATGATTTTTTGAATAATGTCTTTCTTATCATAATAATTTCCCCCATATCTTTTATTTTTTTAATTAATTTTAGTTATTATTTCTCCTTTTTTTTATACAAAAAAAGATGCCTATAAAATCTCAATTGAAATTACAGACACCTTTGTCTTATATTTAAACATTTAAATATTTTTCTTTATTCTATTTTATAGGTTGTACCATTTTTGCATAATAACATTTATTGTTATAGTTTGAATGATTTTCGTATAATTATTATATAATAAATTTTTAACGTTAAAATTATTATAAAAAAATATGGCTGGTGAATTAACACCAGCCATTGTGTATAAGTTTATTATACTGTATACTACATGTTTGTCAATAAAAATTATTATTTTAATTGTAAATACAGAAAATTTACGGTTATTTATCCAAAATAACGAATTATTCTGTTTTCATAATTTAACTTGTATATTTATTTGAAACTGTGAATTAACAAAAAAGATAGAATCTCGTCCTAATTTTAAAGGATAAAATTCTATCTTTTTTACTTTTAAAAGAAAAATACTTATAGCCTTACTTTATTTTAAAGTTTAAGATCTATTCCACTTTTCTTTTCCTTCATTAATATTTCAATTAATTGGACGATTTGTGCTCCTGCTTCTACTGGAGGCATTCCATTTTTGTGTATATTTGATATTACAGTTCTTTGTGATTCTGGCTTTTTACTACTTGCTTGGTATGCTATATAACAGCTCATACTCTCTCCTGTTGCAAGTCCAGGTCTTTCACCTATCAATATTAGTGTAATTTTTGCGTTTATTGCTTCACTTATTTTATCCATAGTTGCAACTCTAGCATATTTGACAAAAATTGGTGTTCCTAAACTATAGCCTTTTCCTTTTACTCCATCAACTATCATAGGATATATATCTTTTAAATTTGAAGTTATGGCTGGTGAGCTTAATCCATCTCCAGCTATTATTTGTACGTCTATATTGTTTATACATTTATCTTTTATATGATCTATAACTTCATTTGAAAAACTTCTTCCTAAATCTGGTCTCGTTATATATTCTTCCTTATCCATTGCTAATGTTTGAAATTTTAAAAAACCCAACTCATCAACTACGCTTTCATCTACATTGGACCAAACTGCATCCATTGCAATTGCATGATCTGCCATTAGCCTCAAGTAATCACTTGTTTTATATCTTGACCCTGCTCTTCCAGTACAAATTCTTGCTGGTGTTGATTTTCTTAAAATCATACAACCTTTATAATCTATCGGATCATCTACTGAAACTCTATTACTTAAATCAATGGTGGATATATCTTCTAAAATATCATGATCCATAAATTATACCCCCATCTTCAAAAATATTGACGGATCTCCTGCCCTATTTGTCAATATTCCATTTTTCATTATACCAATTTCCTCTAGTCTCATTTCAAATTCTTTAATTGGTCTTTTATTTGTTACTTCCCTCAAAGTTGCAATATCATGATAGCTTGTAGATTGATACATTAACATTACATCATCGCCACCAGGAACACCCATAAAATAATTACAGTTAGCTTGTGCAAGTAAAACTGCTAAGTTTTCTAAATCATTTTGATCTGCCTTCATATGATTTGTATAACAAACATCTACCCCCATAGAAAGACCTGTTAGCTTGCCCATAAAATGATCCTCAAGTCCTGCCCTTATAACTTGTGCTCCATCATAAAGGTATTCTGGTCCTATAAATCCTACAACTGTATTAACTAAAAAAGGATTATATTTTTTTGCAAGCCCATAACATCTAGCCTCCATAGTAAGTTGATCTGCTCCATTATGCCCTTCTGAAGATAATTCAGAACCTTGTCCAGTTTCAAAATACATAAAATTATCTCCCTTAGAAGATTTCAATTCCTTCATAAGTGAATAAGCTTCATCTAACAATTTTACATCTATTCCAAAGGCTCTATTTGAAATTTCAGAACCTGCTATACTTTGAAACATCAAATCCATAGGTGCGCCTTTTTTAATAGCTTCCATTTGAGTAGTTACATGTGCTAAAACACAATTTTGAGTTGGTATTTTAAACTTGTTCATAAAGTCTTTAAATACCTTGAGTATATTGGAAACACTATCAATTGTATCTACTGCCGGATTAAGTCCAATTAATGCATCTCCAACACCATAACTTATACCTTCCATAACAGATGCCATTATTCCATCTATATTATCTGTTGGATGATTAGGTTGAAGTCTTGCAGAAAGAGTTCCAATGTTTCCAATAGTTGTATTACAAGTTGCTATATTAACTATTTTTCTTGAAGCACATATAAGATCCATATTACTCATAAGCTTAGTTACACCTGCTACAACTTCTGAAGTTAATCCATCTCTTATCTCTTTTATTTCTTCTCCACTTGATGATAAAAGAAATTCTCTAAATTCTCCAATTGTCATAGACTTTATTTTATTATAAACTTCCTCATTTACTCCATCTTGAATTACTCTAGTCACTTCATCTGTGTCATAATCTACCACTGGATTATTTCTTAAATCACCTACAGTTAACTCTGAAAGCACAACCTTTGCAGCTACTCTTTCTTCAGTTGAACTAGCTATAATTCCTGCAAGTCTATCTCCAGACTTTTCTTCATTTGCTTTTGCAAGAACTTCCTTCACATCTGAAAAATTATACACATTTCCAAAAAGGGTTGTTCTTAAAATCATATATGTCACTCCTTATAGATATTTTCACCATTAATTTTTTCTAGATAGTTTCAACGTCAATTTCTTCATTGAAGTCTTCTTTTAATTCTTCTGTATTTGCACCTTGCATTTTAGAATATACAAAATAATAAATTATTGCAAGTGCGTAAGCTCCTACTACCCAAGATACAGTTGAAATATTTGAAATTGTAAGTGCTACTAAAAATACTAGAGCTATTACAAGTGCTATTGATGGAACTATTGGATATGATACTTTAAATGGTCTATTAAGGTTTGGTTCTTTATTTCTTAAAATGAATAAAGAAATCATACTTATTATATATAAAGCTACAGCCCCAAAACATGATATAACAATAATTACAGCTGTTTGTCCTGTTAAAACAAAAATCATCCCAATTAAGCTCATTATTACTATTGAATATACTGGTGCTCCTTTAGAATTTACCTTTGATAAAAACTTAGGTAAATACCCTGCTCTAGACATTGCAAATCCTTGTCTTGAATATCCAATTATTATTCCATGTAAACTTGCTACAAGTCCAAATAATCCAATAAAACTCATTGCATTAGATAATAAACCTGCTCCATATATTCCTTCTAATGCTGTAGGTAATGGTGAAGCCATTGCACTTAAATCACTTGCGTTTGAAATTCCAGCTGTTACAAAGAATGTTCCAAGAGCCAATATAACAAGAGTAACTATTCCTAATATAAAACCTTTTGGTATATCTTTCTTTGGATTTTCACATTCCTCAGCTGACATTGCTCCACCTTCTACAGCTAAATAAAACCAAATAGCAAAAGGTATTGCACTAAATATTCCACCAAGTCCACCTTTAAAAACTTCTCCACCAAGAATATTATTCATTTCAATATGTGGAGCTCCTGCCCCTATAAATAAAAGTAATCCTCCTATCGCTACAATAGTAACAATAAGTTCAACCTTAGCTGCTGTCTCTATTCCTAAACAATTTATAAGAACAAATACTCCATATGCAATTAATGCTGCGAGTACTATAGGTACTGATGGTATTAAAAAATTAATATATGCACCTATTGACAATGCTATTGCTGGCGTTGCAAATAAAAATTCCACTAAACATGAAAATCCTGCAACAAAACCTCCAAATTTTCCAAGTGCTTTTGAAGCATATGCAGAAGGTCCTCCAGCATGCGGAATTGCAGTTGAAAGTTCTGCATAACTAAACATAAATGTAGTATAAAAAACTGTAACTATTAATATTGCTATAATAAACCCAACTGGGCTAGTAAATTCTAAAGCATAATTCCATCCACAATACATTCCTGATATAACCATCCCAACGATTATTCCCCAAAGTTGTATTGGTTTTAATGTCTTTTTTAATTCATTTTTCATTTTTACCACTCCTTATTATTAATTTTATTGTTTTATTTCTTAACAATTATATATCAAAGTTTTTATAACTACTGGTATTGAATTACCCATTGGCAATCCTATATCAATATAATCTCCATTTCTTGTAGATATTTTATCTATGCATATAACTTCTCTTTTCTTATTTAAACTTAAAGAAATTACTTGTCCGAGTGCTTTTGCAAAATCATTTTCTAAAACAACAATTATTGGTCCATTAGTTTCTTCAAAAAGCTTTATTATTTCATTTGCAATTACCTTTGTTTCTTCATAGCTTGGACTCTTAGGTCCTATAAGTGAAATTGCAACTGTAGTATCCTCATACATACCAAGCTTTTTCTTTCCTAGTAAATATATCTCATTTAACTTTTCTTCTTTGTCAAACAATTTAATTATAGGTATATTTTTAAGTGGTAATATGCATTTATCAAAAGCTATTGTGCTACCACTTATTGTTAGAGAATGATTTCCTGCACCAATTACTGTTGCTCTTATTTTTTCCTTAGGTGATACTAACATTTCTTTATAATTTTCAAATTCCTTACTTATACATGCTCCGAGTAGATGTCCAATATCATCATGTTTTAATATGTCTTTAGCTTGAATATTTTCATAAGTTTCACCTATATATTCTCCTACTCCACCTGAGAAACTTATATAATCAACTTTGAATGGCTCGAATTCTTCGCTTATAAATAATCTTCTTGTATCTTCACACAATTGTTTTAAGCAACAAACTTCTAATAAGCTCTTTGCTAATTTCTTGCATATAATCTCTAGCTCTTTTAATTCAACCTTTTTTCCACTTTTAATATTAATGTTCATATCCTCTATGAGAAATTCAATTCTTTTTGAAATATAACTGACTTTTCCTTCATAATCAAACTTTATAAGCCTTCCACCAATATCTAATGCAAAAGTTTGCTCACATTCACCACAGTTGAATATAGATACATTAGTTGTTCCTCCTCCAATATCAAGATTTATTATTCTCCTATTAAGTTTTTTTGAAATATCACAGGCACCAGAACCATATCCAGCAAGTAATGATTCAAGCTTAGGTCCAGCTGTTGCTACAATAAAATCTCCTAAGTACTCTGAAAGATTTTTTGATACTTCACTGGCATTTTCTTTTCTTGCGGTTTCTCCGGTTATAATCACTGCTCCTGTAGATATATTACTTTTTTCTACTTTACTTAGTTTAATAGCTTCTGAAACAATATCCTTAATCTTTATAAAATCTATAGTGACTTCATCTAAAAGAGGAGTAAATACAATAGGACTTTTATATATTATTTCTTTGTCTTCAATTACTGTTTCCTCAATTAATGAAGAACTCAAAATATTTTTAATCTTTAATTTACTGACTATAACTTCAGTTGTTGATGTCCCAATATCAACGCCTATACTATATATTTCATTTTTTAAAATATACTCTCACCTCTTTTCTTATGAACATATAATTTCAATGTAATTGTTATTTCTGAAATATTATTTTACTTATGTACATTACTAAAAAACTTTTTATTTATATAGAGGCAAAAAAAGAACAATGGCGCAAATTACTTTTTGACACCATTGTCCTTTATTGTTTATTAATTTGTAAAATATAAAAGTAATAATATTTCATAATAAATACTTACATAATAAATGTATATTATCGCCTAACCTCATCTTAAACTCATTTACATATTTTTTTAATATTATCATTTCTACTAAAAAAATAAAATAAGGGCACTTAAAGAATTAACTTCTTTAAACGCCCTTGTTTAAACCAATGAGATAATTATAATGCTTTCCATATTTTTTGTCAATAATGGAAATTTAAATTGTGAATAAATCAGGAATTATAAAAACTCTTAAACATCCATCTTTTTAAGGTTTTCTATTTCGTAATAAAAGAAATCTGTATCGTGAAAATCTATTCCAAAGACTTGAGCTTTATTATATCTTTGCACGCTTTATAATTTAATACATTAAATAATATATACTTTATTTTGAATTTTCAAAGTCAATCAAACGTATCATTTTAAAAATTATATTAGAATCATATTTTTCTAATATCTTTTATCTTATCTTCTATCTATGAATTTATTTCAAAGTTAGCCCTTACACCCAAAGTATTTGTTTCACTAGATTTCCTTTGTCCAAAGTACGCCCAAACTGTGCCCTATTGTATCCAACTTAGCCCTTAGAAAGAAAAACTCCAACAGATACTTCATTAGCCATCTATTAGAGTTTACTATTAGCTTAGCTAGTCATCAAAAGAAGTTTTTGCTGAATATGCTATGTTTTCCTATAGTAACTAGCATTAGAACCCTCTTTTGATAGATATTTGCAGTTTTTAGAGTATGTTTTTCCTATGGTAGTCTCCAAACTTACTACAGAATTATTATTATGCAATAAGTTCTTTTCCAAACTTAATTGAATTTACTATATTACTCTGTATCTATATTTTTATTCAGTCAATATCATATTAATTAAGCAGTCAATTATTCAAATTTTATTATTAAATGAGAATTTTTTGTTTTATTGTTATTAACTTTGTTCTCAATCTGTATGATGTCATCTGTCTTATCTATTGGTAAAGCACTAACTTCTATTTATCCCTCAATAACCTCTGAAGTTATAATTTAACTGTTTATATTTGCTATTTGCACAATATTTGTGATATCACATTATATGGCTTGCTGGATGTTTTCATCAATTAGTAATTTCTATTTTTCTTCTTCGAACTTCTTCAAGAAAATGTTCACATGCCTCACTTTCATTAATTGTTTCAAATTTTATAACTTCTCCTCTTCGTTCAATATTTTCTATTACATACCATTTGTTTTTCTTATGTTCTAAGTCAAACGGTCCCATCATTAAAACATTTAATTCTTTTTTATAAACACATCTTCCTATCTTTTCATCACTAATAATTTTCATTACCTCTTGAATATTCATATTTCACACTCCTTAACGTATTTTTCTAAGCGTACCTATTTCAATTAACTCTTTTACAATTAATGGTGTCTGTGTTTGAATTCCTCCACCTATTTGATTATATCCTGGAGCTATTTTGCCCTCATATGTTATACCTCCATTATCATGTAATTTTGTTAATAATTCAGCCTTTCTTGTTGCAGTTAATGATGCTTTATTAATGTCTCCTTCAATATCAGCTAAATTTCCTATCTCCTCATAATAGTGATGTGTTGTCTCATCTTGTACTGTTGCTAATGCTCTTTGTTCAAAAGTTGTAGGTGTTCCACCTACTGGTGACATATAGCTTCCAAATTCAGAACCATATCTATCATAAACTCGATTAACGCCAGTCAAATTTTCCTTAATTTCATCCTTTAACAATTTTCCTGTTGTTGCATCTATAGCATATCCATCTGGAGGAACAACAGAATAATCAATTCTTCCTTTACTATTCAAATAATCTTTGGAACGAGGTATTGTTATATCTTTATTAGCTTCAATAATTCCTTCTGAGCGAAATGTATCGCCTACATTAGTATCAAATGCGTAGTTAATATCTAAATATTCTTGTACTTCACCAATAGATAAATCTGAATTATTTAATATATATTGTGTACGTTCCATATCTGTCATTTTTAATATATCATAAGCAGGATTACTTACCCCCTAGTATAATAAGCTTGTAAAGATTAATACATAGTTCCCACCCTAAAACTTTAATCTATATCTCATTTCCATAGGCTTAAAGTTACTATAATAACTATTGTTTAATCACTCATCTTTTGAGACAATATTCTCGTACTAGATAGAGGTTTACGTCTGCCCCCTTGAGACATCTTTTGATCTCGTTGCTAAGACTGTTACCTCATCTTTGCGAGATGTTGCGTATAAGCTGGATGTTAATTGTATTTTTACAAGTTTTCGTATATCAAACTAGGATGTAACTTGCATAGATAAGAGGATTCTATCTAAACAATTATTTTAAATGAGGTGGTTTTTGTGTACATAGTTGGAATTGATATTGGTAAAAATAATCATGAAGCTACTATTATTGATGATAAAGGCTCTATAATTGGTAAATCAGTAAAATTTACTAATTCTCATAGTGGTGGAAACAAACTAATCGAACATATTCATAAGCATATTTATGATTCTGAAGTTATCTTTGGGCTTGAAGCTACAGGTCATTATTGGCTTTCTTTGTACTCATTTTTATTAGAAAAAGGCTACACCATAAATGTTATTAATCCTATTCAGTCCGATAGTTTTAGAAATCTATACATTCGTCAAACTAAAAATGACACTAAGGATTCTTTTATAATTGCTGAAGTTATTAGATTCGGTAAATTTACTAATACCAAGCTTTGCGAGGACAAGCTCCTTGCTTTAAGACAACTTTGTAGATATAGGCTTTCTTTAACTACTGAAGTTTCTGAACTTAAATGCAGAATAATTACAGTGCTTGACCAAGTTTTCCCTGAATATGAAAAACTATTTTCTGATACTTGGGGTTCTAGCTCTAAAGCTCTTCTTGAAAAATATCAAACTCCAGAAGAAATATTAGCACTTGATATAAATGAATTAGCTAAATTATTAAAAACAAACAGCCGTGGACAACTTGGGCTTAATAAGGCTGGACAAATTCAAGATGCAGCTAAAAAATACCTTTGGAATTAAAATAGCTCAAGATGCCTTTAAATTTCAATTAAAGCAACTTATTGATCAAGTACTTTTTCTTGAAAAACAAATCAAATCTTTGGATATAGAAATTGAATTTTACTATAGTCAATTTGATTCACATTTAACTTCCATTCCTGGAATTGGCCATGTAACTAGCGCTATTATCCTTAGTGAAATTGGTGATATTAAGCGTTTTAAGAATTCTTCTAGCCTAGTGGCTTATGCCGGAATAGATCCTACGGTTAAACAATCTGGTCAATTTTTATCAAATAATAACAAAATGTCTAAAAGAGGCTCACCATACCTTAGACGTGCTTTATTTTTAGCTGCTTCAACATGCACTTTGCATGATAGCCCTCTTAATGAATATTATAACAAAAAAAGAAGTGAAGGTAAGCATCATTTAACTGCCGTTGGCGCGGTAGCCAATAAATTGACACATATTGTTTTTGCTATTATGAGAGACAATAAGGACTATGTCCCTATGGCATAATCCTTACTTAAATATTTCTTTATGGAGCTATTAAAAATTTTATATCTTTGATAGCTATATTTCTTATTGTCTTTTTTAATATTATATCAATTTTAAAATGGCTTTCTGAATCTCTAAATATAATTCTGATTTACATTTTTAGTTAGAGTATATTTTTCATTTTTATATAGCTATTCATAGTACTCTATTAGTAATAATTACAGTTGATCTATATTAATTGGTTCCTTTGCAACAAATCTTTCATACCATTGTCTTAATGGATATCGTGCAACATTCACTATATCCAACTCATTTATGCTAAGAACATACTTTCCTCCTCTTTCAAGAAGTTTAATTAATGGATCATATATACTTAAATATTTATCCACATTCGGATTTTTATCAGCATATCTAGCTAATTGAATATAATACTTTAATATATTTTTAGACATACCTTCCCCTGCAAATTCTACAGCCTCAGGGCTAAGATAGTCAGAAATAACTATCTCTTCCTCTACATCTCCCAGTAGCTTTGCTATATTTGCCATTACAGGTTTTATTGGCATAATTGATTCCTCTTTAAAAAATTTAGCCAATCTTCTTAAATATTCATAACCAAAATCAGCTTCAACTTCTGAATTATTTTTTCCAACTACATCCCATTTTATGTTGTTTATTCTCTCTATCAATTCATTCATATACATTTTTCTCACCTCAATATTAATAATCATTGCTCTTGTTCATATAATTTTTATTCCATTCCTTATTAGCAATGTCAGCATAACCTGGAAAGTCACTAGGCGCTTCAGCTGTTAAATTTGCTTTATCATGTGCGTTTTTAAAAGGATCAGTCCCTTGTCTTTCTTTTACTGGATCCCAAGTAGACGGATCAGTTAATGGCATTCCATCATCCATATATTTTTTTTCTGTCAATTCATGATTCCTAAGAGCCTCAAACCAGTCCTTTTCGGTCTTTGTAATTTCTCCACTTCTTGCCTTTTCCCAACCATAAGCAATATTAGCATTCCCTTGAAAATATAGTTTTTCAGGAGGTTTACCTTGTACTGATAAATCATGGGTATTAAAAAACAAGTGATTTTTCATGTCTATAATGTCTTGCTCTGGTAGACCTGTATTTTTTGCAATATCTGAAACATCACTAAAACCTGCTTTTCTAATGTCGATATATCTTCGCTCAATTAATGCATCAAATCCATCCTCTGGAGGAATAATATATTTTCTCATATCATCAGTATATTTTTCTATTGACTTCACATAGCTGGTCTTAGTATCCTTAAAAAGATTTTTAAAAAATTCAGCCAAATCATCAGTAGCCTTAGGTATTTTACTAGCTAATTTTTTACTTGCATTCATTCCTAATTCAGCCAACTTAGGAATATTTTTAAGTTGACCTGCTATTGGAACTGCTATCAGTGCTACATTAAATGTAAAATTAGCAAGATTAAATTCGTCCTTATATGGTGCCATATCATATAAATAATCATGGATATCTGAAGATATACTACTGCACTTCTCTCTTGCCTTCTTCATAACATCAAAATCTTCTAGTGCTCCACCAAATGGTGCTTCACCTGTTACTTTCTTATAACCATCATACAAATGACGTGCAGGACCTATTATCGTACTATTTTCCAGTTCATAACTAGCCATTTCTCCTGTTGAAATTATAGTCTCTTGAGCAACATTTCCCAAAGCTAACAAATCACTTTTTAAATATTTTCCAGGTGAATTATGTTCCAAATAACTATCCATATCAACAGGCACAAAAGAACTTTTTTCTCCTGATGCTGTTTGTATAGTATTAGTTTTTCCTAAGACATATACACCATCTCCGGATTTTTCTTTTACTAAAGTTTCACTTCCGTAACCACGATTAGAGTTAAACTCTTTTATATCTTCATTATTTTTTAATTCTTCTCCTACAACCGGAACTGAATTTCCATTATCTGATGATGAAGTTTCTCCTGGTATACTTCCTAGAACTGCTACCATTCCAGCAATAGCAGATACTAAAGCTCCTACAGCAAATTCTATACTCTCTGCCACCTTTTTAGCAATTGCCGCAGCAACTCCAGCAGTAGGCTCATCATCTGTAAATGCTCCATAACTATCCCTAGCACTTCCACTTTCGTAAACCACACTTGATTCAGCATAAAATTCATTTTCAAGAGAAATGTAGCTACTCTTGTTCTTTTGTACTAACAATTTACTTGTAGCACTTATTGCTACACTTCCAGCACTTAGACTTACACTTCCTGATGCTCCTATACTTAAATTTCCCGAGCTATTAAATGTAATTCCACTTTGATCATTTAAGTTTACATTAAATCCACTTCTATGAAAATTAATTGCTCCTGGCAACATATCTAAGTAGTTTCCACTTTCTGTTGCAAAATATCTGTTAGCTGTATCTGATAATTCAGCACAAGTGTCTCCATTTTTACGAACACAATTTGTAGCAATAGGTGCTGCCTCTATTATATCTTGGAAATATAACATTGCGCTTTCGTTAACTAACGGCATTGAGTACAATATATTTCCTGTTGGTGGTGCATAATAAAACCAAGCTGCCTTTGAAGGATCTTGACTTTCATCTATATTTAAATGTATTTTCAGCTTTTCACCAGCTGTCTCTAAAACTTTTCCTTCAATGGAAACTCCCTTTATCTTTTGGTTATAGATTTTATCTTGCCAAATTCCTCGTTCCCTGCAAAATCTATATTTATATATTAACTCTCCTTGATGAAGTTTTGCTTCGTATTGATTAACATATAAATCTTTTTGCTTAAAATAAATTTTATCTCCTATATCCATCTTTTTAAGGTTTTCTACTTCATAATAAAAGAAATCTGTATCGTGAAAATCTATTCCAAAGACTTGAGCTTTATTATATCTTTCTAAATCTTTGCATGCTTTATAATTTACTTCATCTTCTAATGTATATTTTTTACCATCTGGTCTTCCATAATAAAACAAATTATTTAGATTTATTATATCACAAATCACTTCTAATCGAAGTAGACTTGCTACTCTTTTTAAAAATTCATAATCGGTTTCTTTATATTGAAATAAAGGTACCCCTATTTTCATTGGCTCGTCCATGCATTGTGTATAACCTAAACTTTTATAAATATCATAAAGAAGCTCTGAATCCTTTCCTTAAAAGAACAAAATACTGTAATGCTTACTTTCAGATTCTTTTGCTTCTACATGGAAAAAGCAGATGATTTTTATCATCTGCTTTCATAAGTTCTTTATTTATTTCAAACTTATATTTGGAAAATTTACACCTCCGAGGTCATAATCGGGAATTTTCGAGTGATTTGCTATTTTATTATAGATATTACATATTGATTCTAAATAAAATTTAAATTTATTTAATTTCTTTTACATCTGTAACAGTAACTTCATGCATCTTTTCAATATTTGCATCTTTCGGTACCACTGCATAATAATTTTGATCATTATCTAATACAAATTGAATTAGCTTTGTCTCTGAATTTCTCCAGTAATTTTTCATATTTGAATAATAATCTTCTATATCTTCTTTATAATCTAACTGCAAAATATATCCTTTTTCTGTCATTGCAAAAACAATCAGACTTCCTAATAGATTTTTTTCCTTATTTTCTTTTTTATACTCTTCAAAGAAAAACCATATTTGATCTAATCCAATAGGCTTTTTGTATTTTTCATAAAAATTGCTATCATCTAGAACTTTATAATCATATATCAACTCATTTACAAATGAATGCCATTTTATTGGAATAATTCTTTCTAATTCAGTATTATTTTCAATTCCTTCTTTTGCTTTTGCTTTTTCTATCTCTTCACTATCATACTCATGCTTGAATTCACTTATTGAAACTTTCTTAAATTTCATTACATTCTTATAATGTGCCAAATCATATGGGTAATGATTATTTTCTATTAAGCTTGCATCATCAATCTCTAATATTTTTGCTAATGCTGCTGTTTCAAAACTCCATAATCCTACATAACCATGTTCTTTATGTGCATTTTTCCATTCATAATCATAATGACCTTTAAACCATTCTTTTTGCATATATTTTTGTATTCTTTTTGATGCACCATTTTTATCTTTTTGTGCAAGTTCTATAATTTCTTTCGTTTTTGAATATGGATTTTCTTTATAATAAATATCTGTAACTTTCAGCCATCCAATATCGCTAGTATATAATAAATAATCAATTACTGAATCTTTAATATTTTCTTTCTCCACTAGCTTAGACAATCTTTTTATATTCTTTTTATCAGTTTCTAATAATATTCCTAAAGATATCATCCAAAGAAGATATAAATATCCTATTTTATGTTCTCCATAGTTTTCCATACATACTATTGTATATTCAAAGTCTTGATTCAAATGCTCTACTGGCATACCGGCAGAATATAATGCACAAATCTTTTTCATTTCATACATAGCATTGTTTTGATATGTTGAACAAATAATGTCTTTATTATCCTTAGGAAATCTCTTGATTTCATTTTTTATATCCTGCTCCAGCTCCATTATTTCCTTTTTTTCTTCTTGTATATATTTTTCTTTATTCGCTATTTGATTTTCAAAATACTCTAAAGATTTCAAATTATCACGTAACATAAATTACTCCTCCTTTATTTATCATGGCCAAATCCCAATAACTTTGCCAGAACTATTCAATTTATAAGTCACTACATTTCCATTACTATCAACTTTAGCTAATACTCTTTCAACTTTACCTCTATCTAATGCTTTAGCAATTTTTCTAGCTAAATCTTCATCTCCATCTACAGCTTTTAAAATACGGTCACTCCCTTTTATCCAATCATCAGATATTTGTAGTCCATCCTTTGTATTTCCTAACTTTGAACTGCCAAACTTAGCCTCATCAATAACATATTCTATATCTGAATCCGGATTTTTATTTTTATATAGTCCATCAATTCCTTTTACTATTTTATCATCCTGGCTTGATGGCGCATCTCTACCTATTGACTCTAAGTCATACCCAGCATCTTTTACCTTCTGATTACTCAATATATTATCATCTGCTGCTGCTTCGCCAAAATTTCCTTTTTGTTTGTTTGTACCAATTTTGGAATCAAAGTTATCAAAATCCCCCATCATATTGCTAATAACAGCTCCAGTACCTAATCCATATGCTCCAATTTTACCAATACCTGCTATTGCAGCTATATTTATATCCCCTACTTTTGATATACTTAATGTACCATTGGCAAATGCTGCAACTTTTAATCCTCCACTAAACAATTTAGGAATATTTGTAACGGATCTTGCTATTCCACCTATGCCACCTATTGCTGATGCTATATTCATTAAAAACTTATCAGTATTAAATAAATCCTTATATGGTGCTTTATCATATAAATAATTATGCCAGTTTGAAGATATTTTATCAAATGACTCTCTTGTTGACTCCCAAGAACCTGGACGATGATATGTTAAACCTGACTGATCTACAAAGGCCTCCCACTCTTCAGGCACATAGGTAACCAATTTAAGGCCTCCCCAAATAGTTTCTTGAGCAACATCTGCTGCAGCATATAATCCTGTCTTTGGTATTAAATTATTAGGATCATAATTTGCTTTTTTATAGGCCTCATAATTATCAACGTCTAAACTTGCACCTGATTCTGAAGAACTTACTGTAGCTGTAAAATTTTCTCCATTTTGTGCTAAAAGTTTTACTTTATCACCATCTTTATACACAGGACCCATACCCGGAGTTTCTCCAGCACCAATATAATAGTCTTTCACATCATTAGTTGAAGTAGAATTGTTTATAGTTTGCCCGCTCATATTATTTATACTATTAGGCTTTCCTTGTAAAATATTAATTAAGTTATCCATGCCATTATTTGAAATATCATTACTTTTACCCATTAATGGCGTGCTTCCAATTCCACTTCCTATAGATGCAGCTATTCCAGCCATAGCAGATACTAAAGCTCCTACAGCAAATTCTATACTCTCTGCCACCTTTTTAGCAATTGCAGCAGCAACTCCAGCAGTAGGCTCATCATCCGTAAATGCTCCATAACTATCTCTAGCACTTCCACTTTCATATACCACACTTGCTTCAGCATAAAATTCATTTTCAAGAGAAATGTAGCTACTCTTGCTCTTTTGCACTAAAAGTTTACTTGTAGCATTTATTGCTACACTACCAGCATTTATTGCTACACTACCAGCACTTAAATCTACACTTCCTGATGCACCGATACTTAAATTTCCTGAACTATTAAATGTAATTCCACTTTGATCATTTAAGTTTACATTAAAACCACTTCTATGAAAATTAATTGCTCCAGGCAGCATATCTAAGTAGTTTCCATTTTCATCTGCAAAGTATCTGTTCGCTGTATCCGAAAAATCTGAGCAGGTATCTCCATTTTTCCTAACACAATTTGTAGCAATAGGTGCTGCCTCTATTATATCTTGGAAATATAACATTGCACTTTCGTTAACTAACGGCATTGAGTAGAGTATATTTCCTGTTGGTGGTGCATAATAAAACCAAGCTGCCTTTGAAGGATCTTGACTTTCATCTATATTTAGATGAATCTTTAACTTTTCTCCAGCTGTCTCTAAAACTTTTCCTTCAAGAGCTACTCCCTTTATCTTTTTGTTGTATATTTTATCTATCCAAATTCCTCTATCTCTGCAAAATCTATATTTATAAATTAAATCTCCTTTATGAAGTTTTGCTTCATATTGATTAACATATAAATCCTTCTGCTTAAAGTAAATTTTATCTCCTATATCCATCTTTTGACGTTTTTCTACTTCGTAATAAAAGAAATCTGTATCGTGAAAATCTATTCCAAAGACTTGAGCTTTGCTATATCTTTCTAAATCTTTGCATGCTTTATAATTTACTCTATCTTCTAATGTATATTTTTTACCATCTGGTCTTCCATAATAAAACAAATTATTTAGATTTATTATATCACAAATCACTTCTAATCCAAGTAGACTTGCTACTCTTTTTAAAAATTCATAATCGGTTTCTTTATATTGGAATAAAGATTTTCCTATACTCATTGGTCTGCTCATACATTGAGTAAATCCATAACCTTTATAATCTTTAAGTATTTCATTTATTAAATTATCATAACTCATTTCTGCATCTTGAAATGATCTTGTTTTTTCTTCAATATCAAGAAGAATACTGCTTGTCGCTGCTTCTAATTCTAAATAATATATTCCATTTTCATTTGTTGTTATTACATTTTGTATTATTCCATTGAATATGATAGATTTTTCTTTATCTTCTAATTCTTCATATAGAACAATTTTATCTTCAGTGGAAGCTTCTATAGCATACTTAAAATTAATTGTATCATCTACTAAACATTTCAAGTATAAATATCCATGCTCACTTGGCTTGCAAGAAATTTTAATGTCTTCTATTCTTAGTATTTCATAAGGACAGCTTATCCTTAATTTATGAATTGCTTCCATTTATCTTTTCCCTCCCCCTTTCCTATAACTACTGCCTTATTCTTGTCCATGGTCAACAAATGTTATGTTACCTCCATGAGTACAGAATATTATTGACTCATTTGTTAAAGCTGGCTGACCTTCTATTATGGTATTATCCTTTGTCTTAACCCAATCCACAACTATTACTGGCGTACATTTTTTTCCTGTCTTTAATGCTCCATTTTTATCTATAACAGTTGTTTCCTCTCCTGCCAAGCATTCTGGACATACTCCAAAATAACTTATATTCTCTGGTTTCCAATCTTTTTTGTTTAATATTGGTTTACCATTAACATAACTTCCGTGGCTTACAGGAAGATTTATTTTTCTTTCATTACTTCCCTTATCACACCACATCTTTGCTCCTCTTACAACATAGTAAGTAGCCATAATTTACCCTCCCTTAGTTTTTTGTTTTTTTAATCATAATTTACTTACTTCTTATCTCCACTTTTTCGAGAATAATTCCATTAAAATCTCTTCGTAGTAAACTTTCTGCCACATCTAATCTAACAACTACCATGGTTTTTGAACTTTCTTTAATCTTAAGAACTTTTTTATTCCTTATTTTCTCTTCATTTAATATAATTTTTTTAACAACAGTTTTATTTAAATTCATTTCTGCATCTTCACTTAAAGCTTCTATTTCTTCAAAAATAGGCAGATAATATACATTTTGAATTGAATTCTTAAAATCAGTTAAAACTATCATTTTAAAAATTATATTAGTATTGTATTTTTCTAATATCTTTTTCATATCTTCAGATACTAAAAATAGTTGATTATCTAAAATATCAAGGTAATTATTGTTTTTATCAGATTTTACATAAAGAATAGTTACATCTTTTATCTTATCTGCATTTATTAAATTCAAATTCTTAATATTAATATTATTAAACCAATCTACAATACTTGGAATATAAGAATATCTTTTATCTTGCTTTAATAAAAAATAATCCATATTTATCCCCTTTCCTAAAGGACGATCCTTTATTTTTCTTTTGAAGTTTCATATATAAGCACAGCTTCATCACAATATTCCCCTGCAAGTATACTTATTTCATAATTCTTTTTCATTTCCTTATATTCATCACATTCTACAAAATCATTTACTATACTTTCTAAGATTTTTATACCTAATCTATGATACTTGTTCCCTTCTTTAATCTTTATTTTTTCTATATCCATTTCAGTTATAGTTCGTCCATATTCTTTTCTTTTTATTTGTAATTCTTCCATATGATTAAAAAGTGGTTCATATATAAAACTCAAATCAATATTTATAAAACATTCCTCTTTATCTAAAAGCCATTTATCATCATAAAAATCTATTCTGTAAACACCTAAATTTTGCATGAGGCTTGTCCTTAAATATGATATATAGATGTACTTTATTTCACCTTTAAGACCTTGTTCTTGCATATTAATAGCCTTCTTGCAGACTTCTTTAAACTTTAAGATAAGCTCTTCAATTATAGATTTTTTATTATCTTCAAACATTTCATATATCTTAGGACTCTCTTCGTAAAATCTTCCCTCAACATACTTTGTTTTAAATTCATCCATTATCTTTTCTTTATTTACTGGAATTATCATTGATTTCCCCTCTCTTATAGATATACAACTTCTAAATTACGCTTATACTTTGAATATATATCCACAATTAGAAATAAGGGTCTTGCTTTTGTGTAATCTTCAGTAACTGGAACAAATGCATGCCCCCTTATTTCGGCGGCCTATCTAAATATCTTTAATATAAATGACCCTACTGTGTATTAATCTTAGCTCCACTCATAACAACATCATCTTTAATTACAATACTTGCTCCAGATTGAGACAATGTAACTCCTCCATCTCCATGTATTGATACATCTCCACCACTTATATTTATACTTGAACCCGACATTGAAATTTGACTATCACTATTAACTTGTATTCCACCATCATCATTTAAACTCATAGAGTTTCCACCAGAGATAATATCTATTGCACCAGGTCTCATTATTATTTCTTTTCCATACTTTGTGCTAAAGCTCTTTACAGATGGATCACTACGTTTTGTAGAATCACTTGATTGTAAATTAACTGAACTTATTACACATGAATGCTTTTCTTCGTTATCTGGAAAATATAATCGAACTACATCTTCAATTTCAGGCATACAGTACCAGCCTGTACCATCTGGAGATGAGAAAACAGTTGCATATTCAAACCATCTTACTCCTTCACGTTCTGTTGGACTTCCATCTATTTCCAAAGAAACTTTAACATTATCTTTTTCAGTAGATAACACTCTTCCTTGAAGCGAAACACCAACAAGATTGTTATTATAAAGTTTCCTAACCTTCATGCCTTTTTCATCTCTTAAAATGTATTTATTTGAAAGAACTCCGCCTACCATTTCTATCTCACATTTATATACAAAAAGTTTTCTTCCTTTAAATGCAGCCTGATTATATAAATTCATTATTCTATTGCTTGTTATTTCATAACTTACTAGATTCATATCATCCAATTCATAAGCTTCATTGGCTGATTTTACCTTGTATTCGTGTAAGCCTTTTTTTATTGAATAATTAAATTCATTAAGATCAAAAACTTTACTATATCCAGCTCCGCCTAAAGAGTACTTTATATCAGTCAATTGACACTCTGAAACTATTCCTCCATTAAAATGTGATGCTAATCTCTTTACAAACTCCCAATCAGTTTCTCTATATTGAACTATTAATTTATCAATTTTAGCTCCATAAGTAACATTATCTATATTCTGAATATTGCTATATCCACTATTTATAATAGTAAAGATATCTCCATAAGTACTTTCTTCATTTTGGAAGCTACGACTCTTCTCTTTTATATCCATTAAAAATGTTTTGCTTAAAGCTTCAATTTCTAAAGTTCTTACATCATTATTTGCGCTAATACTAATATTAGTAACTATTCCTTGAAATAAATCAGTAACATTTCCTTCATCATCTTTAACAGATACCTTAATACTTTCTTCTGCCGTTGCTACCTCAACATATTTGTCTTCATTTTCATCACTTATAATTCCACTTATATAAAGTCTTCCATGTTCATTTAATTCTCTTGTTATTTTTAACTTTTTTATTTTTTCAAATTTGTAAGGTGATACTACAATATCTCCATAGGTATATACATATTCTTCACTCACTCATTCTCATCTCCTTAAATAATTTTACTATTTTCTTCTTTACTTATTCTTATGGTATTTATCATAAGAATAGCAATGTCTTTCCATTCTTCATACTCACTAAAACTACAACTAAACGTACCCATTACTGTTTTTTCTTGAAGCTCTAAAAGAAATATAAAATTATATAAAAAATCATCTATAGCAGAGCTTTTAAAATCAAAGTATCCTATATTCTTTTCATCTACTTCTAAAATTTCTTCATCATAAAATACATTTGCAGGATTAAGCCTTTTATTAATTAATTTCATTATGTCTCTTAGCTTTTCTACATATTCTTCATTTAAAGGACTATCTATAAACTTAAATGTTATTGCTATACTTCCATCTTCATTGCATTTGATTATATCTGGTCTATTTTCTGATGGATATTTAAATTTTCTTGTATCTTGTGGCATGTCCTCAAAATCCTTTGGAATATACATCTTTAATTTTTCATCAAAGAATTCTGTTTCTTCAAACTCATAATATCTACCTCCAATTTTTACTGGACCACTACAAATATCTTTTCTAGCCTCAACTTTTTCTGTTGCATTTATAAAGTCTAATATCTTTTCATCAACTCTTTTATCCATCTTTCCTTTGCTCCTATATTTCAGATTTTACAAAAAAATTCCACCCAAGTCATTTTCGGATTTATAAGTATATTCTAATCTTCTCTTAATTTAGTTTTTTTATTTTATATTTACCTTAAATGTATTTATAATTATTTTTTTCCTTTTTCCACCACATAGCCCTTTAATTATAATTCACTATATTTATTTCTTCAAATTTCTTTTCTGAATTATTACCAATTATATTCTTTAAAGTAATATTTTCCAATATTGCACATATAGTCAAATCATAAATATAAATAAAAAAAATAGAAGCTAATCTGTTTCATAAATTTCATGAGAAAAATAACAGATTATCCTCTATTTCGTTTTTTATATTGGCATTTTTCAATATTTACTTAATTTTTGTCAATATCTAAAATTGTTTGTAATAATACATTTGCTCCTTTTAAGCAGTTATCAACAGGTGTACATTCTTTTTCACAATGACTATGTCCATTTTCACTTGGAACAAAAATCATTGTAGTTGGAATAACATCTGTAATGAATTGAGCATCATGACCTGGTCCGCTATACATTCTCTTAGCTGAATATCCATATTCCTTTGCATTCTTTTCTACATAACCTACAAATTCAGGATAAAAATTAACTGTCTTACGTGACCATGCTTCTTCATAGCTCGCTTCACATTTCTCAACAATATTTGGAATAGCCTTAATGATTTCAAGAGCTTGTTTAATTACTTCTGGATCTTGATGTCTAACATCTAATGTAAATTTAACAAGATCAGGAATAACCGTATGGATGTTTGGATGAGCTGAAATCTTCCCTGTTGTATATACTAACTTACCATCAAGCTTGTCAAGTTCATCATGAAGATATTGGATTGTCTTTGTAGCTGCATATAAAGCATCTTTTCTATACTTCATTGGTGTTGTCCCTGCATGATCAGCTTGTCCTATAAATGTGAATTCGTAGTTTATCATACCGCAAACCCCTTCAACAATTCCTATGTCAACTTTTTCATCTTCTAAAACTGGTCCTTGTTCCACATGTAATTCCACTAAGGCCTTATATTTTTCAGCAGTCATTCTATTTTCAATCTCGCCCATATATCCGCTGGCTTCTAATGCTTCCTTAAACGTAATTCCTTCTGTATCTTTAGAAGCTAACATAACATCTTTATCAAATTTCCCTGTTATAACTCCTGATGACATCATTGCAGGCTCAAAACGTGCCCCTTCTTCATTTGTCCATACAATTACTGTAATTGGATGTTTGTGAGGTACTTTTTCTGTAACAATAGTTTCTGCTGCTTCTAAAGCAGTAAGAACACCTAAAATACCATCATAATTTCCACCTTGTTTAACAGAATCAATATGAGATCCCATCATAATAGCAGGTAAACCCTTCTCTCCTGAAATAGTAGCATAAATATTTGCCATATCATCAGTTTTTATATCCATTCCAAGAGCGGTGCACCGTCTGCAAAATTCTTCCCTTGCATCTAGTGCTTCAGGTGATAAAGACAATCTTGTGATTCCGCCTTTTCCTGTATCTCCAAATTTACTAAATGTTTTGATCTTGTCTTCCATTCTTTCTTTATTACAACTTAACATATCCATATCCCCTTTCAATTCTTCTTATATTTATTTTTTAACTCTCTTACCTGATGATATAGCATTGACTGGACAAACCGTAACACATAATTGACAGCCTACGCATTTATCTACTATAAGGACAGGTTTTTTCGTCTCTTCATTTATCTTGATTGCTTGATGACCACCATCGAAGCAAGATAAATAACATCGTCCACAACCTAAACATTTTTTGTTATCAAATCTTGGGTAACAAATACTATCGCGGTCAAGCTTATCCGTAGGTACAATATTAGGCAGTGCTTTTCCAACGATTTGAGATATATTTTTATATCCATTTGAACTTAAATATAATTTCATTCCATCTATTAAGTCCTCAATAATTCTATATCCATATTGCATGACCGCTGTGGTTATCTGCAGATTCTCACAGCCTAAAGCTAAAAATTCAGCTGCATCTCTCCAAGTTTCAATGCCTCCCATTCCACTTATTGGTGTTTCTTTTAGCTCCTTGCAATTTTTCATCTCTTGAATAAAACGTAATGCGATTGGCTTCACTGCTTTTCCTGAATATCCTCCAACGCTAGTCTTTCCTTCCACAGTTGGTTCTGATGCAAAAGTGGATAGATTAACATTCATAATGCTTTTAATAGTGTTAATAGCAGCGATTCCTGTTGCACCTGCTTCCATTGCAGCTATTGCTGGTATTTCCATATTTCCAATGTTAGGTGTCATTTTTGCAAGAATAGGCAAATGAGTTCCGCGTCTTGTAGCCTTAGTATATAAAGATACTAAATCTGGATTTTGTCCAACATCAGAACCTACCCCTTTACTTGTCATATGTGGACATGAAAAATTACATTCAATGATGTCTGAACCTGCCTCTGTCATCAACTTTGCAAGCTTAGTCCATTCCTCTTCATTTTGTCCCATAATTGATGCTACAATAATTTTACTTGGATAATCTTTTTTCAATTGTTTCAAAAATTCAATATTTTCTTCCAATGTATGATCTGAAATCTGCTCAATATTTTTGAATCCAACAAAAGGTACATTTTCTTTACTAATCGCTGCAAATCTTGGTGAAACTTCTTTTGGTACAAACATTCCAATAGTTTTAAAAGCAACTCCTGCCCATCCCATATCAAATGCTTTTGCCACCATCTCATAATTGCTTCCAACTACTGATGAAGAAAGAAAAAATGGATTTTCTGAGTGTATACCACAAAAATCTATAGATAAATCAACTTCTTCTTCTTTTGTTTTAGACTCAGTTGATATTGTCTTCATTATTCTGTCAATTGGTACTGGTTCATTAATTTTTCCTTTTAAACAAGCCTCCATGCAAGGTTTGTTTTCACACGTTTCACAAGGCATTGGATTTGGCAGTTTATTTACTGCCCCAAGCTTATTTTCAAATGCTAAGGAACGAATAATAATGTCCGGTTCAACTGAATATGGACAAGCTTTTGAGCAGAGTGCTTCATTGCAGAGCAAACACCCTGCCACATCTTCTTTAAGTGAAATATCTTTATACAATAGACTACTCATTTCAATGCCTCCTTATCTGATGCAAATATACATTGCATCTTTTACAAGTTATTTTATTTCACGCGCCTAATTATTTACGTGCTATTCTTCTTACAAACTTTCCAGTTCCTGGTTTTCCAACAAACTCTCCATTATCGTACACTAAATTTCCACGTACATAAGTCTGTTCAGGATATCCATGAAGTTTTTTGCCTTCCCAAATAGTATGATCATAATCTGAATGCATATTTTTAACTGAGATTGTAAAATCTTTATTAGGATCATAAATTACAATATCTGCATCTTTTCCAACTGTTATAGAGCCCTTTTGGTCACATCCAAATATTTTAGCTGGATTAGATGAACATAATTCAATTACACGATTAAAACTTAATTTTCCGTCATTTGCTGCCGAAAGCATATATGGATATAAGTTTTCAACTCCTGCACAGCCATTTGGAATCTTTGAAAAATCATCCTTTCCCCAGTCCTTTTCATAGCTTTGGAATGGGCAGTGATCTGTAGCAATAGTATCAATAGCACCTGTTTTAATAGCTTTCCAAAGTGCATCCTGACTTTCTTGTCCTTTCATAGGTGGTGAGCATACAAAGTTTCTTCCATCTTCTCTTTTATACACATCAGATGTAAATTCTAAATATTGTGGGCATGTTTCAATATAAATCTCATGTCCATCCATCTTGGCAGCAATTGCAGCTTCTAATCCTTCTTTATCGGCCATATGAACTATATATAATGGTGCTTCTACAGATTTTGCTAAGTGTACTGCTCTTTTATCTGCTTCTGCTTCTACATATTCTGGTCTGCTTAAATAATGATACCAAGCTGAAGTTTTTCCTTCTTTTAAAAATTGTTCAATATTTAAATCAATTAAATCTGGGTTTTCTGCATGAATATTGGTGATAGCGCCAGTTTCTTTTGCTTTTAACATGATTTTTACCAAGGTAGCATCATCTACCATCATGCCTTCTTTTTTATATACTAAAAAACATTTAAAACTTGTGATACCATAATCAACAGCTGATTTAAATTCATCTAAAATAGCACCTTCATTTAAATCAGTTATAATACAGTGGAATGCGTAATCAACACACGCCTCTGGGTCACACATTTCTTGTCTTCCTTTAATAGTTTCAATTATTCCATGTCCTTTTCTTTGCATTGGATAATCAAAGACAGTTGTAACACCACCACATGCTGCTGCTCTTGTTCCTGCAAGATAACTATCTGCTGAAACTGTTCCTCCAAATGGCATTGCTAAATGAGTATGTGCATCGATGGCACCAGGTAATACCAATTTACCATGAGCATCTACCACTTCAGCGCCTTCTTCTGAAAAACCTGTTCCAATTGCTACAATTTTACCGTTCTTTACAGCAATATCTGCAATATAAGATTCTGATAATGTTACAATGGTTCCATTTTTTATAATTAAATCCATAAATATTCTCCTCCCTTTTTTATAATTTATTTTATATTTAGCCACTGTAACACTCTCATATCCTATTGACTAGTCTTCCTAGGTAATCCTTGAGAATATTAACATTAGCTTAAGTACATTTAAAAAATTTACAAGTGATTTGCTAGTTTTTTATAGTATTATAATTCTCTTTTAATCTAATTTTTATTATTTAATATAGTGTTAATATTATTACATGTTTGTGAAGTGAGCATTGGAATTGCACTTTTAGAACTCTTAATGATTATAGTCCAATTAATTGCTTGTCCGAATCTTGTATTCGGAGCAAGCTGGAATTGGACTATAATCATTTAGATGTTCTTAAGTTCAATTCCTTAGCTCATGGAACAAATATGTGATGATATCAACACGGGTTTATAATAGATACTATTATTTTGTTGCTTTATCCCAGTATTTTGAGGTAAATGTTGTTTCATCTACTACTGGAGTTTTTGCTAAATCAGGGTTATAAAGTTTTAAGAAATCTCCTGTTTGCTTAATAGCCTTCATATCTATTTGTCCAATCTTTGAAGCATCAAAACCTTCTGGGCTAGCAAGTTTTGCAACTTCTTTTGCCATATATACTTGATGATCTAAAGATACTGATTTATCTACATCATAAACTGTTTTTCCAGCTGCTTCTGGGTCTTTACATGCATCTTTCCAGCCTTTAATAGAAGCTCTTAAGAAACGAACCATTAAATCTTCATTTTTAGATGCCCATTCAGAATTTACAAATAAGCAATCTTCCATCATTGCAACGCCTTCATCATTCATGTTAATTACATTTAAATCATCTTTTGAAATACCACTTTCAAGTAATAAACCAAACTCGTTGTACGTCATTGCTGAAGCTGCATCAACAGAACCTTCTTTTAGTTGATCCATGGTGAAATCTTGTTGTACAAGATTTAAATCTTTATTCTTATCTAATTTGTATTTTGATAATAATGCTAGAACTTCATACTCATTACCACCAAACCAGTTAGCAACTTTTTTACCTGCTAAATCTTTTGGTGAGTTAATTCCAGTAGCCTTTTTTGATGCTACTAATAGTCCTGATTTTTGGAACATTTGAGCAACTTCTTGTAATTCATATCCTTGAGCTTGATAAGTCATTAAACTTGATACCCAAGTAACACCAATATTTGCTGCACCATTATATACATTTTGTTCTGGAATAATATCACTTCCGCCTGGAAGAATTTCTATATCAATTCCTTCCTCTTTATAATAACCTTTTTCTGCTGCCACATAATATCCCATGAATTGTGATTGCGGAAGCCATTTTAACTGAAGTTTTACCTTTTCTAATGCTCCATCCTTTTTTGTGTCTTCTGTCTTTGTTGTTTCCTTTGTAGGTGTTGTTTCTGATGACTTAGATCCACAACCTATAAACAATGTACCCATCAATACTGTAATTAAACCTAAAGCTAATAATTTCTTTTTCATATTAAATTCCTCCTCTTATTAAATAAAAACATCTTACTTTGAAATCAAGTTTCATTTTATCTGATGTCTAGCCACTGTAATGCTTCATTCCTATTAATATCGTAATGATAAAAGTTTTAGTTATGAAGTATAACAGTGGCACGACCCTAGATTAATTCAACTAACCTTCAGATGGAAATTAAAATTCCCCCCTGAAACTAAGTTTCATTTTATCTTTGTGAAGCATGCCATTTTATTGCTCTGCGCTCTACCAATATAATAATCAAATAAAGAACAATTCCAACCAAAGCAGCCATAACTATGTAAGACCACCCCATGGCCATCATTCCCTTTCTTAAATTATCTTTAATTCCAAACCCAATACCTGATGTAGATGCAGCAAAATATTCACTGATCATTGCCGCCATTAGTGCAGAAGCAACATTAATCTTTAATGCTGTAAATACACTTGGCAGACTACTAGGTAACCGAAGCTTAAAAAATATAACTTTTTCTGGTGCTGCATAAGATTCTAACAAATCTTTTGCAAATGGCTTTAAATCATTTAATCCACGATAAGCATTTATTGCCATAGCTGACATACATACAACTGTTACAACTCCAACTTTTTGAGAGAAACCACTAGTAAACCAGCGATTCATAATAGGAGATAATGCAACAATTGGAATCGCATTAAATGCAGCTATTACACTAAGTCCTGTATAACCCCATTTGGGAAACTGTGTAGCAAGTGCAGCAACAAGAAATCCTATTACACATCCTATAACTAGTCCTACCAATGCGCCTGAAACTGTACTCATAGTATCAGATAAAGCTTTAGTTAAATTATTATTTAACGTAATTACAATTTGTGATGGTATTGGTAATTGAAAGGGTTTAAAACCTAAAGCAGCATGAATTATACCTACCTGCCACATAGCAATTGCTAATATTCCAAAGCCTAATGGCCATAGTACATTTTTAAGTTTTTCTGTCATACATAAATCTCCTTTCTTTTGAAGTATTTTTTTAATAAGGCACATGAAATAAAATAACAAGTCCAAAGCTGGTATGAATATTTTCCATAAGACAAGGAGGTGAAGTGCCATCATAGCTGGCCTATTCTGGCATTTTGCCGACGCAGAATGATGGAAAATAGGCTACCAGATGGACTTGTTATTTTTTTGATTGTGCCTAATAGCCAATATGCCTTATGCTGTTTGTTTTCTCCAAGGCATAAAAATTCTTTCAAGGAAAACAACAATAAAGTAGCTAATAATTCCCATAATAGCGCTTGTCACAACTGATCCCCAGAACACATCTCTGGTTCCTGAGTATAATGCATAAAGAAGTTTCACTCCAATTCCACCACTTGAGCCAAGCATATCAACCAAAATTGATGCTGTAATTGACATTGGTGCTGCTATTTTTAATCCTGCAAATAAATAAGGTAAAGAATATGGAATCATAAGCTTAAAATAAATACTCTTTTTCTTAGCTGCATAAGAATATAACAACTCTTTTTTATCACTATCAACACTATTTAATCCGCTTAACATATTAATAGCAACTGGAAAAAATGTTATGTAGGCTGCGATAATTATTCTAGATGTATTCATATCCTTTGCAAGAGTAAAAATTATAGGAGCTAATCCCAAAACAGGTATCATTTGTGATATTATCAAATAAGGTAATGCTATCTTTTCTGCAATTTTTGATAAGCTCATAATAATAGCTAATGCAACTCCTATGGCTGCTCCTAGTGCAAATCCAACTACTGCTCTAGAAAAAGTAAGTCCCGCTGCACTTATTAGTTCTGTAAAATTCTGTGAAATTGATACTATAATACTATGAGGATAAGGTAATTTTGCTTCAGCCATAGGGTCCTGAGCTACTTTATCTAAAAAGAATGCAACAAGCTCCCAAACTGCTAAAATACCAATAGTCCAAACCAAGTTAACTGTATATTTTTCTTTCTTGTCTTTCATTCTCATACCCCCTCAAAGCTATTTCGAATCTTCGTAATATATTCATAAAACTCTGGAGTTTGCTTTGATTCCATGTTTCTTGGTCGTGGTGTCTTAATATCAATTACCGCTGAGACACGTCCTGGATGTGGCGAAAGAACCACTACTCTGTCTGATAAAAAAACTGCCTCTGAAATGTTATGAGTTACAAAAACTACGGTTTTATTTGTTTTACTCCAAATACTAAGAAGATCAAGATGAAGCTTTTCGCGAGTAAATTCATCTAATGCTGAAAATGGTTCATCCATAAGAAGAATCTCTGGATTAATTGCCAGTGCCCTTGCAATACCAACTCTTTGTTGCATACCACCACTTAACTCATACGGATAATGTGTTCCAAATTCAGAAAGTCCAACTAAATCAAGCATTTTTGTAACTCTAGCAGTACGTTCTGTTTTTTTCATTCCTAGTAGTTCCATTGGCATACATACATTTCTTCGAACAGTTCTCCAATCATATAAAACAGGATTTTGAAATACAATACCATATTTTTTTTGAAGCCTTATATCTCTTGTAGTTTCTCCTCGCACTGTAACTGTGCCCATAGAAGGTTGCAATAAATCAGCTATAATTCTAAGTAATGTTGTCTTTCCACAACCTGACGGACCGAGTAATGAGATAAATTCTCCTTCTTTAATGTCTAGGTTAACATTTTTAAGTGCTGTTACTGGTTCTCCTCCATCTTTATCTTGAAAGATCATACTTAAATCATCTATTTTGATTTCTGTTTTTTCTTCTCTTGGTTTTGAAAAATCTCTTTCTTTAAATTCTGTATCTACGTCATTTAAAATATTCATTTATTTATGCCTCCTTTTTAGAACAAAAAACGGCCCAAAACATATTGTTTTGCGCCGTTGCAAATATTCTATCATATAGCTAAATTTTACTATACATTAGCTTTTTTGTATGGGATTAACCCACATTAATTAAATTTTAATTTATTCTTACCATAATTTATTGTATATAGTCACTAAATCTTGTTTTGTAATACTTTTTATAGTATTTGATGGACTTCCACTATCAATAGCATCTTGTGCCATCTTATCTACTAGAACATCAAACTCTTCTTTATTAATTCCATATTCTTTTAAAGTAGGAATTTCACATATACTACATAGACTTGTGAGTTTCTCTAAAAAAGCCTCTGCTGCTTCCTTGTCACTGCTGGTATTATCTGCTGCATTAATAATTCGTCCAATTTTACCAAATCGTTCATAACTTCCATCTAAAACATAAGATAAACATTCCTTTATAAGGATGGCATTTGAAATTCCATGAGCTACATGAAACATTGCTCCAACGGGTCTGCTCATTCCATGAACTAATGTTACAGAAGAATTATTTATACATACCCCTGCTTCATAAGCTGCTAGTGCCATTTCTTCTCTTGCCTTTTTGTCTTCACCATTTTTATAAACTAATGGCAGATAAGCAAAAATTCTTTTTATTGCAGATAATGCAAAGGTATCTGTTAATGGATTTGCTTTTCTTGAAGTATATGCTTCTACTGCATGAGTTAGTGCATCCATTCCCGTTGCTGCAGTCACACTTTTGGGCGTTGTCATAGAAAACTTAGAATCAATAATTGCCAATTTCGGCAATAATGTTTCTCCCTTCAGAAGCATTTTAATGTTCTTCTTTGAATCTGTAATAATCGTAAATTTAGTAGCTTCTGATCCTGTTCCTGCAGTAGTTGGAATTAATACCAAAGGTGGAAAATCGCCCTCTATTGTTACTCCCATATAATCTGATATAACACCTTCTAATTTTGTCATAGCTACAATTGCCTTGCCACTGTCTAAAGGACTTCCGCCACCAAGCGCAATACAGAAATCACATTCTGAATTTTTATAGGCTTTTACACCACTTTCAATCATGTCATCTGTTGGTTCTCCTATGATGTCATTAAACACTTCAAAATTTATTCCCCATTTGCCTAAACTATCTGTCAAAATCTTTACTGTTCCCATTTTGGTCACATTTTTCCCAGATAC
This sequence comes from Clostridium gelidum, assembly GCF_019977655.1. Lineage (NCBI taxonomy): Bacteria > Bacillati > Bacillota > Clostridia > Eubacteriales > Clostridiaceae > Clostridium > Clostridium gelidum. The sequence continues at coordinate 3,844,706 of NZ_AP024849.1, forward strand.
AATAAATGCTTTTTTCCCAAAGGTTTTTATCAACTTTTCACTATCTTCTAATGCATTATCTCCAACAATTGTATGCCCTGGCAAACTGAATTCATATGCCACTTCTCTTCACCTCATTTAAATATATTCTTTATCTATAATTTCTAGTACTTCATCTAACTTAACAAGTTCTTCTTCTAATTGTTCCTTTGTAATAATTAATGGAGGAGCAACAAGTATCATATTTTCATGAGTATAAGTCATGAACTTTCTTGCTTTTAATTCATTTAGAATTTTTCCCATGATTCCTTCTGGATCTTTACCATATGGTACCAATGGTTCCTTAGTTACTTTATCCTTTACTAGCTCTACTGCTGAAAATAATCCAATATATCTTACATCTCCAACACATGGATGAGAATCTTTCATTGCCTCTAATTTTTCACCAAGTACAATCCCCATTTTATTTACATTAGTTAAAATATCTGCTTCTTCATAATAATTAACACAAGCAACACCTGCTGCACAAGCTAGAGGATGTCCACTATAAGTTAATCCACAAGATAATATATTATCATCAAAATAAGCTGCAATTTCTTTACTTACCACAACTCCACCAAGTTGAACATAACCACAGGTAACACCTTTTGCAAAAGTAACAATATCTGGTTTTACATCAAAGTTTTCAAATGCAAACATCTTACCTGTTCTTCCCCACCCTGTCATAACTTCATCACAGATCATTAGAATATTAAATTCATCACATAATTTTCTAACTCCAGGAAGATATCCTTTTGGTGGAATGATAATTCCATTTGAACCTGTTATAGTCTCAAGTACAATTGCTCCTACACTGTCTGGTCCTTCATATAAAATCTGTTCTTTAAGCTTAGTCAAATAGTATTTTGTTGCAGCTTCTTCAGATTCAAATTCTATTGCTTCTCTATAAATATAAGGATCAAAGAATTTAACAAATCCAGGAACTCCTGGTTCTAATGCATATCTTCTAGGTTCTCCTGTTAAATTACCTGCACCAAATGAAGATCCATGATAACTTCGATAGCGACTGAATATTTTTGACTTTCCAGTGAACATTCTTGCAATCTTTACTGCATTTTCATTTGACTCCGCTCCAGCATTTGTAAAAAATACCTTACCCATATTATTAGGCATAAGTTCAACGATTTTTTTTGCAAGCTTTGCACGAGATTCAGCTCCAAAAGATGGCCCTACAAAACAATACTGATCAACTTGTTCTTTAATTGCATCTCCAATTGCTTTATTAGAAAATCCAAGATTCATATTAACAAGTTGAGATGACATATCTGAATAACGATTCCCATCATAATCCCAGAAATAAATCCCGTCTCCCTTTTCAACTGAAATTGGATTTATATTTTTTTGTTTGCTCCAAGATTGTAAGCTATATTTTTTTAATGTGCTCTTAATTTCTTCACTATTCATATTTATACACTCCTTTATTGTTACTCATAAATTATTTTTAACTAAAAAAAACAGAACTTATTCAATTGAACAAGCTCCGTTGCTGTTTCACTTATAAATTTGTTTTTCTTTAACTTGTTTCTATTATATACTAGCATTGTTATGAGTTGCAATAACTAAGTGACTAATCTTATTTGTGCAACTGCATATTTAGCTATATTACAGAAAATCCCAAGTTAACAATGGGATTTATATTTTGTTTTAATATAGGTTAAGAACATGCACACATACTTATTAGTTATTTTTGAATATGCGCTACATTATATCTTTAATATAAAATCCTAGATAAAATCTTAATTTTTCATCCAAGTTTAAGGGATTATGTCCAGTGATTTTTTCAATCTTTTTTAATTGATTATTAACTGTATTTCTATGAATATATTGTTGTTCAGCCATAAGACTTTGGCTTCCATTATTTTTCAAATAAATATATAAAAAGTCCATTAAATCTGTATCATTTTCTTTATCATATTTTTCTAAGTTACCTAATATATCATCATAATATTTCTTTAAAACATCTTCATCTTTTGAGTTTAAAAGTAGCTTATAAATATCAAGTTTGTCATAAAAAATTACTTCTTTATCTTGTTTTTTAGCCATTTTTATAGCTATAAGTGCCTTATTAAAGTTCTCATCTTGAATTTTAATTCCATCTTTATTTTCGCTAATACCCATATGTACCGCCCATAGATATTGACCCCAATTTTTAAAGAAAGTATCTACGAAATTATTAATATCATAATTACTATAATTTACAAGACCTAAAACCCAGTACTCATTATACGAAAAAGATATATATAATTCATGAATGCTTCGAGCAATTCTTTCTGAATACATCTTTATTTTATTCATATTAACTTGCTTATTTTCATCGTTTTCATTATCAAATGACATAACAATAAAACAAAAATTGCTATCCCTTAAATATCCATAACGCTCCATTTGCAAAACCTGCGTCTCTAAATCACCTGTTTTAAATATAATATTCTTAATAGTAGTTGCAATACTTATTTCCACCTGTTCTTTTTGCATGATACTATAGCATATATCCCTCGTTACATCTACCATTCTTGTTTCCCATGGAATAGTATAAAGAGGCATTTTAACCTCATTACAGTATTTTACTACATCCTCTGTTATTAATTTTGTATAAGGTCCAATGTTTACAACAAATGCACTTGTTCCTGCACTATACAGTTTCTTAGCATATTCTAGTAGCCACCCCTCATTGTTATTAAGAATACCAGAAGTAAATACAACCTCATTTCCATGAAGAAATTGACTAACTTCATCATTTTCAATAATATGTACCCATTCAACAAGATTATTAAGCCCTTTCTGTCCCGCCAGTAATTTCATTTGATATAGAACAGTACCATTTCCAAATAATTTTCCTACCGTAATTGACATTTGATATTACCCCCATTACATAAAGCTATTATTAAATTTAAAATAGTAAATCACCCTAAGTTTTATAAGGCCAAATGTCAGAATCAGTGTTTCTTGGATGAGATCAACACATGATTAAACTTGTCATATAATTATAATCAATAATTATAAACGGATATATTCATAAAATAAAAGAGAATGTAATTCGTAATAAAAATTAAATAGCAACAATATTTTTAAATATATCCATATAACAAAAAAGCGCCTGGGAAATCCCAAGCGCCATTGCTTTGTACATTACAATATACACCATAAATTTATCATTTGTCAAGTACTTTTCCTCAGATAAACTTACCAAATCTCATAGTAAATTTTTTAATCATTCATAGAATGAATTTTTTAATAAAAAAGTATTGACAAAACAATATTACATGTTTAAAATAAGTTTTATTAAAGTAAAAGCAATGATGGAGATAAGTAAAAAAAGAGTTCACCAAGCAGTGAGCTGGGGATAGTGTGAACCCAGTGGCAGAGTTTTTTTGAATAACACTCCGGAGCTGCAAACTGAAATATTTGCAATCTTTTCGTTAAACAGAAGGTTTAAAAAATGCAAATAAAGTAGGAGCGCCGTATTCCATACGTTATTTGGATACCAGTATTAGCTGGAAAGAGACCAATATGGTAATTTAGGTGGCACCGCGGATAAGCGTCAATTCGTCCTATTATATATAAGATGAATTGACGCTATTTTTATATCTTGAGGAGGGCTATTATTATGTGTACAATTATGTGTTATACGTCAACAGACATGAAACATGGACAATTTGCTGAGGCATTGCAAAGAACGGAGTCAAGAGGACCAGATATGACTGAGATTCTCACTTTACCATCTGGTATTTTAGGATTCCAAAGACTTTCTATTATGGATTTAAGTTTTGGCGGAATGCAGCCATTTACAAGAAAAACAGATGCGGCCATCTGTAACGGTGAAATTTACGGTTTCCGTGAAATTAAAAATGAACTCATAGAAAAAGGATATAAGTTTATTTCCGATAGTGATTGCGAAATATTACTTCCTATGTATTTAGAATATGGACTGGATATGTTTTCAAAATTAGATGCAGAATATGCAACTATCATCTATGATGGAAAGAAAGACAGTTTCATTGCAGCACGAGATCCAATTGGAATTCGTCCTCTATTCTATGGCTATTCAAAATCAGGTAAAATCATGTTTGCAAGTGAAGCAAAAAACTTAATTGGGCTTACAGACAAGATTATTTCATTCCCACCTGGACATTATTATGCTGATGGTGAATTTACCTGCTACTGTGATATCACAGCAACAGAGGGTGAATATTGCAAGGATGACTTAGAAGTTATTTGCAAAGAAATTCATGACAAATTGGTGGCTGGTATAGATAAACGTATGGATGCTGATGCTCCTGTAGGTTTCTTGTTAAGTGGTGGATTAGACAGCTCACTCGTATGTGCAGTTGCACAGAAAATCTGTCCTGAAAAGCCAATTAAAACATTTGCCATAGGTATGACTGAAGATGCAATTGACTTAAAATACGCACAAGAAGTTGCAGATTACATACATAGCGATCATACTACTATATATATGACAAAAGAAGAAGTTCTTGAATCACTTGATGAGGTTATTAAACTTCTTGGAACATACGATATTACCACAATAAGAGCAAGTATGGGAATGTATTTGATTTGCAAGAAATTACATGCAATTTCAGATGTTAGAGTTCTTTTAACTGGTGAAATTTCAGATGAATTATTCGGCTACAAATATACAGATTTTGCTCCAAGTGCTGAAGAATTCCAAAAGGAATCTCAAAAGAGAATGAGGGAATTATATATGTACGATGTACTTCGTGCAGACCGTTGTATCAGCTCAAATTCTTTGGAAGCAAGAGTACCTTTTGGTGATTTGGATTTTGTAAAATATGTTATGGCCATTGATCCTGAAACGAAGTTAAACAAATACAAAATGGGTAAATACCTTTTGAGACATGCATTTGAAGGGGATTATCTTCCAGATAATATTTTATATCGTGAAAAAGCAGCATTTAGCGATGCTGTAGGGCATTCTATGGTAGATCATTTAAAGGAATATGCAGAAACATATTATTCTGACAAAGAATTTGAAATCCTATGTGAAAAATATAAATATCACGCAAAACCATTCACAATGGAATCGCTTTTATACAGAGAAATTTTTGAAAAATACTATCCAGGACAAGCAGAAATGGTAGTAGACTTTTGGATGCCAAACAAAGAATGGGAAGGCTGTAACGTAAATGATCCTAGTGCTAGAGTATTATCAAACTATGGTGGTAGCGGTAAATAATTCAGATACTCTAAAAAATTTACAATATTATATATAGAGATTTGAAATCATATTTACAAAGTTTTGTTTACATGATAAAATGAAGTTAATATATTTTTGATAGCAAAGGTGCTAACAAGCTGTAAAGTTGTTAGTGCCTTTTTTGTTTTAAAAAATCTTTACAATAAATTCAAAAAAGATATTAAAAATAAATTTAGAAATTATATAGTTTTAAATTATATAAAGAAAGGAGTTCCAATAATGGCAGGAGTATATCAAAAAATGGCAGAAAAGATACCTAATATGAGTAAATCACAAGAAAAAATAGCGAAATATATATTATCACATCTTAATACGACACCTTTTCTAACTGTAGAAAAATTAGCAAAGTTATCTGGGGTTAGTATTGCAACTATTACGAGATTTGTAACATTTCTAGGATATAAAGGCTATCCTGAATTTTTAAAAGATACTCAAGAATCTATGCAACAGCAAATAACGAATATTGAACGTATAAAAATTGAGTCTGAAAAAGATTCTGGTGAAGAAAAAGATATTTATGACCTATTTGAAGATGATGTAAATAATATTAAATTAACTATGGAGGATTTAAATTTATATGAATTAAAAAAATCAGTTGATTTATTATTAAATTCAAAAAGAATATATATAGTTGCACGAAGAAATTCTTCTGTAATTGGGATATTTCTTAAATATTATCTTGATTTAATGTTTAATGATGTTCATTTAATTGAAAACATAGAACAAATACCTAAACAAACTAATGAATTTAGTAGTGAGGATGTAATTATTGGAATTAGCTTTGAGAAATATGCTAGAAGCACAGTAGAAATTTTCACATATTTAAAGACAAATGGAGCTAAGACTATAGCTATTACAGATACTATGTTATCTCCTCTTGTACCATATTCAGATATTACATTAACAGCTGTAAGTAAAGGCTCTACATTTATAGAATCTTTTGCAGCCCCACTAAGTTTAATTAATGTTTTAATTGTATATATTGAAAAGGAAAAGAAAGATTTCTTTAATAGTAATGTAGAATTATTGGAAGCAGCATGGAAAAAATTTGATTTATTCATTTGAAGATTATGTATGTATATTTTTGAATAAGGTTTCTACCCTAACATATAGCATGTCTATTGTTTGAGTAGGAACTTTATTAATGCTTAATATGGTATTCAATAATATATTGGTCAAAACATCATAAGAAAAAGAACCTTAACTTAGGAGAATATATCTAAAATTAAGGTTCCTTACAATTTCTTATTTCTTTCTAAAAACACATCTGAAATTCTAATAAATTCTTGTAAATTGCAATTCCCTGCTCTCTCTCCAATTCCATCTAATGTGCAATCTACATATTTTGCTCCATACTTTACAGCTTCAAGTGAAATCGGAATTGCCATACCGAAATCATTATGAGCATGTATTTCAATCTCCATACCTGTACTTCTTATTATGGTTTTAACTGCATCTTTAACTTTAGAAGGCATTAATATTCCTACTGTATCTGCATATCGAACTCTTTCAACACCAAATTCTTTAACTATTTCACATAAATTAATAAGATAATTTATATCTGCTCTTGAAGCATCTTCAAATCCAATAGTCACTTCATAGCCTTTATCTTTGGCAAAATATACACAATCTCTAAGATTTTCTTCAACCCATATTTTATCTTTCCCTAAATTTGAGTATATCTGTATATCAGAGGTAGGCACACTTATATGAATTATATCTGGTTTGCATTCTATTGAATACATTATATCTTTTCTATTCATTCGATTCCATGTAGAAATCAAAGAATTTTTCCTGCCAGCTAAAATCCTCTTAATACATTCCTTTTCCAAATCACCCATTACAGGTATCCCCGCTTCTATTTGATATATATTATTTTCATCCATGTATTTTGCTATCTCCACCTTCTCATCTATTGAAAAAGCTTTTCCTGCACTTTGTTCTCCATCTCGCAACGTTGTATCTACAATATATATTTTCTCATTAAAGCTTTCTTGTAAATTCATAACATTCCCTCCTTCCTTGAAAAAATTTGTTTTAAAAGTTAAATGTTTAATTATAAATTCTAATATTCTAAAAAATTTTAGAATTTGCTTATACAATGCGATTTAATGACTATCTATATGCTGCATTTTTTATAAATTTCTTCTATTTCTTTATCATTTAATCCTCTTCTGTTTTTTGTACTAAGTCTTCTTACATCCTCTAGCATGCAGTTTAAATCACTCGAATCATATTTTATATTTAATTCTTTTAATTTTATCTCTAATGATTTCATTCCCGAATGCTTGCCTATAATAATAATTCTTTTCCTTCCAATTGCACTTGGATCATAAGGTTCATAAGTGGATGGGTTTTTAGAAATTCCATTTACGTGTATTCCAGATTCTACATTAAAAATATCCTTACCTATAAAAGGCATATCCCCACGTAGCTTGCTTTCTGTAATATCTTCAAAAAGATTAAGTACTTTCGGCAACAGCTTATGATTTCCTCGTAGTTTTATTTTTTCCAAAAAAGACAGTGCTCCTAAGATTTCTTCAAGGGGAGCATATCCACCAATTCCTGCAAAAGTTGTAATAACCCTTTTCCCTCCAAGTTTAATCCACTCTAAACTCATGGCTGTAGATGCTCCATACTTGTTTTTAATACACATTTGTATATTGGTTCCAAAAGCATTCGTAATTTCAAAAAAAACTTTTTCATAGTCGTAAAAAATAATATCATCTAATCCAGTTACTCTAGCATTTTTTAAATTGCATAAATTAGACTTACTAATTAAACTATTATAAAATTCATTAGCATTTTGAATCTCAACATTATTGTTATTAGATATTATAAATCTTATATTTTGTGGCAGTGGTGATAATTCTTCATAGAGTTCTTGAGTAATTTCAATAAAATCACTTCCTATTATATATAGCAATTTTATGAACTCTTTTATCTCAGGAATTTTCTGCTTAAACTTATCACCATATATCTCTTTTAGAACAATTATTGTCTTATCTATGATTTCTATTTTTCTTTCACTCATAATTTCACCCCTTTTAAACTATAATTAAATTCTATGATTATATTTTAAAATATAAAAAGAGCCTTATTTAATATAATTTATTATATTAAATAGGCTCCATTGCCACTTTTAAAAAAATAGTCTAAGAACAACTAAATATATGAGTTGCTTCTTAGACTTCATTGCCTTAATTGTAATCAAGTTTTCTTATTATTATATTATCATAATAGATATGATTTGTATAACATTTTCTTAACTTTTTTCTTTATTAATTAACAAATCATTACTAAATCATTGTAATATAATGATATTCACTTTATAATTATATTTAATATAATTTAGTTTTATATATTAATCTACGGTCTGTTTTGAACCATATTACGTTAATTCTTATGGTTAATCTTCACATAATACATAAGTAAGTTTTTAGGGGGTGTTCTACAAATGGAATTATTTGATTCTAACTCAAATTCAGTAAATTTAAATATAGAACGCTTTTCAGAAATGATTGGAGCAAACTGGAGTATATCTCCATCAGTTTTTAAAAATTATATTTTAGCAAATATAAGTATTGCAATAACTAGAGATTCAGAACTCAGAAAAAATATTAATAAAATATATCTTCTTGATAAGATAAATTATTATAATGCTGCTATAAATTCATCCTGCATTAACCACATTATAATGACTCAAGGGACTCTTGAGCAAGAGATTGAGGGGCGAAAAGCATTAGGTATACTTTTAATCGCTGAAAAAGATCATAATTTAAGAAATAACATAATAGCTTTATTACGAAAGTCTTATCCTGTTATATTTAATGCAGTTAAAAAGCATGATAAAAATGCTTTAACTAAAAGATACACTCAAATGGATAAAGTAACACGTAAAGCCGAAGCTAGATTAGATTCTTCAATCTATTTTTATTTTTCTATATATCGCTGTGAAGATACTGTTGATCAAGGTTTTATTCTTTCAATTATTGAAGATATGAACTTTTTTGAATTTCATGATCCCATAACAAGAGTAATAAGCAAGGAGATAGAACTCCATAAAATTGAATTACAAAAAATCAAATCATTATTAAAGAGAGAATATGGTAAGTTAAATAGCTATACAGATATTTTAAATAGTGAATTTAATTTCATTGAGGATTTTGGAATTATTTTAGAGAATATTTTTATCATTAATAAATTTGATATAAATTATTTGTTCTATAATTCTAATTTTTTAAATATTGATGAAATAATCTTATCTTATATTAAAAGTAATGATGGTGAAATAGATATAAGAGTAATACTTCAAACTATAATTAATGGTATATTTATAAAATCACTACTTAACGAATATAAAAATGCTAGAGAATTATACTTTAGCAATAGTCAAGAAACACTTTTTTTTAAGATAGACTCATTAGAGGAAAAGCTTTTTAACCTTGAAAAAGATAACCTAACATTGTCAAACCAAATTGATACACTTGAAAAAGAGAATGGATCATTTGATAAAGTTCTTACTCGTCAAAAAAATGATTTTAATAAAAAACATAATTCTGAGGTATTAACTCTGCAAAATAGAATTGAAGAACTTGAAGATCAATTAGCATCAGAAAAAAAGTATAGAACTGAACTAAATGAAATAAGAAAATATATATTTAAAATCAATAATAACTATGTTCCTTCTAATACTGAAAAAACTTTAGATTATTATATAGCTAGAAAAAATATACTAATTATTGGTGGCTCTAAAGAATGGAGAAGAAAATTTAGAGAAAAATATCCTGACCTTAGAACATTATCAGGATTTAATGAAACCTTTGATACTACTATTTTATCCAATTATGATTATGTTTTTTTCTATACTGGTTTTATGAACCACGCTACTTATTATAGAGCTATTAATTTTATACGTTCAAATTGCATAAATTTTGGGTATATTGGAAAAACAAATATAGAATTGGTAGAAGATGAAATTATTGATGAATTAGAGAAATATGAACCTAAATAACAGATAGATACCCACAATGAAAATCACACTTATGCGCATACCCGCCGAAATTGAATACATATTTGTTCCATAGGAATGTGAAAATTTCGCTGGAAGTATCTAAATGGCAGGTTGCACCCACTTTAGCTTGCTCCAACTATTCAGTTGGACAAGCTAAAGTGGAACAACCTGCCATTAAGATGCTTCAACAGCTTATTTTCAATGCCTACTCCACAAATATGTATCCAATTTCTCTGTTTGTATATACGCCTAAGTGTAGTGAATGTTGAATATAATACCAAGTATATGTAAAACTTCTATGTGTTTATCTATAAAATAAGAACTTCAAGGAAAAGCGTATGATTTCCTTAAAGTTCTATTTTTTTAACGAAATATAGCATCGTATTTAATTATATATATTGTATTTTATAGTCTACAATCCACAGTAAGTTACCTAAAACTATCATCATTAATTGAGCATTGATAATTACAACATATATATCTTATACATCTTTCTTATATAACTAATTCTTCTACTACTTTTCCGCCTTCGATATGTTGTTCTACAATTCTTTCCACATCTTCAACTTTTACATTTCCATACCAAGTTCCTTCTGGATAAACAACCACAATAGGACCTTTATTACATACCCCTAAACAACCAGTATTAGTAACCATTACTTCGTTTATTAAGTCTCTGTCTTCAACTTCCTCCATAAATTTTTGTACAACCTTTACAGAATCTTTAGAATAACACATTCCTTTTTGCATTCCATTAACTCTACAGCTTGCGCAAACAAAAATATGATGCTTTATATCTATCATTTCACTCGTCTCCTTTTTTATTAAATATTTATATTTTACTTAAGACATATTAAAGAAAATAACAAGTCAATAATGCGATGAAATCTTCTTATATGCAACATAACTGCTCTTTTTCACTGTGTATATTTTCCTTCAGACGAAGAAGTATGTTCATCTTATAGGGGGCTATTAGGTGAATATGCTTATGAAGTATGAAGGAAAATATACTAGCATGCTGACTTATTATTTCTTTGTATATGCTTAATTATATTAAAATGTAAGTAACCATCAGAGTTTAAAAACAAAATTGATGCAAACATCAAAATCATTAAATCTCTTAAGCTCTTAGCATTTCTTTAACTTCTGTCCCTTTTAATATAGATTCTGCAGCTTTTACAACTGCTGTTTCAATTGTTTCACAAGTCATAAATACTTCTATTCCCATATCTTTAAATTTCTTTTTAGGATCATCACCCATTCTAAGTGAAAGTACTCCATCACAATCTGAAACAACTTTAGATAGTTTAGCAAATTTATCTTCTTCTTCATCACAGACGTCGATACCATTACAGTATTTATCTACATCTCTTTTTTCTATATATTTTGCCTCTCCATTTTTGCATTCATAAATATAAAATTCTGATGCATGTCCAAAGTGCATATCAACTCCAATGCCGCTTTTTGAAGCAATTGCAAATTTTAATGGTTTTTCTTCTTTTGTTGTACTTTGATTCATAGGTTTATTGAATTCTTGAGACTTATCATCTCCAAGTAATCCAATTGCATCAGCTCTACATTGTTTGCAATGATACATTTGTTTAATATTTATTTCACATTTTTTTCTTAAATCCATTATTTCTTTATTACTTGTAAGTGGCATGTTTTCAAATACACTACCTTTAACTGGTATCATTTGCATTATGTTTGTTATTCCCGCGCCAAGTTCTTTAACTTTTTTAGTTACTTCTTCTATATGGTGATCATTAATTCCCTTAAGCATTACAATGTTAACCTTAACCATAATCCCTCTATCAGCTAAATACTTAATACCTGATAATTGATTATTTAAAAGAATTTGAGTTCCTTCCACGCCAGTATAAGTCACACCTAGATAATCTATAAATTTATATACTTTTGCTGTTATCTTAGGATCTATAGCATTCATTGTTACAGTTACATGAGTTACTCCTAAATCAATTAACTCTTGAGCATAAAATGGAAGCATTAAGCCATTTGTTGATAAACAGAAGGTAACTTCATTATCATATTCTTTTATAAGCTTTAGAGTTTTTCTTACTTCATCAAAATTAGCAAGTGCATCTCCAGGACCTGCAATACCAACTACCTTTAAGTTATCCATTTTAGATTTTACTAATTTGTATTTTACAAATGCCTCTTCTGCAGATAAGACTTCTGTTGTTACCCCTGGTCTACTTTCATTAACACAATCAAATTTTCGGAGGCAATAATTACAGCTAACATTACATTTAGGTGCTATAGGAAGATGCATTCTTGCATATTTATGAGCTGAATCACAACTAAAACAAGGATGAGTTTTTGTTTTTTCCTCAACTTCTTCTCTAACACTAGCTTTTATTTCTATGTTGCTCTCCTCAATCATCTTTTCTTTAATTGTGATTTCACTCATTATGCTCTCCTCCTTATAATATTCATTATATAAATTTTCTCTAAATGTAGATTCTGTTTTTGCAAGCATCACATTTGTAATTTGATCACTTAAATTTAAAGAACCCTCATATCCTATAGATAAAATTCTTTGACCACCAATTCTATCATGAATAGGAAATGCCATTCTAATTAAAGGTACCTTGTGTTTTTCTTCTATTCTTCTACCATCAGAGCTTCCAATCATTACATTTACCTTTAAATCTAAAACATATTTTTCTATTCCTTTAAAATCTGCTTCATCTGTAATTATGCATTCTCCTGCAAACATTAGTTTAGCAAGTTCATCAACTTCTTCTCTTAAACTTGGTTCAAGTTTTTTGCATGCATCTCCACTTGCAATAAGCACTGGTACTACTCCATTTTCTATAGCTAGTCTTGCTACAGAATATACAAAATCAGGTTCTCCAAAGATTGCTATTCTTGCTTCTGCATTATACTTATGAGAATCTATCATAGCATCTAAATATCTACCTCTTTGTTTTTTATATTTTTCTGGAATAGGCCTTCCAGAAACTTCACACAATACTTTTAAAAATTTATCCGTTTCTCTAAGTCCTCTTGGTATATTAATTCTATAATTTTTAACGCCATAAGCTTCTTCTAAGTAGCTTCCAACAGAATATTCTTCTTTAATAAATGTAGATAGTTCAATTGTAGCTTTTGCCCCCCCCATATATTTAACTTCTTCTATGGTAGTTCCACTTGAAGGTAATCTATTATAATTTTTACTGTGCCCTCCATCTAAACTTTCAGATATATCCGGAAGCAAAATATAATCAATTTCAAAATCACTTAGTATTTCTTTAAGTTCTCTTGTATCAGCACTGCTGATTGGTCCAGTTACAATATTTATTTTTTCATTAGGCTTTATGTCCATTTCTACATTTTCTACTACTGCTCTTAGTGCTGTAAAATATCCCCCATATTGAGTTCCACCATATCCCGGAGATTTTATTGGTATTAATTTGACTTTAGTTTCTGGATGTTTTTCATAAAATATTTTTGAAAGTCTATCTACATCTTCTCCAATTGTCTCAGCAAGACAAGTTGTTGCAATACCAATAACTTCTGGATTATATAATTTGATTAAATTTTCAATCCCCTTAATCAAATTGTTTTCTCCACCATAAACAGTTCCTTCTTCTGTAAGCGAAGAAGATGCTATATCTATTGGTTCATTATAATGTGTTGCCATATGTCGCCTTATATATGTACTGCAACCTTGTGATCCATGCAAAATTGTCATGCAACCCTTGATTCCATATAAAGCATTGCAAACTCCCATAGGCATACACATTTTGCATGGGTTAACAGTTAGATTCACATAATTACTCTTCATTTTCTTCACTCTCCTTTACATATTTCCATACAGGACTATTTATTGATAAATTAATTTCCTTTGCAAAATTAACAGCTCCAACAAATCCACCTAGAGGATGTTTTCTTTCATGATTATGATCACAAAAAGCAACTCCGAGTTTATACGCAAGTGGTCTTTCTTTTACTCCACCTACTAAAATATCTACATCTTGTTCTAACATAAATTTTTCTAATTCATAAGGATTTGCATCATCCAAAATAACTGTTCCATCATTAACCAAACTATTTATTACTTCATAATCATCTGCTTTCCCAGTTTGTGTTCCAACCATTACTGTATCTATTCCAAATTCATTAAATTGTTTAATTAAAGAAATTGCTTTAAAACCTCCACCTACATATATAGCTGCTTTTTTACCTTTAAGATTTTTTTTGTATTCATTTAATATAGGCATTATTTTTTCTTCTTCTTCTTTTACAAAAGCCTTAGCCTTTGCTAAAGTCTCTTCATCTCCAAATAAGCTTGCAATTTTAAGTAATGAATTTTTACTATCTTCGACTCCAACAAAACTTATTTTAACAAAAGGAATTCCAAATTCCAGTTCCATATTTTTTGCTAAATATGTCATAGAGCCAGCACATTGAACAACATTAACAGTTGCACTACTAGCTTTTAATAAATTAGCATAACTAGAATCACCTGTAATTGTTGATACTACATCTATTCCAATTTTCTTCAAATACTCTTTTACAATCCATATTTCTCCTGCTAAATTAAAATCACCAAGCATATTAATTCCTTTTACTTTAGGTAAAACATTTCTTCTAAAAATATTCATTAGTGCATTACACGCTAATTTGTATCCCTTAGATTTATTCCCCGAAAATCCTGGTGCCATAACAGGTATAACTGGCACATTATACTTTTCTTCTGCCTCTTTACAGACAGCTTTAATATCATCACCAATAACTCCAACTATGCAAGTTGCATAAACAAAAATCAACTTTGGATTATGATTTTCCATAATACCTTCTATAGCTGCTATTAGCTTCTTTTCTCCACCGAATATTACATCTTTTTCTTGTAAATCTGTTGAAAAACTATTTCTATATAAATCATCACCGCTTGAAAGACTTCCTCTTATATCCCAAGTATAACTAGCACATCCTATTGGTCCATGAACTATGTGGTATGCATCAGTTATTGGATTTAGAACTACTCTTGCACCACAATAAACACACGCTCTTTGACTAATTGATCCCGATACACTATCACCATCACACTTCATTGAATTTTTATTCTTTCCTTCTTTTGTGCATATAAAGTCTTCTCTTTCTTCAAGAACTGAATTTGATTTTTTCTTTTCCATAGGTCACACACCACCTTTTCGATTTATAATTATCAATTTGGAATTGAGAATATAGGATGTATAATGTACCTATTAGTTCATTCTACATTCTCAATTCTAAATTTTGAATTTATTAATGAATTGAGCAATTGACACGTCTTAGTTCGTGTTCAATTGCTCAATCATTGAGTTTATTCTTTTTTAGTTATTTATACATATCTTTTAGGTTTATACATATCCTTATTTAAGATCTTGGTTGCTGCATAGCTGCTTCTTTTATTTGTGCATATCTTTTTAAGTTCTTGATTGCAGCATAGCTGCTCTTTTCATAGGGGCATATCTTTTTTAAGTTCTTGGTTGCAGCATAGCTGCTTCTTTTATATGTGCATATCTTTTTATTTATACTATTTTACACACTTTATGGAAAATAAAATTCCTGATTATACTTGTTAGAGTAATTCAAATACACATTTACTAAACTTTAAGTACATACATACACTAGAAATCAAATACATTTTTGTGAAGCAGGCATTTGAAAATTTCACTGCTAAAAGTACTTAATGGAAGCTTGTTCCACATTAGCTTGTCACACTGAAAGTGGGAGCAAGCTAATGTGGGTGCAAGCTTCCATTTAGTACTTTCAGTGATATTTTCATAGTCCTGCGGAATAAAAATGTATTTGATTTCGGTCAGCTAGAACATACCTTAAATTTACGTTACATTACTAATTCAAAATCTTCATCCTTAGCATCTCTGTCTTGTCTATCCATTAGAGCACCAAGCATTAATTCTAATAATCTCATACCACCTCTGTATCCAGTAACTGGCATTAATGAGTGAACATATCTATCTAATACTGGGAATCCAACTCTAACTAATGGTATATCTTCAGCTTTTGCTATATATTTACCATGAGTTCCACCCATTAATAGATCTACTGTTTCATTTTTTATCAATTGGTGTAAGTAAAATAAATCTGAATCTTGTTTAACTATAGATCCTTCAACACCAAATTCTGCAAATAATGCATTTATTTCTTTCTCAAATGCCATTCCTGGAGTACCTGTAATTACATATTTAGGTATCATTCCAAGTTCTAATACAAATTTAGTTAATGAAATTAATGTATCAGGATCTCCGTATAAAGCTACTTTCTTTTTATCATAATATGGATGCGCATCTAGCATTATATCAACAAGTTGTCCTCTTTCCTCTTCAAGTTCATAAGGAACTTCTTGTTTACTAAATCTACTTAATTCCATAATATAATCATCAGTAGCTCCAATACCTATAGGCATCTTTAATGTATTGTAAGGAACTTTAAATTTCTTTTCTAGTGTACTTGCACCTGCTTCTGATGCAAAACTTCCTATTGCTAAAGTTTTTTCGCAGTCTCCAAGTTCTATGATGTCTTGAACTTTTGTTCCACCCTTTGGATACATTTGATATTTACCAGTCATTGGAGAATCTAAAACTCCAGTTGTATCAGGAATCATTGTAAAATCTACACCCATAAGTTTTAACATTCTTTTCATTTCACGCATATCACCAGGGTTAACAAATCCAGGTATTACGCACATTTTTCCATTTTTTACTCCAGTTGTTTTAGATAAGCCATTAATAAAACCTGTGACCATGTTAGAGAATCCAGTAATATGTGATCCAACATAACTTGGAGTATTGGCATGTAACACGTACTTTCCTTCTGGAATATTCATATCTGAGATGTAAGTTTTTAAGTCATCACCTATAGTTTCTGATAAACATGTAGTATGAATTGCAATTATCTCTGGATTATATATATCAAAAATATTTTTTACAGCAGTTTTAATATTACTACCTCCACCAAATACGCAAGCCCCTTCACTAAATGCTGAAGTAGTTGCTATAGCTGGTTCTTTAAAATGTCTTGATAATACTGTTCTATGGTATGAACAACAACCTTGTGATCCATGACTATGTGGCATACAACCATGAACACCAAGTGCAGCATACATTGCTCCAACTGGTTGACATGTCTTACTAGGGTTAATCGTAACTGCTTTTCTTTCTACTATTTTTTTTGGGGTTAAATCTAACATTATGCCTCACCTCCAAATGTTCCTTCTAATATAGATTGCTTTTTCCATGGCGCTACCACGAATCCCCAAGCTGGTGTGTATATTCCCATAGTTACATCGCGTCCAAAATTAACAGCACCTTTAAATCCTGCATAAGGTCCACTGTAATCATAAGAATGTAATTGTCTTGATAAAACTCCACCTTTCTGTATTGTGTATTTATCTTTAATACCTGTAAAGAATATGTCTGGCTTTAGTTCTTTAATAAATTGTTCTTGTTCAAATTCATTTAAATCATCTACTACGATTGAACCTTTTGGCATATCAACCATCATACCATCATAATTTTCTAAATCATGTATAGTTTTCTTTAATTCTTGTATTTCTTCTTCTGATTTATATTCTTTGTATTTCCCTTCAATCTTTTCAACTTCTAATACTTCTATATTTTTTAAATCTGCATCTTCAACAATACTAGGAATTACTTCTCTACCTTCATAATCATCTCTGTGTGCAAATTCAAATCCTGCAAGTACTGTTTCTACTCCCAAATCATTTAATAACAATTGATAATGATGGGCTCTTGAACCACCAACATATAATGCTGCTGTTTTTCCTGTTAACTTGCTCTTGTAATATTCCATATCCTCTTTTATGTCTTCAAGCTCTTCAGCTATTACTTCTTCTGTCCTAGCTGTTATAGCTGGATCATTAAAGAATTTTGCCATATCTCTTAAAGAATCAACTATACCTTTAATTCCAATAAAGTTTACCTTAAGCCATGTAGTTCCATATTGGATTTTCATCATTTCTGCTATATAATTGATAGAACGATGACATTGAACTAGGTTTAATTCTGCTGTGTGAGCCATTCGCATATCATCAATACTAGCATTACCAGTCATAACTGATATAACTTCATAGCCTATTCTCTTTAGGACTCTTTCTATTTCCCAAGAGTCCCCACCTATGTTATATTCTCCAAGAATGTTAACTGAATGTGTCTTAGGTGTATGATCTTTTGTTCCTATTATGGATTTGATTATCTTGTTATTTGCAATATGGTGACCAGCAGATTGTGATACACCTTTATAACCTTCGCAAGCAAAAGATATACACTCAATTCCATACATTTGCTTAACTTCTACTGCAACTGCTGGAAGATCATCACCGATTAATCCAACTGGACATGTTGAACAAATAAATATTGCTTTTGGATTAAATATCTCTACAATTTCTTTAATTGCGGCTTTTAATTTCTTTTCTCCACCAAATACAATATCACTGTCTCCTAAATTAGTACTGAAACAATATTGGATAAAACTTCCATCTCCATCTTGAACTGAAGCTTTATTTCTTCTTGTTCCCCAAGAATAATATCCACACCCTATAGGACCATGAGTTAAAACTACAATATCTTTTATAGGTCCAAGAACAACTCCTTTACAGCCTGCATAACAACAACCTCTATGTGTCAGCATTCCCGGCATAGTTCTTCTATTTGCATCAATTTCTTCTGTTTCATTTTCAATGTCTAATATATGTTTTTTTCTGTTTTTGTATACTTTTGCACTATATTTATCTAATACACTATCTAATACTTTATTACTCATTTGCCTCACCTCCACACTTTAAATTGCACTTTCTCCTGTTTGTCCATCTCTAACTCTATATACTTCTTCGATTGGTAGTATAAATATTTTCCCATCTCCTGGAGTTCCAGTTGAATTTACACTCATTATTGTATCTACAACAGTTTTTACTTCATCATCATTTACTACTAATGTAATAAACCTTTTAGGAATTAGTCTACCTCTTTCAGATAAATTTTCTCCATATGATGATGATTGTATTTCACCAGATTCAACATATGATTCAATTAAAGCCATATCTATAGATTTTTTACCTCTTCCAAGTACTTTTCTGCAAGTAATTGATGGAAATCCAGCTTCTGCAAGGGATTCTTTAGTTTTATTTACTTTATTCAAACGAATAATACACATAACTTCTTTCATAAAGCTATTCCTCCTAATTTAATTTTATAATCCGGATTTTCCACTACTTACAGTGTATGCTTCTTCAACTGGTGCAACAAATATTTTACCATCTCCAAAAGCACCCTTTTCTCCAGTTCTAGAACTTCTCATTATAACTTTTATTACATCATCTTTATCTTCATCTTTTACTGCGATTAAAAGCATTTCTTTTGGAAGTTCATCATAATGAATTTCTCCAACTTTAATTCCCTTTTGCTTACCTCGTCCAAAAACCTCCATTTTTGTAACTTCTGGAAAACCAGCATCTAGTAATTCTGAAAGTACTGTACTAACCCTTTCTGGTCTTATTATCGCACGAATCATATACATATATTTTTCTCTCCTTCTATAAAATATTTTGTTTTTAGATATAGATTTAAACACATTTGGTTTTAAATTATGGTTATTTTAATAATATGTTTTTCTTTATCCTAGATATCCATTAAACCATATTCCATTAATATTTCTTCTAGTCTTTCTTGAGACATTGGTTTTGGAATAACAAACATTTTATTGTCATCTATTGCCTTAGCAAGTGCTCTGTATTCATCTGCTTGATCTGCTTTTGGATCAAATTCTATAACTGTTTGCTTATGAATTTCTGCTCTTTGAACCATATTATCTCTTGGTACAAAGTGAATTAATTGACTTCCAAGTTCTTCTGCGAAAGCTTTTAAAAGATCTAATTCTTTATCAACTTTTCTACTGTTACAAATGATACCACCAAGTCTAACTCCACCTGTTGTTGCATATTTCATAATACCTTTTGATATATTATTAGCTGCATATAATGCCATCATTTCTCCACTTGCAACTATATATATTTCTTGAGCTTTTCCTTCTCTCATTGGCATTGCGAATCCACCACACACAACATCTCCAAGTACATCGTAGAAAACATAATCTAATTCTGGTGTATATGCTCCTAATTGTTCAAGCATTCCTATTGCTGTAATGATTCCACGACCTGCACATCCAACTCCTGGTTCTGGGCCTCCTGATTCAACACACATTATTCCACCGTATCCAGGTTTTAAGATTGCATCTAATTCGATGTCATCTCCTTCTTCTCTTAAAGTATCTAGAACTGTTTTTTGTGCTAATCCTCCAAGTACTAATCTTGTTGAATCTGCTTTAGGATCACACCCTACTATCATTATTTTCTTTCCCATTTCAGCTAATGCTGATGTTAAATTTTGAGTGGTAGTAGATTTTCCTATACCACCT
Source organism: Clostridium gelidum (assembly GCF_019977655.1). Taxonomy (NCBI): domain Bacteria; kingdom Bacillati; phylum Bacillota; class Clostridia; order Eubacteriales; family Clostridiaceae; genus Clostridium; species Clostridium gelidum. The sequence goes on from NZ_AP024849.1 coordinate 3,865,441, forward strand.
TTTCCATAAATCGCAACTTGTCTCATACTAATTTCCTCCTCTTAATTTAAAATAGATTTTATCCATGTCTAGTTGTTTAACTAAATCAACTGGAGTAAAACTCCAACTGAAAAGTTTCACTTTATATAAGCCCTTTTGGGACATTATAACTTAATTGTATTAATATAACTAAAAAATAGTTTAAAAAAAAGAATCTATTTTGTATAACCGCTAAAGTTATATAAAGTAGACTCCTTCGTCCTTCATTTAATAAAAAAAATCCAAGATTTAACTTCTTCATTGAGTTAAAAACTTAGACTTCATTGCCTTAATTGTAAGTAATTAATTTTTATTTAGTTATTTAAATTACTATATCATAAAATTTTCATCTTGCAAACTCTTTTTCAAATTTTATAATATCTGTAATGAGTTGCTGTTTTTTTTGATTTGTTTTTGTTATTGAAATTATCATATCACAAATAATTAGTATTGCAAGCTCTTTTTCATTTTTCTATGACATTTGCAATGATAACGATACACTTTTATCAATTTGATAACAAAATATCACTTTTACCATAATTCACAAAAAATCACTTATTTAAATCGCCCACAAGTGTAAGTTGCTTTTCTCCAAAACTCCTTACTTCAAACTTATTTTCTTTAATATCATACTCATATTTATTATCTATTATAACTAAATTATCTCTAAATTCTATAGTTAATGATATAGTATCCATAACTTCACTATTAGAATATATCCTTAATTTTTTTGGCGTATGATATATTGTGTCTCCTTCCGAAGTAGTAACTGTTATTGTATTTCTAGAAGTAATAAGTGATTTTATCTTACCATCTTCATAAAACTTAAGAGAATTTTCATCTCCATGAATTCCTATGGCATTAACATCATAGGCCTCTATATCTCCAATAATCGTATTTATAGTAGTTGGTCTAAAAGGTTCACATGATTTAAGTTTGCCACTTTCATATAAGGAAAATCCTATTCTGCCTGTAATCTTATAGTCTTTTAAAGTAAGATTGACTTTTTCCTTAGGCCATAAAGTTATACTCTTCAGCTCACAATTTTCATAAAAATGTAGAGTCATAACTTTAGCTTCAAAAGATGCAAACTCAAAGTTAAATTTATGTGTTTTTGCTAAATTATATTCATCATCTTCAGACCAATATCCAGATAATTTACCATCTAACAAAAACAATCTATTAATTGCTCCCTCTTCATAAAATGTAATTTTTTCAACTTCATACTCTCCCATCTTAGTTTTAATGGAAGTTAGTTCATTTAATGAAATACATTTTATATTTCCACTTTTATAAACTTTTACTGATGGGAATTCCTTTTTCCTTAGATCTGGAAATCCATATGAAGGTATTAGCTTGTACCCTAAAATATCAAGTTCACTTTTTTCTTCTAACTTGTATCCTTCTACTTCTCCAGTAGGATAATATTCAGCGACAAATGTATCATTTAAAATTCCAAATTTTGTTTTTATTATTTCCATAGTTTTATCCTCCTTTTCCTATAAGACTAATTGTATTTTTCTATAGTTACATTATACTCATTTCTTTTAATTTCCTCAACTTTTAATGTTATTTTCCCTTTATCTTTTTCTTTTATAATCCAAGGTGGTACATGGCAACAATGTATTTCTATTTTTTTTACTTCATCCTTCTCTAAAAATGGAATTATCACCTTTTTAGATGACAGTTCTGGTTTGGAAAGTTCTAATTCCATTAAATCTATATAAAAATGTCCTTCTCCAAGTTCTTTTGCAATTTCTTCTTGATTTTCTTCTCTTTCTTCTTCTTCTTTTTCTTTAATTATAATTTCATCTAAAAAGTTTAGTGGATTTCCTTCTAGTTCCCAAACACTAAAATCTTCTGCATAAAATACACTATATGGAATTCCAAAGGCTTTATTTACTATAACAATTTTGCATTCTTCCATTTGTTTTATTAAATTTAAATACTCTTCTCTTATTTCTCTTACTCCTTTTCCATCAATTGATATTTCTACTGATACTTCTTTTTTTGCTTTCCATAAATCTTCTTTTTTTTCAAAAATCTTAACACACTTTGATTCTATAAAAGAACTTATTTCATTTCTTTCATCAAGAAATACTGCTATTTCATTCATAATATCACTCCTCATAAATTTTATTTTTTTGATTGCGCCTAAACAAAAAAGACACAGTAAAATCACTGCGTCTTTGCACCTAAAATATTCTATTAATCTCATATTATATTATTGCCTAAGTTTTAGCAAGTATTTTACCTGTATCTTTTAAATTATATCCTCCTAAAACTTCAATTTCTTTTTTAAATTCTTCACTTTGTATAGTATCTATGATCATTTTGTATATTGGATATTTTAAATCTGATACTTTTATAACTAAGTCATACCTTTCTTCTTGCAGCTTTATAAAATCAATTTCGCTTAACTGAGAAGCTACCTTTTCATTTCCTAATCCAACATCGCCTTCACACCTTGCAATACTTCTTCCTACTGCTGAATGAGATTGTTTTTCTATATTATATCCATTGATTTTTTCTCTATCTATATTATTTAATCTTAATTTTTCATCTAGTAAAATTCTTATTCCAGAACCTTTTTCTCTATTTATCATTGATATATTATGCTTAGTTAAATCTTTCCATGTATTTATTTTATATGGATTTCCTTTAGCTACATAAAAACCAACATTTCTATAAGCTAAATTTATAATTAAACACGCTATTCCTGGAAGCATTTTTCTAACAAAAGCAGTATTATATTCATTAGTATCTCCATCCCATAAATGCGCTGACGAAATAGAAATTTTATCATTGTACAAATCATAAAGACTTTCATAACTTCCAACATTGGATCTTAGTACTCTTACGTCACTAGTTTTTTCTCTAATATTTTCTGCGAGTATATCTAAAATTACATCTTGCCCTGATATTATAATATCATTTTGACTCTCTAATTTCTTTATATTATTTAAGTTTTCTTCTTTATTGGATTCATCTTTCGGTGCCATAAATTTATTATTACTTTTTGTAACCTTTTGATTATTTATATAACTTTCAACATCGGTTTTATCTATTCTTAATTTTTTGCCCACTTTATAACCAGGCAATTCTCCTCTTTTTACTAATTCATACACAGTGTTTTTAGTTATCTTTAATAATTCAGCAACTTCAAGTGCTGTTAAAGATTCTTCAATATCCATAGAACTTCCTCCTTATTGGCATTAGTTAATTCTATCATTTATAAGTAAGAATTTCTAGCAAGTAATACATTTTAAACACATCATTTTGATACAAATCAAATAACAGCTCAATAATCTTGTCTACTATTGTATTTTTGAACTTTATTTATTGTAAATTATTAAAATGTGAATTTAATTCTATTAATAATTTATTTATATTATTATTGCTTATAAAATTCCAGCCTATCCAATTTAGCTTATAATTATTTTCCTCCAGGTACTTTAAATAATCCATTGGATGTGGTAAAGATGCATTTTTACAAATCTCCCTTACTTCTGCACCAATAAAATAATTCACTGCACTTTCTAAATTTTTAGAAATTTCTTTTTGAACTAGCAAGGTAACAGGACTTACAATCGCTCCATCTTTTGGCCATATAATCTTAATGTTTTCATTATTTTTAAGAAGCTTTGCGTAAAAATATGGCATAACACTTATTGTTGGTGAATCTTTCATTCCCTTTCCAGCATTCTTTACCATTTCAGCTGGATGTCCACCATACCCAACAAGTTTACTTAATTTTTTGATTCCATCCATGCCATAATCTTTATATATTGCAAGCAATGTTGTTTCGCAATACTTTCCCTTTTTACCTCTAATAGCAATTTCATTTTTAAAAGGACTATTTAAAAGTTCTTCCCATGAATTAGGTATATCTCTACCTTTCAATTTAGTTAAATCCACAACCATAACTAAATAATTTAATGCCATTATATAATAATTTCCCTCTAAATCACTTAAATCATTTCTCTTTACATCTTCTTCAATTCCTTTAACTTCTTTAAAGTATTTTTCATCTATTGCTTTGGTTCTAAAATCTTTTCTATAAAAACTATTTACTCCAGCACTTATGATAATCTTTGGTAGTTCTTCCTTAAGCGGAATATGTGAAGATTCATCCATCCACATAACTTCATAATTAGCATTACCTTCTAAAAGATATTTAAAATCACATTCATATCCTAAATTATTTATCATATCATCAAATCCAGTTTCTACTGGCACCTTAATAGGACATGGTAATAATCCAAGAACATCATATTCAGACTTATCAATAATATTTTTCATTTTACTCACACTCACAACCCCAATCATAATTGTATTATTATTGCCATGCATAATCTATTTTGATACAAGTGATACTGTTGTATTTAATAATTCGTCTGCTGTTTTATCGTCTATATCTGCTTTATAAAATAGTTTATAATATTTTTTTATTTCTTTTTTCATGTCCATTTTACTATACTCTGGATATAGCACAGTTACTAACCATTTAAGGCCTATTATTCTATTACTTGATGGTGGCGTATCAACCCAGTTATATGGTTCATCTGGAGCACTAAAAACTTTGCCTTCCTTAACCGCACTTATGCCTGACCATTCAGTGCTATTAAACACACCATCTAAATGATTATCATATATTGCTTCAATTATTACATCTGGATTCCAAGTTATAATTTGCTCCATAGATACTTCACTACGTCCTCCTGATGCTTTGAAATCTACAACATTTTTTGCCCCAGCATAATCTAATAATTCTGCATGCCAGTTTCCTATTGAAGCTGTTTCAAGTCCTTTTTCTCCACCTGCATAATAAACTCTCACTTTTTTATCTTCAGGTATTTTAGATGTTATTTCTTTTAATTGATTCATAGTCTCTCTACAATACTCCGCTAATTTATTAGTAATTTCTTTTTCATCTAATAAATCTCCTAAAAATTCATAACTCTTATCTAAATTCTGCAAACTACTATCTACAACTACAACAGGAACACCAATGTCCTTCGATAATTTATCTGCATCTGAAACTGTGTTATTATCTATAGTTCCCATTGATAATATAATTTGAGGATTATAAGATAATAATTGTTCCGTACTTACTGTTCCATTTTTTCCTTGCATTGCTCCTATTACTGGTAATTTTTGATATTTAGGATCTAAATATTTTTTTTCATAATCTCTTAATTCAAAACACCAGCCAAGTAGCTTGTCTAAATTTATATTATGCATCATAACAATAGCTGGTTGTCCTGAACAATATACTTTATTAATTTTGGATGGCACTTCCATTTTTCTTCCTGCCATATCTGTTATACTTTTTACACTTGCTTTTTCTTCTGTAACACCTGTATTTTTTGCTTCCTTGGTATTTGAAGTATTACTCCCACATCCAACAAACAAAGTTGACATAATAATGAACATTAAAAATAATGTACTAATTCTTTTCATTTGAAATCCCCCTTTTTTTCCACTCTTTATAAAAAATCTCTTCAATTTCGCGAACTCTAGTTATTATATTTTTCTCATGAATATAATCCCATCCTAGCCATAACAATTTACCGTGATTTGGAATCCCATTATCTACATTTTTATTTACATGGGGAAAATATTTATTAGCTAGTTCTTGTCCTAAATCCTCACTATAAAGATAATTTATAAGTTTATCTAAAGAGCTTTCTCTATGTTTTTTAATCATTACATAAAGAGGACATAACAGTGCACCTTCTTTTGGCCATATTATTTTTAAATAATCTTTTTTAGGTGTTGCTTTTGCAAAAAAGTATGGCATTATATATATAGCACTTTCACTATCCACATTTCCTCCAGCTGCCTTTGCCATTTTTATTGTTTCCATAGGTGCATTTATATTTCTTGCTAAAGCTTTAATACCTTCTTCTCCAAAATTTTTATAAGTGTGCAAAAGAACCATTTCATTTATGTCCTCTTCCGTGTGCCCAACTGTAATACTTCTTTCATATTTTTTATCAAGAAGTTCTTCCCAGCTTAAAGGAACAGGTCTGTTTTTAAGTTTACGTTCATTTACAACAAATACATATGGAAAGGATGAATAAATATTATAACATCCCTTAGGATCTTTAAGATCTAAACCTTCATATGTAGTATTCAAATCTGTTGCATAATCTAAAGGCTGAAAATATCCTTCATTTACAAATCTTTGTATAAATTCCTCTTCAAAAAATTCAGTAAATCCAGCCCCAGTTATAACACTTGGAAATTTATTAATATCTTTTATCTTATTAACATTGTAATATTCATCTCTTCCACATGAACCCATAGGTACCACTGCTTTTATGTCTTTCAAATCTTCTTTATTTAATTCTAAAAATTTTGTTATTTTTTCTGAAAACACCTCTTTAGCAGGGCAATATATATGTCCTAAAAAATCCAATTTTTCTCTCATTTCATCAGGTACTAATTTTATTTCCGGAAACTTTTTCATTTTTAATCCTCCTCTTGAAAATATTTCTCCATATTCCAATCTATTTTATTTCCGCTTCTTAATGCATTTCTAAGTTGTGACATCTTATTGTCAATTTTCTTCATTATCCTAAGATTATCTCTTTCCTTTGTATTTGTTATAATAACTTTACTCACAGCACCATTTTTTATTATTATTCTCTTATTTCCAAGTAAAGCGAGTATTGGATCATGAGTAGATACAAAAACTATTTTCCCTTCTTTAACAAGTAATTCTAATGCTCTACTTCTATCTACACCTGCATTTTCGATTTCATCAATAAGGACTATTGGAGAAATACTTAAAAATGCCGTATCTGCAATCATTAATGCTCTTGATTGTCCACCACTTAGTTGTGTTATTGGAACATCACTACTAAATTTTTCTCCAGCAAGTTCATTAGCATATTTAACTATTTTCTCCGTAATGTCTTTAAGTTCTCTAACATTTCTACTTTTAGCATGCATTCTTATAAACTCTTCAACAGATACATCCATTACAAAATTCATATTTTGTGAGAGCTGAGCGACTAATTTATTTGCATTTAAATTTTCTCCATTTATTTTTATAATTCTTCCTGTAGGTGTATCCCCTTTGGCCATACACTCTATATCTTCAAGCAATCGACTCTTTCCAGACCCTGTGGGACCAACTATACAAATTACTTCACCTACATTAATTGTTAATTCAATATTTTCTGCGTCTCCATTCTTATCATGTCCGCCAAGTATTGTTATAGATTTAATAATTGTATCCTCTTTTTCAATCATTTCATCATTTTCATCTAAAGAATAACTACTTACAGGACTTGACTTACATTTTATTTCTTGGAAATTAATTTTTTTTGTGTTTCCTGTTTGATAATCTTCTCCTATTATTGTTTCTCCAAGACAATATGAACATAATGCCGATGGCATTGTAAATCTAAGTTTTTTCCCTTCAAGATCTTCTACTTCTTTTGCCTCTTTTATACTCAAACTTAATTCATAAGCTCCTTGACCAGTAAGGCCATTAACATATAGTATTTTTGCTTTTGGATTTGCCGACTTTACCATAAAAGTAAAAACTTCTCTTTCAGCTTGAGATATTATATCTCCTTTTGTAATTACTATTATGTCTGCAAATTTAAGCATTGGACCTATTTTTTTAGGCGTATTTACTCCTGACAGACTATCAATTACGCATACAGCTAAAACATCTTTTATATGAGGTGAGCATCTATTGCAAAGCCCTGCACTTTCACTTATTAATAAATCCAAACCTTTTTCTACACCATATTTAACACAGTCATCAATATTACTAATATAAAAATGATCTGGGCAGAGATTCCCTGATAATCCAACCATAACTTCAACTCCAGCTTTTTTATAAAGCACATCATCATATGTTGTAAGGCAATCAAATTTTATAACTCCAAATTTGCTTTCTGCACTTTTCAAACAATCAATAACTTTTAAAATAACTGCAGTTTTCCCTGATGATGGTGGTCCTGAAAATGTGACAAATTTCAAATTACTCCCCCCTCTATCCTTGGCAATCTTAAACTTTTATTTTAATTTGCCATAGTCTTTTTTATTATTATCCATAATCCTTCTTCATCATCTTTAATATTAAAGTTTTTAATTCCTATTTCCTTTAAAATTCCACTGAAAAATTCTGCATCATTTCCATCAGTAAATGTTTTTCTTCTTTTTGACCAATCTTCTCCATCTATTTCTTTCATTTTTTCATACACTTGTTTTTTTGTTTCTTCATCACCAAAACCACAACCAATATATGCAATCCCATCATTTATTAATACCCTATATATTTCTTCTATACTTTTTTTCTTGTCCTCCCAAAACCATAAAGAACCTCTGCTAATAATCAAATTAATACTCTCATCCTCTATAGGAATATTTTGAACATCTCCTAAAATAGTATTTGAACTTTGCTTAACACCAAGGTCTTCACTTCTTTTCTTAGCAATATGTAAAGCATCACTATTATTATCTAAAAATATTACATCAAGATTAGTTATTTTCATTAAAGCAAAACCTAGATGTCCACCTCCACATCCTATATCTAAACAAACTCCCTTATCAATTTTTGTTTCTCTTTTTATTTGATCAGCTATAAGCGGATATATGGGTAAAAATACATTTTGAGCTATTTCATCAAACTCATTAGCTTTATTCATAATTACATACCTCCCTTAATTAAAACTCTTTTATAGCACACACCATAAACATATTAGAATCCGAACCAAAGTTATTACCATTTCTTTTTTCTTTATCTTGCTCATCAACATATATTTTCTTACTAATTTCAGTATCAATAGTTATTCTATTAATACCATTTTTAATAAGTATATCAACATCCCACTGTGGCCTTACAAAATTAGATATATAAAGTTGTTTTGCAAAATCATTACGTTCAAGTATCAAATCTTCACTCTGCATTGTCCTATTATACGAACTTGGTATCCAATTTTGCATTTCTTTATAGTCCATCCCTTTATCATCAGCTAACTTAAAACCTTGAGCATAATTTGCATCAAAATTCATTATCTTGCCTCCAGACGAAAGAACTCTACACCATTCCTCGTAGGCTTTTTTAGGATCCGGCAAAGTCCATGTAACATTACGTGATATTATAAAATCAAAACTACTGTCATCAAACTTCAAATCCTGTGCATCCATTTGGAGAAACTTTATGTTACTATAACCAAGTTCTTTGGAATTGTTTATAGCATTTTCAATCATATTATGTGAATAATCAATCGCTGTTACATTAAATCCTAAATCAGCTAACAAAAAAGCATAAAATCCTGCTCCAGTACCCACATCCAAAGCACGAAGTTTATCTCCATTTGGAATTAGTTCCCTGATAATGTTTGTCCAAATTTTTCGTTGAGATCCTTCTAAATCTTTAAGTCTGCATTCACTAAATTTGTCAGCTCTTTTTGACCAGTAATTATTTATTTTTTCTTGTATATTCATATCCAGCATCCTCTCATATTTATTTACCTTAATATGTTTCAACTTTATTTATTATGCAGGTGGTTCATCATTAATAATTTTATTAGCTTCTTCTTCTGAAAGATCATAATTTAAAAATGTCTTATAAAAATGTCTAGTTTCTTTGACTATATCTATATTTTGAAATTTGTCAGGATTTATAGTTTTTGCAGCCCATTGAATTTGCAAAGCTTCTTCTGCACTATATCTATCCCAATAAAAAGCTCCATCTGGATTAAAATATACTTTGCTATTTTTAACAGCATTAACATGTTTCCATGCTTCATCCGTTAATAACTCATCTATATTCTTTTTCCCATTGCTTACTTTCATTAAAGTGTTACTACTTAATATGATAATATCTGGATTCCATTGTAATACTTGTTCCATGGATACTTCTTTATTATTTCCACTTACTTCTCCAGCTGCATTTATTCCACCAGCTACATCTATCCATGCATCAATTATTGTTTTGCTTCCATCTACAGTAATTGGTGATAATGATGTTACATGTAGTACTTTAGGCTTTTGTTCTTTTGGTATTTTAGATGTAATACTTGTTATAGAATCAAGTTTATTATCTAAGTATGTTATATATTCATCTGATCTTTTTTTTGCATCATCCCCAAGAATATTTCCTGTAAGTTTGAAACAATCTTTTAAACCATTAAAATCAGTAAAATTTAATTGAACAGTAGGAATACCCAAATCTGATATTTTATTTACATTTTTATCATTTAAAGGTGTAAATACAATATCTGGTTTTGTTTTTATAAGTTCTTCTGTGTTAACACTAGTTGGCTCAAATACTGTTATTGCATTTTTCATTTTAGGATTTACTTTGTACAACCATGGTCTTGCTTTTTCTGTAAGTATCGTTGCGACAATCTTATCCCCTGCTCCTAGCATACATAAAACCTCATTATGAGCTTGCCATGCATCCCCTATCTTTTCTATCTTAAGTGGTACTTCTATTGTTTTTCCAGAAGCATCAGTGATTGTTTGCGTCTGTGGAGCTTTTTCTTCTGTTTTTTTAGGTGAAGTGCTATTACTACATCCAGTTACTAAAAAAATTATTAAGAAACCAATAATTAAAATGAACTTACTACTTCTTTTCATAAATACACATCCTTTATTTTTAATTTTATCTTGACATATTATCAGTCATCTTATAAATAATCTATAATTACATTACTGCATATTAGCAATAATGTTAATTTATCATTGGCACACAAGCTTTAATCTTCTCACCTTTATTATTTATTACACTAGTTATCTTTACATCCACACCGTAAGCCATTTTTAAGTTTACTTCTGTTACTACTTCATCCACAGCTCCAATAGTAAATGTATTATTTTTCTGCATTAAGGCAACTTTAGTACAACATAAGAAAGCATGATCTGGGAAATGCGATGTCATAATAATTCCAAGTCCCTTTTGAGATAATTTATTTATTTCCTTAAGTACCTTTACTTGATTTCCAAAGTCTAAATTTGAAGTAGGCTCATCCATAACAAGTATTTTAGGTTGTTGAGTTAATGCCCTAGCTATTAATACCATTTGTCTTTCACCACCGCTTATTTCAGTGTATATTTTATCCTTTAAATAAGATATATTTAAGGTATCCATTGCTTCCTCTGCAATTTCTTTATCTTTTTTTGAAGGGGATTCAAACATTCCAATATGAGCAGTTCTCCCCATTATAATTACATCAATTACACTAAAAGGAAAAGGCGGAGTATGTGCTTGTGGAACATATCCTATTGCTTCTGCCAATTTCTTCTTTGACCAATTATTAATGTCTTGACCATCAAGCAATATTTTGCCAGTCTGTAGTTTTAAAAAACCAAGTATTGTTTTAAAAAAAGTTGTTTTCCCTACCCCGTTAGGTCCAAGTAAACAAAGTATTTCTCCACTTTCAACACTCATCGATATATCTTTTACTATTGTACTTTTTCCGTAGCCACAAGATACATTTATAATATCTAGCTTCATATCCATCCCCTCTTTCCTTTCAAAAGCATAAATATAAAGAAAGGTGCACCTATAAGTGAAGTTAATATACCAAGAGGTATTTCTATAGAAAATAAACTTCTCGCTATATCGTCAACAATAAGAAGATATGTACTTCCGATTAATATGGACGTTGGAATTAATATTTTATAATTAGGACCTACAAGCATTCTTGCAAAATGAGGTATAATTAACCCCACCCAACCAATCATTCCACTTAGTGATACACATGCAGCTGTCATAAGAGTTGAGCAGAATATAACTATAATTCTAATTTTGAAAGTATCAATCCCTAAAGCCTTAGCTTCTTCTTCTCCAAAAGATAAAACATTTAACTTCCACCTTATTAAATATAAAGGTACTGCTCCTAAAAGAACTGTAATAGTTAGAATTAACACATCTTTTGAATTTATTGATGAAAGCCCACCCATTAACCAAAAAGTTATAGCTGGTAATTTGCTATTTGGATCCGCTACATACTTTGTCATTGATATAAATGATGAAAAAAGTGTCGAAACTACCATTCCTGTAAGCACTAATACTAAAATCGCATTATTATTACGACCAATTATCGTACTAATTATGTAAGTTAGCATTACAGCACCCATTCCAAATATAAATGCAGAAACTTGTATTCCTAAAATATTAAAAGACAATAAAATCGCTATAGAAGCGCCAAAACCTGCACCAGCAGATGCTCCTAATATATCTGGTGATACCATAGGATTTTTAAATAAGCCTTGATAAGTTGCACCAGCTAAAGACAAAGCAGCTCCTATAATCATAGCCGCTAAAACTCTTGGAAGTCTTACATTAAGCAATACAGTTTCTATTGTATCTGGCCAAGTTTTTTGCAATCCAAAAATTTTAGATAAAAAAACATTTGCAAGTTCATCTAAAGGAATTGCATATCTTCCTACAGTAAAAGAAGTAAAAAATACTATAATTGATAAAATAACAAGAATAGTCATAATATGATTTTTAGATTTAAACATTAACAGTGATTTTTTATCTGTTGGATTAATTTTTTCTGATGAATTTTTAATTATTTGCACTAATATCCCCCCCCAATATATTTTTTCTTATTTGAGTACTTTTGAAATTACAGTCTTAAATATAATTTCAACCATGAAAAAAGACCCCAATGATATTTATACATTTCTGTATTCTCCTCATTGAGATCTTATAATAAACTCTTTGAGACAAAACACATCAAAAAGCAACATAACATAACTATATTTTATATATAACAACATTTAGCTATAGTTTGTCAATATGTTTTACAAAGTTTTAATTTATTATATCAATATGTTCTTTTCCATATGTTGCCGAAAAGTATTACATGAGCAGTAGCAATTACCTTATGCATTTCTATAAAAACTTCCACAGTTGCAAATATCATTAAATTATTATAGTGGTAATGTTATTTTTATTACTAATGATATAGCTGAAACTTATAAAGTTTGTGCTCATATAATTGTTTATTAAAATTATGTATCTTTAGAAAAAATGAAAAAAAGAGAATATCTTAAATTAAAATTAAGACATTCTCTTTTATTATGTTATTATTTAAGCCATAATCATAACTGATGTAGCTTTAATTACTGCAGTAGCTTCCGATCCTACTTTTAATCCTAATTCTTTTACAGCCTCCATAGAAATAGTTGAAGAAATAACAATATCTTTAGAAATTTCTATTTTTACCGCTGCATTTACTGCACCTTCTTTTATTTCAATAATTTTACCAACCAATTGATTTCTAGCACTTAATTTCATTATTTTTTCCTCCTAAATTTAAATTTAATCAATACTGATTGTATTTATTGTATAATATAAAAATATTAATGTAAATTATAATTTTACCATTTCATACATTATTCTTTTTAATATACATAGTAATATAATATTTTCCTTTATTTCGGCTTATTATTTTACATTATTATAATAAATGCGATAAATTGTTTACACAGTCATGAATATGTTGCATTTTTTTTTAATTAATGTTACCATAATGAAAATGTTTGTAAAACATAACTAAACATAACTAAACATAACTATTAATTAAAAATTATGAATGGGAGGTTTTATTTATGAAAAAGAAATTTGTATTTTCTACTTTAATAATTTTAATGTTATCTATATTAATGGTTGGTTGTGGGACTCCAAAAGACACGTCGTCTTCACAAAAAGAGAATACCGCAACTAAAGCTACTGAATCTCCAGTAGAACTAAACATATCTGCCGCTGCTAGTTTAAAAGAAGCAATGACAGATATACAAACTGAATTTAAAAAGGTTAAACCAAATGTAACTCTAACTGTTAATTTTGGTGCATCCGGTTCACTTCAACAGCAAATAGAACAAGGAGCTCCTTGTGATATTTTTATTTCAGCTGGTCAAAGTCAAATGAAAGCACTTGAGGACAAATCTTTACTTCTTGAAAATACTAAAAAGGATTTAGTTAAAAATGATTTGGTTTTAGTTGGACCAAAAGATACTACATTAAGTGGTGTTTCAGACTTAACTAGTGATAAAGTTAAAAAGATTGCCGTTGGCGAACCAAAAAGTGTTCCTGCTGGAAAATATGCTGATGAGGTTTTTGAAAAACTTGGGCTTAAAGATGCTGTATCATCAAAGCTAGTTTTTGCTAAGGATGTAAAAGAAGTACTAGCCTGGTCAGCTTCTGGAAATGCTGAAGTTGGATTTGTTTACAAAAGTGATGCGTTAAGTAGTAGTGATGTTAAGATTATTGAGACAATAGCTGATGACAAACACTCACCTATAACATATCCTGTAGGCGTAATTAAAGCTAGTAAAAATCCAGATGTAGCAAAAGCCTTTGAAGATTTCTTATATACTGATACTTGCAAAACAATATTTGAAAAATATGGTTATGGTATCGCATAAGTGATAAGTGAGAGTCCAAATTTTATATTTGGATCCTCGAACTTAGTTAACTCGTGCATACGAGTTAACTTCCTTATACATTTGACTACTCGAACTTACTCAGCGAAGGTCTGTGGCCGAGTTTCCTTTAAGTTTCAATGCAAAATATTAATTTAGGCACATTCAAAAAGTAACAGACCCAATATATTCTGTTTATTTTTTGAATGTGCCTTATGTTATATATTTATTTACAGGTCAGTAATTTTATCTTAAAATAAATTTAAAGGAGGAATTAATATGGATTATGCGCCTTTATGGATTTCTATAAAAACTGCCACTATTTCAACAATAATAACATTCTTTTTAGGTATTACAATATCTTATTGGATGTCAAATTTCAAAGGAAAATCTAAAGGACTTATTGATGGATTATTTACTTTACCTCTAATTCTTCCTCCAACTGTTGTAGGCTTCTTTTTATTACTCCTTTGTGGTAAAAATGGTCCTGTAGGTAAGTTATTAGAACTTTTTAATACTTCTATAATTTTCAGTTGGTCAGCCACAGTACTTGCTGCCATAGTAGTTTCATTCCCAATGATGTATAGAACTACACGTTCTGCTTTTGAGCAAATAGATATTAATATCCTTTCTGCCGCCAGGACTCTTGGTCTTAGTGAATTTAAAATATTTCATAAAATTGCTATTCCCTTAGCCATGCCAGGTATTGTAGGTGGACTTGTTCTATCATTTGCAAGAGCTATGGGTGAATTCGGTGCAACCTTAATGATAGCTGGGAATATTCCAGGAAGAACCCAAACAATGCCTCTTGCTATCTTCTTTGCCGCTGAAGGTGGAGATATGCAAAAAGCAATGCTTTGGGTTATTATAATTGTTACTTTATCCTTATTTCTAATTTTAATATTAAACTATTGGTCAGAAATTCAGCTTAAACTTATGGGAAGGAGGACTAAATAATGTCGTTACATATAAACATAGAAAAACATCTTCCTTCATTTGATTTAAAGGTTGATTTTGAACATAAAAATGGTGTGTTAGGGTTTTTAGGAGCATCTGGTTCCGGTAAAAGTATGAGTTTAAAATGCATTTCTGGTTTAATTACTCCGTCGATTGGAGAAATAATTGTAAATGATAAAATTTTCTTTGATTCAAAAAAAGCTATTAGTTTAAGTCCTCAAAAAAGAAAGATAGGTTACCTATTTCAAAATTATGCGCTGTTTCCTAATATGAATATAATTGATAATATTGAAATAGGTATTTCTGAAATGAAAAAAGAACAAAAAAAATCCTTAAGCAAAGAATATATAGAACGATTTGGTATTGGAGGTCTTGAAAAACATTATCCTTGGCAATTATCTGGTGGGCAGCAACAAAGAGTAGCTTTAGCTAGAGCACTTATAACGTCTCCTGATGTTTTACTTTTAGATGAACCCTTCTCTGCCTTAGATCAACATTTAAGAAATAATTTAGAAAAAGAATTAATGTCTATAGTAAAAGAGTATAGTGGTAATATTATTTTTGTTACTCATGATATAGCTGAAGCTTATAGAGTTTGTGATGATATAATTGTTTATGAAAATGGAGTTTCTTTAGAAAAACGAGAGAAAAAGGATTTATTTAAAGCTCCTAAAACTCTTTCTGAAGCAACTTTAACAGGTTGCAAAAACATATCAAAGGCTAAAAAGACTGGTAAATATACTATTTATGCTGAAAATTGGGGACATGAATATATTGTTAATAATGAAGTTCCTGAAAATGTTCAATATATTTGTATAAGAGCACATGATATAGTAACGCGTGAAAATAATGAAATGATAAACACTTTTCCTTATATAATTGACAATATTATAGAAAATCCCTTTGAATTTACTGTTTACATGAAAAATGATACTAATCCCTTAGCTAATATAATTGAATATAAAGTTGAAAAAAAGAATATGAAATTATCTTTAAAAGATACAGTTTACTTAACTTTTCCCAAAGATAATATTTTCTATTTTTAATAAATCGTATATTATTAGGACCTTGAAATAATTCGAAAAATTCATTTCAAGGTTCTATTTATCAGCCTATTTTCGCTTCAAAATTATCTAAAAATAACTTATGTATTTATTCATGAAGTCTTCTAATTATTTTATATACCACCACATCTTCCATTACTAATGGTGATGTATGTGCAAAAAATATTATTCCATCAGTTGGAGATATAATTTTTTCTATGACTTCACCTTCATAAGGATGAATTATTTCTCCAAGAACATCTCCTCTTTCAACTCCATCTCCTGGATTTTTTAGTCTTCTATATATTCCTCCTGTTGTAGTTTTAACTGATAATAAATCTTCTTCTTGTAGCACACTTGCAATATAACCACTATGACTATTGTATTTTATTACTCCCATTCTAGTTAAAAACCTTAAAACAGCTACTACTGCATGTTTTGCTGATATCTCATCAATTTGATCTGTTGCGTTTGTGTATAATGAAAATGCATTTGTATTCCATAGTTGCCAGTTATAATTTAGTGTTGTTGTATCGAATGGTTTAGGTTTACGAGTAAGTACATATTGAAGTCCAAAAAGATTTGCAAGGCTTGGACTTTGGTATCCAGTCTCCATCATTCTTATATGAGGTATAAAGTCTCCTGGCATATAAAAACTGGTAAACTGAATTCCATATGCGTATTCCTTAACTTGCTCAAAAATGCCACTTGCAATTTTTTCAGTTGTTTCACCATTAATATTTCCTGGAAACATTCTATTTATATCAGTATTATCCATTGTCCAAAATCTTTTTCCTATATTCATAGAATGAGGATTTACACATGGAATTACAAGAATCTCACGATTTTTAGTAATTGCTCCCCTATATTCAAGTTTTGTTAGAGTTTTTATTAATTGAGAACAAGTATACAACTGTTGTATTTCATTGCCTCTAATTGCTCCTACTATACAGGCTGCTTTGTCCCCTTTTCCAAACCTATATCCAGCAATGCGCATATCATCTCTATGAGGTGATTTTAATGTAAATAATATTTCTTTTTTCATTTTATACCTCCAAATACTCTTGCAATAAGAGATCCCTCATAAACTACTGGATATTCTCTTAATGTAAAAATCATTCCATCACAAGGAGATATTACTTTTTCCTCTATTTCACCAGTTAGAGGATTTAAAATTTCTCCAATAGGATTTCCTCTTTTAATTTCATCTAAATTAGCTACACAAGACATAAAAATTCCTGAAGTTTTAGCATTAATAAATTCAACTTCTTTTTCTGTTGATATAATAGGCTCTTTAACGTGTGAAACTTCACCTTTCCATATACCCATTTCTTTCATTAAATTAAATATTCCTTTTATTAATTGATCTCCATATTCTTTTGTTATTTTCATTCCAACACCCATTTCTACAAGTAATGTTGGTATATCTCTATTGTTTAAGTTACATGTTAAAGTTGATTCAAGAACTGTTGATACTGGATGCACCCAAATAAAATCTATATTTAATAATTTTGCATAAGGTACTAATTTTTCTGCTATATGTTCACTAACTCTAACTTGAGGACTTTCTCTCAAAAATATATTGCTAGAATGTAAATCAATACACATATCCGCGCCATCTATATCTTCTATAATCTTTGCTGCAACATGTTCTGCCATAGCACCATTTTCTGAGCCTGGAAATATTCTATTCATGTCCAAATCAAAAGTCGGCATTCCTCTATGTACGGAATCTATTCCAAGTGGATTTAGTGCAGGATATATATCAACTATGCCATTTAAAAGCTCAATATTTTCATTTATTTTTCTAATGAACTCATAACATACATATTGACCTTCAAGTTCATCTCCATGGATGCCTGTTATAACACATATCCTTTTCTCATTTCCTTTTAAATTTGCAGGTTGAATCCTATTTTTCTTTATTATCATCTTTTCATCAACGGCTAGTCCTATAGATACTACTGTCTCTATCATATTGCCCATCATCTCCTTAGCTTATTGCTTTTTCATTAAATTTATCAATATGTTTTTTAAGCTTCAACGCAAAATATATAGTGATTATAATCAATATTTATTTTAAATGTAAAAAAATTATCTTTTACGCAAAAAAATAGGCAAAGAATCTCACTTTCGAGCTTCTTTGCCTTAACTTAATATTACTACTTCAAAATTTTATTGTCAATTGCTTATACTCATATAATCTTTTTCTTTCACTATAGCTTTGTTTATTAAAAATTAGCATCTATATTAGGCTCTACTAAATATAATTTTCTTCTACTTAAATTATATACTTTCACCAATTGCTTCTTCTAATGCATCCATTCCATATTTAACTTGTTCTTCTGTCATAACTAATGGTGGTAAGAAACGAATTACATTGCTTAAAATTCCTGCTCCTAATAGTATAACTCCTTTTTCATAACATTTCTTAATTACTGTTTTTACTAAATCTGCTGCTGGCTCCTTTGATGTTCTGTCTTTTACAAATTCTAATCCTATCATAGAACCTAATCCTCTTACATCACCTATAACATCATATTTTTCTTTCATTTCATTAAGTCTTCCAGTAATGTATCCTCCAAGTTTAAGTGATTTCTCACATAAATCTTCTTTTTCTATTTTTTCAATTACTTTAAGTGCAGCAACACATGCAAGTGGGCTTCCACCATAAGTTCCACCAATTCCACCAATACAAGCTGAATCCATTATTTCTTTTCTGCCAACTACTGCACTTAATGGAACTCCTGCTGCTATTGATTTTGACATGGTTATTATATCTGGTTCAATACCATAATGTTCATGAGCAAACATCTTTCCTGTTCTAGCAAATCCAGCTTGTACCTCATCAACTATAAATACTATACCATTTTTATTACATATTTCTTGCAAGCCTTGCATATATTTTGCAGATGGCACTACAAATCCACCTTCACCTTGTAGTGGTTCAACAATTAAACAAGCTATCATATCTGGAGATATTGTTGTTTTAAGCATGGTTCTTAATTTTTCAAGACATTCGTCTGCATAATCCTCTGGTGAAACTCCTAGTGGTGCTCTATATGAATATGGATAATCAAATTTATAAGTTTCTGGTGCAAATGGTCCAAAACCATTTTTATAAGGTTTATATTTACTTGTTATAGACATAGTCATATTTGTACGTCCATGGAAAGAACCAGTAGCTGAAAGTATTCCTATTTTCTTAGTATAAGTCTTAGCTACTTTTATAGCATTCTCTAAAGCTTCTGCTCCACTATTTGCAAGCATTACTTTTTTTTCATAGTTTCCTACAGTTATTTCTGTAAGTTTCTTAGCAAGTTTTACATATGGCTCATAAGTAGCTACATGAAAACAAGGATGTATATATTTATCTACTTGCTCTTTTATAGCTCCTATTACTTCATCATCACAGTGCCCTACATTTTGAACTCCAATTCCTGCTGCAAAATCAAGAAATACATTTCCATCAACATCCTTAAGAAGCGCTCCCTTAGCTTCTTCTACAGCTATATCTACTGACATAGATACTCCATCTGCTACATACTTCTTTCTTTCTTCTATTAATTCCTTTGACTTTGGTCCTGGTATAGATGTTATTAATTTTACATTTGTTTCTTTAATCATTGTTGAACCCTCCAATTTATATTTATTATTTCTTAATTTAAAATTTAGTTTTTTAAATTTATAAAGAAAAAAAGTCTCCATGCTTCTATGCACAAAAGACTCCATTGTCTACTTATTTATTATTTAAATTCAATTTAGGTAATTTTTGATTGCTTGTTCTAACTCTCCAAACATCTTTGTTTTGTATCTCTTAATATATTTATATAATAGTCCTTTCTAATTTTCTTTTCTATGTCCAAGAACCATAATATTTTTGTTCATGTTGACCAATGAATCTTTTGCTATTTTAACATTTTGCTAATATATAATGCCATTTTCACCTTCATGCATTGTTCAAAATTATGCAAATCACAGTCCAATGCTTCTTCTATTTTTTTTATACGATATTTTAAAGTATTTCTATGCATAAATAATTTTTCCGCTGTACTTGTAAGATTACAATTCTCACTTAAATAAGTCTCTAATATTTGAACTGAAAGAATATCTTTATTTTTATTATTTTCTATAATTGGCCCTAAAATATCTAAATAATAATTCTCTAATACAATTCTATTTTCAATACTAAAAAGGAGTCTATAAATTCCTATTTCTTTATATTTTCTAATTGTATTATTTAATCCTTGGCATTTTCCACTATCTATAGCTAATTGTGCTTCATTTAATGATTGTTTCATCATTTTTAAATCTTCATACGCATTTCCAATACCCACACTTACTGAAAGTCCATTTACACGTTCTATTATCGCTTCCTGTATCTCTTTCAGAGCCTTTTCTAGTCTATTCATAGAATTTTCTTCTGCTCTATAAAAAAATATAATCTCATGCTCATGATCAATAATAGGAACTTTCAACGCATATTTCTCTAATATACCTTGTACTACCTTTCTAAATGTAATTTTAATTTTTGATACACTTATATCATCATCTATTTTTTTTACACTTAGAAATTTTTCAAATTCATCTATGTGTATAACACATATGCAACACTTTCCATCTAGGTTATATCCAAAATAATTAGCCTTCTGAGTAGCATTTCCTTCTAAGTCTCCATCGCCAAATAATATATTACTTAAAAAATGATTCATAGAATTTTCTTCAATACGTGACAAGATAATAGCATTACTTATTTCCTTAGAAACTTCTACCAATTTTACTTCCCATGGCAATGTAAATAATGGAATTTCTAATTTATCTGCAACTTTAATAGACTCATCTGGAATATTATTTATATATTTACCTACATTTACAATTAGACCAACACCCCTTTTTTCACTAATCCCTTCAATAAGTTTTGTTAATGCAGTGATATTTCCCTTCATCCCAACACCGGTAATAAATACAATTTCTCCACCTTGGAGCCACTTAATACCTTCTAAAGGATCTTCAAAACATTCTGCTACATATATCCACTCTACACATTTTTCTATACCTGATTTCCCACCAACTAATTCTATTCCTTTGAGGGTTTCTAATTTCAATATATCTTTTACCATAATTGACATGATAATCACCTCTTTCTAATTCATATAAACTAATAAATCAATTATGCAATGTATGTTTTTTAATATTAATAAATAAAAATCAGAAGATGATAAGCTATATGTTACAAAGCTTTACTCATCTTCTGACTTTTTAGCATATTGACTTTTATTTTTTTAAATGTGCCTTATATACTTAATATTACTAGTTCTTGTAAAAACTATTTACTCATAAATTCTGACCAGTATTTATCATAAACAACTTCTGTTTCTCCAACATCTTTTACAGAAACAGCCTTTTTCATTGTTTCTTCTGATAAATTAAGCGCTGGATTTTTCTTATATTGTTCGCTTACAACTTTAAGTGCTTCATCATTCGGACAATTATATGGATATACATCAAGATTTTTTGCCATAACCTCTGGTTCTAACATATAGTTAATGAATAACTCTGCTTCTTTTTTATGTGCTACCCCTGTAGGAATACACCATTGATTACTTGCTCTTACATAACCAGTATTAATATTTGCAACTGCATATGTGTCTGGTTGTTCATTCATAGCAATTGCTAAATCACCGTTATATATTAAAGCAACACTACATTCGCCATTTAATAAAGATTTTCTTGGAGCATCTCCATCAAATATTTTTACATTTTCTTTCATTTGCTTTAGGAAATCAGTAGCTTCTTTAATTTGATTTTCATCTTTTGTATTTGGATCATATCCTAAAGAGTCTAAAATTAGTGCCATTATTCTTCTAGAAGATGTAATAGAAACCATTGTACCTTTAAGTGCTGGATTCAATAAATCCTTCACAGATTTAATTTCTACAGGACATGTCTTTTTGTTATAGCCAATTACAGTGTATGATGAAAGATATTCAACTGAATACTTTTGCTCTGGATCAAATTCTTGGTTAAGAGCTGATTTATTAAGATTTTTTATATTAGTGATATTATTAAAGTCTAATTCTTGTATATATTTTTGATTTATTAAGTTTTCTACTTGACTATTACCAGCTTGTACAAGGTCATAGTCCTTACCATTACCTGACATTAACTTAGCATTCATTTCATCAGTAGATGTAAAATAACTTACATTAACTTTAATACCATACTTGTCTTCAAATCCTTTTATTGCATCATCTGATACATACTCTGACCAAATAAATAGATTTAATTCCTTTGCATAGCCCCCAGCTGTCTTGTCTTCTTTCTTTCCGCACCCTACAAACGAAACCATTAATAACATAATTGAAACTATTGATAATAACTTTTTCATAATCTAATTCCTCCTTAATAATTAAAGCATTATATACTTTTTAACAACTAATTTTTTTTGCTCTTTTCTTTTCTAATAATTTTGACACTAATAATCCTAATAAGAATAATCCAATAATAATTGTCGTAAGTGCATTTACCTCTGGTGATATTCCTGACTTAACCATTGAATATACTTTAACTGGGAAAGTCATAGTCTTTGTACCTGCAATAAAATTACTTATTATTAAATCATCTAAGGAAAGTGTAAATGCTAAAAATCCACCTGACATTACACCAGGCATTATCATTGGCAATGTTACTTTTAAAAATGTTGTTCTTCTATTTGCCCCTAAATCCATTGAAGCTTCTTCAACAGATTGATCAAAACCACTTAATCTTGATTTTATGGTAATGATAACAAATGGAACTGTTAATGTTGTATGTCCTAAAATAAGAGTTAACATTCCAAGTGGAAAACTTATTGCACTAAATATTGATAATAATGCAACTGCTAAAACAATTTCTGGTATAACAATTGGAACATATAGTGCATTATTTATAACTGATTTACCTTTAAAATTAAACCTAGTTAGCCCCACTGCGCCTATGGTTCCTATAATAACTGCTAGAATTGTACTAATTACAGCAATAATTAATGTATTTCCAAATATAGATAACAATTCTGAATCATGAAATAACTTCACATACCATTCAGTAGTGAATCCTACCCAATGCGTATTCGCCTTTTCATTATTGAATGAAAATATTATCAAAATAATAACAGGTATGTATATATACGAATAAACTAACATTGAAAATATTGAAGAACTTAAGCTTTTAATTTTTTTTCTTCTTTCTCTTTTAGTCATTTATTTTGCCACCCCCAGATCATCTAGATCTCCAATACGGCTATACAAGTATAATACTAATAACGTAATAGCAATCAATACTAATGATATAGCTGCACCAAAAGGCCAATTTTTAGCTGTAGTAAATTGATTTTTAATTAAGTTACCAATCATCAAAGTTTTTCCTCCACCTAAAACATCAGCAGTAAAATAGTATCCAAGTGATGGAATGAATGTTAAAATAACACTAGCAAAAATTCCTGATGACGTAAGTGGAAGCGTTACTTTCATAAATGTTTTATATGGTTTTGCACCAAGATCATTTGATGCTTCTATTAATGATTTATCAAGTTTTTCAATAGCACTGTAAAGTGGTAAGATTGCAAATGGTAACAAGACATATACTATACCTAAAGTAACCGCATAATCATTGTATAATAATTGCAATGGTTCTTTTGTTAATCCAATTGCCATTAAGAATTTATTTACTATTCCTGATGCATGCAAAAGAATAACCCAACTATAAGTTCTTACCATGGAGCTAGTCCAAAATGGTATCATTATTAACATAATAAGTGCTCCACGTTTTTTAATTGGTTGTTTTGTAAGATAATAAGCAAATGGATATCCTATCAAAATACAAATTATAGAAGAACCAAGTGCAATTCCAATTGAGTTTAAAATTACTTTAAAATACAGTGGATCAAAAATTGTTTTATAATTTTCTAATGTAAATTTATATTCTATTCCTCCATAAGTTCCTCTTGTCATAAAGCTCATGAAACCTACATATATCAAAGGAACAATTACAAAGATTGTCATCCAAAAAGAAATTGGTCCAACCATTGAAAGTGTAGGTGCTATTTTACTTTTTAGCTTTCTCTTACTCTTTTTATTTTTAATTGATTCATCAACTGCTCTTCCCTTTTTCATTTAATTCCCTCCTTTTGCGTCTTATCTAATAAATCTACTAATTTATCATCATTACGCTTTATAGGAACTCCTCCATTTTCATCCCAATATAAATAAACAACTTCATTTTCTTTTAGTTTTTCCGAATTTGGGAATCTATTTACTTTTATCTCATCTCCGTTAGAAAGGACAACCATAGTTTTTATTAATGCACCAACATAAATATGATCTTTTACAACTCCTGGAAGTGAAAATCCATCTACTGGTGTCTTTGAATATTTCATATTTTCCGGTCTTATTGATACATATAAAGTTTCATTAACTGAAAATCCATTATCCTCAGTTTGTATGTTTCCACACTCAGCAGCAATTATTAGCTTTCCATTTTCTATTTTAGTAACAACGCCTTCTAAAATGTTAGATTCTCCTATAAAACTTGCTACAAATTTAGTCTTTGGATGCTCATATATTTCATCAGGTGTTCCAATTTGTTCTAAATAACCACCATTCATAATTGCGATTCTATCGCTCATAGTTAATGCTTCTTCTTGATCATGAGTTACATAAACAAAGGTTGTTTTCAACTTTCTTTGTAATCTTTTAAGTTCTACTTGCATTTGTTTTCTAAGTTTTAAGTCTAATGCTCCGAGTGGTTCATCTAATAGTAATACTTTAGGTCTATTTACCAATGCTCTAGCAATGGCAACACGTTGCTTTTGTCCACCAGACATTTGATCAGGCTTTCTTTTTTCAAATCCTGTCAATTGCACTAATTCAAGTATTTCATTTACTCTTTCCTTGACTTCTGCTTTTGGTACTTTTTTTATATTTAAGCCATATGCAATATTGTCAAATACTGTCATGTGAGGGAATAAAGCATAATTTTGAAACACTGTATTTACATTACGTTCATATGGTTCTTTATCTTCAACTCTTTCATTTTCAACTTTAATTATTCCTGAAGTAGCATCTTCAAAACCCGCTATCATCCTTAATGTTGTAGTCTTTCCACAGCCTGATGGCCCAAGCATTGTTAGGAATTCCCCTTCTTCAATATTCATGTTTAAGTTTTTAACAACTTTATTATCACCATAAAATTTTTCGACATTTACAATAGATACAATTGGTTCACTCATATTTTCCACACTCCTTATTGTTCTCTGAGGATGCATATAACTTTACTAAAATAAAAATAGCCAAAAACAGTTAAAGTATATTAACCGCCTTTGGCTATTTATATATTAAATTCTTCATAAGTTATAATGCTTTTTCTCCTCTTTCTCCTGTACGTATTCTCATTACTTCTACAACATCGTAAACAAAAACTTTACCATCACCAACAGTACCAGTTCCCAGTGCTTCATAAATATCAGTTAGTACTTTATCTAATTCACTGTCTTCAATTACTGTCATAACAAATATCTTAGGTAATAAATTTATGTTTAATTCTGGCAAATTCATTTCAGCAACATATCCTCTTTGTGTGCCGCATCCCATAACTGTAGATACAGTCATTCCATGACAATTATGAGCAGTTAAAAGTTCTTTTAATCCTTCTAGTTTATCTGGTCTTGTAATTATTTCTACTTTTTTCATAATATCCACCTCAATCTTTATTTTTTAGTTGTATAAAATTCATTGGTTTTATCCAAAAATTGGAGCCTATCACATTAAATATATGATAGACTCCTTTGTCTTTACACTATTTTAAATTTTATAACTTTTTCCTTTTTTAATTCATATTTCTCTATTAACATTCAATAAACATCTTTGTTTCTTGTTTTTTAACTTATCTATATAATAATACTTTATTTTAATCTTTTCTATATCCATACATTCTAATATTTTTGTCCATATTGACCAAAACATTTTACTTTACTTTAAAATCTTATTAATGTATAATGCAATTTTCACATTTATACAATGATCAAAGTTATGTAAATCGCAATTTAATAGGTCTTCTATTTTCTTTATACGATATTTTAAAGTATTTCTATGTAAAAATAGTTTTTCTGCTGTAACTGTAATATTACAATTTTCATTTAAATAAGTTTCTAATAGTTGAATTGAACTAATATCCTTGGTTGTATTATCACTTTCTGTAATTGGACCTAAAACATCTAAATAATAATTTTCTAATACTTTCTTATTTTTAATACTAAAAAGAAGTCCATAAATTCCTATATCTTTATATTTAGTAATTGTATCATCTAATCCTTGGCACTTTGCACTATTAATAGCTAGTTCTGCCTCATTTAATGATTGCTTCATCATTTTTAAATCCTTATAAGAATTACCTATTCCTACACTTACCGAAATTCCATCTATACGTTTTTTTATTACCTCTTTTATTTCTTTTAAAGCCTTGTCCAATCTATTCATGTAATTTTCTTCACATTTGCTAAAAAATATTACTGCATCATCCTTATCAATAATTGGAACTTTTAATGCATATTTTTCTAATATGTCTTGAACTATTTTTCTAAATGTAATCTTAAGTTTAGATATACTTATTTCATCTTCCAATTTCTTTGTTTTTAAAAATTTTTCAAATCCATCAATATCTATAACACATATGCAACATTCACCATCTAAATTATATCCAAAATAAGCAGCTTTCTCTATTGTTTCACCTTCTAATTCACCATCTCCAAAAAGAATATTACTCAAAAAGTGATTTAGTGAATTTTCTTCAATACGTGACAATACAATTGCATTGCTTATTTCTTGAGAAATCTCGACTAATTTTACTTTCCAAGGTAGTGTAAATAAAGGAAATTCAATTTCATTTGCAAGATTAATTGCTTCTTGTGGGATATCGTCAATGTATGGCCCTATATTTACTATTAAGCCCGAACCATTCTTTTCACTAATTCCTTTAATAAGCTTTGTTAATACACTCATATCACCTTTCATACCAACACCAGTAATAAATACTATTTCTCCACCTTGTAACCACTTAATTCCTTCTAACGGATCTTCAAAACATTCTGCTACATATATCCATTCTACATTTCTTTCCAATCCTATCTTTCCTGCTACTAATTCCATTTCTTTAAGAGATTCTAATTTTTGAATATCTTTTACTATAATTGACATAGCATCACTCACATCCCCCTGTGAAGATACAAATAAATTTACACATGTTATATTCATATGTAAAAAATTTCTCTTCTTCTGTATAAGGCACAATCAAAAAATAACAATTCCATGTGCCTAAAGTTCTTATATTTTTTATATTATCATATTACTATATATATTTGCAAAATTATGCGAATTTTTAGTAATCTAAAAAAGGCTATGGAATTGTAATTTTCCATAACCTAAAAATATATTCACAATATAATGATTCCCTGAACTATTATTGTTCTTCTTCATATTGTATTATTGTAAATTCTACAGTTTCAGGACAGTCAGGGCATTGAAATGTCAATTCATCAAATCCCATTTGCTCTGCTGTTACTCTCTTTCGTGCTGCATATATAAAAGGATAAAAAGCATTTATTGCTGTTAAGCAAACATTAGCTGATTTTTCTTTATTTAACACGGCTCCATCTAAATAAATTTTATCTCCTGCCTTGTACAACTCACACTTTGAACTTTTTACAACTAATTTTACCTTACACTCTTTAAATTCGCTCATAATTAACACTCCTTTTTTTTCAATGCACAGTTTACAATTCACAATGTGCATTGTTAATTACCTATAATGATTTATAATAAATATCCTTAATTTCCTCCAAAGTAAATTCTCTAGGGTGATTTACGATACTTGGTTTTGAGACTTTCATACAATTTTCTGCCATCCACTGCACATCCTTTTCTCCAATTCCAAGTTCACCTAAAGTCACTTTCAAATTAATCTTTTGAAGAAATTCTCTTATAACATCTGCACAATCTCTTGCATCAGCGCCTCCTAATAACTTTGATATATCACTATATTTTTCTATATCACTATCCCATGACGCCTCAACAATTATTGGTGTAAGTGCTGCAAGACCTTTACCATGAACAATATCACAAAGCCCACTTGCTGGATGTTCCATACCATGAGGTGCTGTTACCCCTGCTACTCCAATTACCATACCACCTAAAGTACTAGCTAAAGTTACATTTTCCCATGCGTCCAAATCAGTTGTATCATTGTATACTTTAGTTAAATTTTGTGCTAATAATTTTATTCCATAAAGAGCTTTCATATCTGTTAATGGTTGTCCTATTTTTGATACATACGCTTCCATATTATGTGCTAATGCATCAAAGCCAACAGATGCAAGTATGTGCTTAGGCATTGTAATCATAAGCTCTGGATCAATAATTGATGCTTTTGCAATAATTGAATTTGTTCTAAGAGATTTCTTATCCTTAGTTTCTGGATTAGTAAGAACAGAAAAACAGTTTCCTTCACTTCCAGTTCCACATGTTGTTGGTACCAAAATTATAGGTAATGCTTCACTTCCTTGCTTTATTCCAAATATATATTCTGATATATCCCCAGGATTTTTAGCAGAAAATGCAATGCTTTTAGCTGCATCCATTATACTACCACCACCAATTCCTAAAACAACATCGCAGCCTGTTTCTTTTATAACATCTACACCATCATATACTGTTGTAATAAGTGGATTTTGTTCTACCTTATCAAAAATTTCACATTCAATATTTGCTTCCTTTAATAAATTCACTGCTTTATCAAGTAAACCACTTTTCTTTGTACTACCTCTACCTGTTACTATAAGAGCTTTCTTTCCATACTTAGCGACTTCACTACCTACTTCATTTATTCTCCCTCTTCCGAATAAAAGATTTATTGGCAAATTATAATTAAATTTCATATTTAATAATCCTCCTCACACATATGTAAAATATTTTTAATAAGGCACATAAAAATAAAGGCATCTTTTTAATAAAGACACCTTTGTCTACTTAATGGTAGCATATTAAAATATATAAATCTATTATCTTTTATAACAATATTTCAGTGCAGTGTGCACAATATAGTTAATCTTTTCTTCTATGATTTCAACTAAATGAATTTGATTATTCCATGAAATTCTTAATATCTCTTAAAGAAATAACTTTATATTTTATTATTTATTTTTATATAGTATTTTGTTATATATTTATTTGATTTTCAAATTTTTATACAATTATATAAATTTATGTGTACTTTTTTATAATATTAACTTATTATATTAATAAGTTAATTGATAAATCATTATATTATTAAATATATTGTTTAATTATTGATATTTTTTATAACTTATTATTATTAATTTCATATAAAACTTCTATGTTTATAAACTCCAACTGTTTTTTAACTTAATTTTATTAGTAGAAGGAGAATACACATATGAAATTTTTAATTAAATTCAATCGAGACAAAATATATATAAAAAAGCTCATAAACTTTTTCAAATTTAATAATAATATTACTAAAAGTGATAAAAATTCACTTAAATACAGTAAACTTTTCTTTAACTTTAATAAAGATTCAATTAGCTTTAAAGTTCTCTTAAGAGTTTTGCCAGTTGTAATAATAACATTATTGACGCTGACAATTTGCACATACTATTTAGGACAAAGAGTCCTTTATTCTAATAGCAAAGATTTAATTAGTCAAATAAGTAATATTACTGCACAAGATATAAATGATATTATGACTAATCAAATAAAATCTGTTGAAAGTCTAGCAAATAATCCGTTTATATCCAATCCAAATACATCCCTAGAAGATAAACTAAAAATCCTAGTAAACGAAAAGAAATTTCAAAAATATTCCGATATGGGAATTGCAACTTCTGATGGAAAATTGACACTAACAAATGGTGCAGTTATAGATATAAAAGATTCTGATTATTTTAAAAAAGCATCTTCTGGATCTTCTTATGTTTCGGAACCTTTCCTTAATAGTCTTAATAATAGTTCTGTAATTGCCATATCTGCACCTATTAGAGATATTAATAATCATATTGATGTTCTTGTTGCCTTTAAATTTGGTGATGAATTATCTAATATTAGCAAGAAAATATCCTTTTTGAATTCGGGTAAAGCATTTGTAGTTAATTCAAATGGTAAACTCTTAGGGTATTCTAATAATTCTTATGTTCAAAAGGGGAAAAACATTACTGATTTATTAAAAAATACTGATGGATCAAATGTTGATGATTTAGTTAATTTAATTTCTTTAGGTAAAAGCGGTTCTAAAGATGTTGTTTGTGATGATACGCAGCAGATTTTGTCCTATTCTATAGTTCCAACTACTGGATGGTGCATTATATCTACAGTAGATAAAAAAGATTTGTTAAACACCTTTAGTAGTTTAAAAATAATAAATATTATTTTAGGGATTATAAGTTTAATGCTAATATCTTTAACCTTAATATTTGTAATATCCAAAATTTCTAAAGATATTTTATATGTCGCAAATATAATGAAAGATTTTGCTAAAGGCAATTTTTCTACAAAAATAGATGCTAAATATTTAAATAAAAAATCTGAGACTGGTATAATGTGTAACTCCTTAGGAGAGATTCAATATTCTCTTAACAAAAGTATTTATACACTTAAATCACATTCATCAGATCTTAATAATGAATCTAGTGAGCTTTCATCAATATCAGAAGAACTATCCTCTTTAATTCAAACTATAGCTAAAGCAATTAGTGAAATTTCTCAAGGTGCTGAAAATCAAACTATTAATTTAGCAAATAGTACTCTTAATTTAAATGAATTCGGAAAAAGAATTTCAACAATTACAGAACAAGTTAATAATGTTACTATAAGCTCCTCCACTATTGGAGATAAAGCTAAAAAGGGCAATATAGAACTTGAAGCCTTAATAAGTTCTATAGAATCACTTAACAATAATTTTGAAAATTTCACTATATCTTTAAACATAGTAACAAACGATATTAAAGACATTAATGAAATGACAGCTTTAATTAATAATATTTCACAACAAACTAATCTCTTATCTTTAAATGCTGCAATTGAAGCTGCTCGAGCTGGAGAGGCCGGAAGAGGATTTTCTGTTGTTGCTAATGAGATAAGAAATCTTGCAGAAATGAGTAAAGATTCTGCTCAAAAAATATATACCATTGTAGCAAAGGTTATACAAAATACAAATGAAATAGTAATTAATACAAACAATATTCATACTGATATTAAAACTCAAACTCTTGTTGTCAATGATACAATAACTGTTTTTAAAGATATTTCTGATTCAGTTGAAAAAATGATACCTACAATGTACTCAATTGCTAAAGATTTCGTTGCTCTAGATAGTGAAAAAGATTCTTTAGTAAATAATATATCCAATATTTCTTCCGTATCTGAAGAAATTTCAGCAACTACTCAGGAAATTTATGCCTCATCTGAAGAATTAAGTTCTGCAAGTTCTGTAGTTGCGAATTCAGCTAAAAAAGTTAGTACTTTATCAACTGAATTAAATGAAAGCTTTGACCAATTTAAATTTTAATCTTAATTATTTATAAAAATATAGAAAAGGGACTATTGCAAAATCATTTGCAATAGTCCCTTCTATATAATAATATTTTATCTGAATAGTTTGATTTATATTGCTTTATTAACTTTAGGTTTTGATTCTAAAATTGATAAGTAATTTAATTGTGTCATTGAAAGTGGATCTAATATTTTTTCTAATTCTTCAGCTGCTAATATTCCTTCTTTTAACACAAGTTCTTTAATAGGAATTCCACATTTTAATGATTTTTTAGAAATATCAGCAGCCTTTTTATATCCAATATAAGGACACAGAGCTGTTACAATTCCTATGCTACTGTCTAAAAGCTCTTTACATCTGTCTTCATTGGCAGTAATCCCCGAAATACAGTTATCTACTAAAGTCATAGTAGCATTTTTAAGAGTTTCTATAGATTCAAATAAGTTATAAAACAGAACAGGTTCAAAAGCATTTAGTTCTAATTGCCCAGCTTCTGCTGCCATAGTTATTGTAAAATCATTACCAATGATGTTAAAAGCAACTTGAGAAACCACCTCTAAAATAACAGGATTTACTTTACCAGGCATAATTGATGACCCATTTTGCATTGGTGGTAGATTGATTTCAGAAAACCCTGTTTTAGGTCCACTTGATAATAATCTTAAATCATTTGCCATTTTAGAAAGATTAACTGCAGATGTTTTTAAAATTCCCGAAACACTTACAAATCCATCTAGATTTTGAGTTGCATCAATTAAATCTTTTGATTGTACTATATTAAATCCACTTACTTTATTTAAATTAGCTGTAATGTTATATAAATATTCAGCGCTTACATTTATTGATGTTCCAATAGCTGTACCTCCAATATTTACAGTTAGCATTTCTTTTTCAGCTTCTTTTAAGCGGTTAATATCACGTTTTATCATTGAAGCAAAAGCATGAAATGATTGACCAAGTCTAATTGGAACTGCATCTTGCATTTGAGTACGCCCCATTTTAATAACATTGTTAAATTCTAAAGACTTTAGTTCAAGTGCATTATATAAACGTTGAAGTTCTGAAATGGCTTTTGGTATCATTTTTAAAACTGTAAGTTTTCCGGCAGTTGGAAAAACATCATTAGTTGATTGAGCCATATTTACATGATCATTTGGATGTATGATGTCATAATCACCTTTTGTACCACCAAGCAATTCAATAGCACGATTTGCAATAACTTCATTAGCATTCATATTTGCAGAAGTACCTGCGCCACCTTGAATTGGATCAACTATAAATTCTGTGTGTAACTTACCACAAATTATTTCATCACATGCATTTATTATTGCATTAGCAATAGTAGTCTCTAAAAGATTTGCATTTCTATTTGTAATAGCAGCAGCTTTCTTTACTTCTGCAAGACTTACTATAAGATCACTGTGAATTGTCTTGTTTGTGATTTGAAAATTCATACTTGCTCTCAAAGATTGAATTCCATAATAAGAGTCCATTGGTATTTCCATACTTCCTATTGAATCAAATTCCATTCGCATTTTCATATAAAACTCCCCATTTCTATAATTTTATAATTTTTAATATTTTAAATCCAAAATAAATTTAAATTGTATTTTATTACTAATCCTCTGAACATATTGAAGATTATCATGCTTTAAAATCAATGTAAATATTTTTTTAAAATTGTGAATAAAAACTATAAATGAATATAACATACTTAATTAAAAATAATTAATATGCAAATATGCTTAATATTATAAAGTATATATTTTTACAGATAATACGAATTAAATTTTTAAAAATTAATATATAATTCGTTAATATCATAATATTCACCTCATATTTATAGATTAAACTAAAACACATGACTATTTTTAACTATTATTCTTATTAAAAGCAAAAATTAATAATATACAAAGTTACTTCTAACTTCTGTCGGACAAAAAGAGTTAATATTCTTAATCAACATAGTAAAAAAGGCTTGTATATTTTGATTAAAGACTTTAAAATATAAATAGTAATTTGATAATTATGCAACAGACATTTCTTCAAATGTTTTAATCTTAAAAATCAAGTTTAAAATAAATTAATAAAATAGCGCAAAGAAGCGTATCAAAAACAAAGTATTGTTTTGATATGCTTTTTTATCACTAAATTTAATAACATAAAATTATAAAGAATAGAGGTATATTACATGGATAAAATTGATTTTAAAATTATCGAACTTTTACAAAAAAATGCTAGGTATCCCCTTAAGCATTTAGCCGAGGAAGTATTTTTATCAACACCAGCAGTATCAGCACGTATTGAAAAATTAGAGAACTCAGGAGTTATCACAGGATATACAGCGCAAGTAGATCCTTTAAAACTTGGATATAATATTAAAGCATTTATTAATTTAGAAATGACACCAACCCAAAAAACAGAGTTTTATCCTTTTATAGCTCAATGCGCAAATGTCCTTGAATGTAATTGTATAACAGGAAAATATTCTATGTTAATTAAGGTAGCTTATCATACAACTTTAGAGTTAGATGCTTTTATTGGAAAACTCCAAAAGTTTGGAAACACAGAAACTCAAATAGTTTTTTCTACAGCAGTTGAACATAGAGGAATAGGTGTGTCTTAATATGGCTGAGTATTTAATTAATATCTATCTCCTTAATGTTGCTAATCCATAAATTTGGTAATAAAAATAACCTGCAGAGTTTTACCTGCAAGTTAGTCAATATAAAAATGACATATTGTTATTTTAGCATTAAATTACATTATATTCTTATGATGGAACATATGTAATAACTATGATATGATTGTATAGTAAATTTAATAATTTACAGAAGTACAAGGAGGTAATTATGGAGGAAACACTTAAAGAAAAACTTCCCGAACCAGAATTAATTACAAGAAGCAGAAGGAATTTAAATATTATACAAGCCGTATTAATAGGTTTTAGAGTTATAACTATTCTGTTATATGTTGCATTTTCAATTATGGGTGTAGAATATCTGGATGGAGATATCCTTAAATGTATTGTAGAAATAGGTGTAATATTCATGATTTTACATGTTATCAAAAGTGGATATAAGAAAATTGCTATACTTCCTCTAATCGGGGGGCTTATATCTGTTAAATATGTGAGTGAAAGTTTTAGTTTGTCTAATGGTAGCATTCCTCTTACACTTATCAGCTACTTTATAGCACTTATGACATTTTTTCAATTTGCCTCTATGACATATATTCTTGCAAGCAAAAAAATCGAATTTTATTGCTACTATGCTTTATATAATAAGAACAATTAAAATTTCAAGGATTAAAACTTATTCATTATGTAAAATAACAGTCTACTGTTTCACTTGAAACTTAGACTGTTTCTTAAATTTCACTTCTTTCTAATCAAATCATAATACTGGATAGTCATCACTAGAATTACAGCTTGATTCTTTTTATCATTTGCCTAATTCCTATACTCTTATCAACTAATTCATGGTATTATACTATTATAATGATTCCAATTTAGATTATTCAAAAATTGTAATTATTATAATTTAACAATTGGAGGATATATTAATGCTTAAAGTTGATTTTCATGTTCATACAACTTCTTCTGATGGAGTTATATCCCCTATAGAAGTTGTTCAAAGAGCTTATAAAAATAATGTAAAATACTTAGCTATAACTGATCATGATACTCTAGGTGGCTTAAATGAAGCTATTGAAGAAAGTCTTAAATATGATATCACTTTAATTCCCGGTATCGAATTATCAACTCAGTATAATAATGAGAGCATCCACATTTTAGGTTTCTTTAAAGATGATAGCTATAAAAATGTAGAACTTATAGATGAATTAGCAAAGATTAAAGATCATCGAATTATTCGAGCAAAAATAATAGTTCATAAACTTAAAGAGACATTTAATATAGAAGTTAATTTTGATAAAATTTTTAAAGATGCTAAGGATACTATTGCAAGACCTCATATTGCTAGGGAAATAATTAAATGTGGTTATCCTTACACTGTTGACGAAGTTTTTGATAATTTTATTGGTAAGTCATGCAAAGCTTATGTTCCCACTTTAAAATTATCTACTATTGATGGAGTAAAACTTCTAAAAAAATATAATGCTATTGTATTTTTAGCACATCCTAAATTTATTTTTAATTCTAGTATTAATGAGTTCTTAGAAATGAATTTTAATGGCGTGGAGTCTATTTATTATCAAAATACAGATGAAGAAAACCACAAATTTATAAAATTAGCAAATGAAAATAATTTACTAATTTCTTGTGGTTCTGATTTTCATGGCAATTTAAAAACAGATACTCGTCATGGAGATATAGGTTCCGTGGAACTACCATATGAATATTTATCAAAATTACTTTCTGCCTTAGATATACCTATAACGTCTAACTTCCAATAATAATATATACCGAAATTTATAGATAATTTTATAAAATTTCATGTAAAAGAGATATAATAAAGTAACTTTATTAAGTCATTTTATAATATCTCTTTTTATATATATTTTTTTATGTTATAGATTTCTAATATATATCTAACTCCTAGGTTATACTCATATTATGGATATAACTTAATCATGATTTTGTAGAATCTTCAGTAACTGGAGCAAATGCTTGCCACCTTATTTCGGCGGATATCGAATCGCATAACTATGCTTCTATTAAGAAAGCTCTATAACCTTTCATTGTTTCAAATATATCAACTTTACTTGCAACTTCCCATGGGGCATGCATATTATGAAGTGCAACTCCACAATCTATTACTTCCATATTGTATTGAGCTAATATGTAAGCAATAGTTCCACCGCCACCAACATCAACCTTACCAAGTTCTGCTGTTTGAATTGAAACATCATGTTTCTCCATTATACCTCTAAGCTCTGCCATATATTCAGCATTAGCATCGTTACAGCCTGATTTTCCTCTAGCTCCAGTATATTTGTTAAATACCATACCATGACCAAAGAATGCTGCATTTTTCTTTTCCATTACAGCTGGATAATTAGGATCAAAAGCTGCACTAACATCTGATGATAACATCTTTGAATTAGTAAGACATCTTCTTAATTTAAGATCTGAATATCCTTCAACTCTATCAATAATTTCTGCAACTATATTTTCAAAGAATCTTGATTGCATTCCTGTAGCTCCAATGCTTCCCACTTCTTCTTTATCAACTAAAAGGCAACAACAAGTCTTATCTGTTTCTTTTATTTCAAACATAGCTAGTAGCGAAGTATATGAGCACACTCTATCATCATGTCCATAAGCCATTACCATACTTCTATCTAATCCATAATCTCTAGCTTTTCCTGCTGGAACAATTTCTATTTCAGCTGATAAAAAGTCTTCTTCTTCAAAATCATACTTTTCTTTAAGTATTTTTAATATATTAGCTTTAACAGCTTCTTTTTTTGTTCCTTTTAATGGTATACTTCCAACTAATACATTAAGATCTTCACCTTCAATTACCTTGTCACCTTTTTTACCCATTTGCTCTCCAGCTAAATGAACTAAAAGATCAGATACTCCAACAACAGGATCACTTTCATCTTCACCAATACAAATATCTATTACAGTTTTATCTTTCTTTACCACTACTCCATGTAGTGCTAATGGCAATGTAACCCATTGATATTTCTTAATTCCACCATAATAATGTGTATCAAGTAGCACTAATTCACTATCTTCATAAAGTGGATTTTGTTTTAAATCTAATCTTGGTGAATCAATATGAGCTCCGAGTATTTTCAAGCCCTTTTCTATTGACTCTTTTCCTATAATAAATAAAGCAACTGTTTTCCCTTTATTATTTGCAAAAACTTTATCCCCTGGTTGCAACTTTTTGTTATCGCGTATAAAATCTTCTATGTCCTTATATCCTTCAGTTTTTGCAAGTTTTATTGCTTCTTTAACACATTCTCTTTCAGTTTTGCATGTTGACATAAAATTTTTATAACCTTCACAAAATTCAAATACCTCTTTAACCTGTTTATTATTGTATTTACTCCATGCATTCTTATTTAAATCTTTTTCTTCATTTTTCATAATTATTACTCCTTTTTTTATAATATTTATTTATATACCATTAAGATCATTCATTCTACTTTCTATTACATCAACTGGTGTTATTTTAGACATTAGTGCATATCTATAGTTAACTGCTGCTGCTTCTATAATCACTGCAATATTTCTACCTGGTCTAATTGGCACCGTTAATTTTTTCACGTCACTTCCTAGTATGTTCATATATTCATTATCAATTCCTAGTCTATCATAATCATTATCATCTTTCCAATGTTCAAAATGCATAACCAATTTTATTTCTTTCTGCTGAACTACTGAACTTAATCCATACAGCGTTGTGACATCAATAATTCCAATTCCTCTAACCTCTAACATACCTATAGTTATTTTAGGAGATGTTCCTATTAGTTGTCCATCTATTTCTTTTATGTCAACAGCATCATCAGTTACAAGTCTATGTCCTCTTTTTATAAGTTCTAATGCAACTTCACTTTTTCCTATTCCACTTTCCCCAGTAATTAATATCCCGATACCAGAAACATCTACTAAAACTCCATGTAGTCTTGTTTCTGGCGCAAGTTTATCTGCTAAATATAATGTTGTTTTACTTATAAATTGTGTACTTACTAGATTACTTCTAAGAAACCATATTTTATGTTTTTTTGCTTCTCTTATAAATTCAGGATGTGGTTCCAATCCTCTAGTTATTATTAAACAATTTATATCAAAACTAAAATATTTTTTTACTCTTTTCTTTCGCAGTTCAATTTGCATATAATCTAAGAAACTCCATTCTGCTTTTCCTATAATTTGTATTCTCTCTGGAGCAAAATAATTATAAAAACCTGCTAATTGTAGTCCTGGTCTATTGATATCATTTACTGAAATCTCTACCTCGTCTTTGCCTTCTACTAACACTTCTAGATTTAAATCATCTATTAGCTTTTTAACTAAAACACTCATCTTCTATCATCCTTTTTTCCCATTTTTAGGTTCTATTCCATCTAATTGTGATTTAAAATTTCTTCTAACATTTTCTAAATATCTTTTTCTAAGTTTTCCTTGTAACTCTTTTTCTTCTTTTGTAAGTTCTCTTTCTTGACTAAGCTTGTATAATAAATTAATCTTTTCCACAGCATCTTCTATTTTTATATTTTGAACGTCCATTATATTTTCATCCTTTCAATCTATATATGAATAATTTTATCACTTAAAAGAATATAATCAATACGAAAATTTTCGACATAATAATTTTTTTCTTCTACTTAATGTCGAACACTATTTATGTAAAATATATACAATTATGTTCTTATGTACCACGGAATAAATAGAAAAATATATTTAAAGCTACTTTTTGCTACATCTCTGCCAATCTTTGTCAGTAATTGTAATATGAAATATTTTTACAAATTTCACTTTGTTGTTTATAATAAATACATATCAACGACCAAGTATGAAAAAAAGAGGTGTAATTATGAAATTTTTGGTACTTTTGAAACTTAAATGCAATATCTTATTTAGGAAAACCTTTCTTAATATGTTGTTATTGTTCTTCTCACCAAGAAATAACTTTATAATTATCTTATCTCAAAATTTGGACAAGCATATTGTTTTATATCAAAAAGAATTATTTTCTGCATATAATCACAAACAACATAATTCCAAATTGCTTAAAGATATAGCCGCTTAGAATAAACGCTTTTATTATTAATATTGTTTATATCAAAGTGCTTGAAGATAATAAAGTTTTAAATTTTCTATTCAAATTCAATAAAATTAAAGCATGAAAGTTAGATTTAATTAAGCTTTCATGCTTTAAAAATTCTATACTTATCTTATGCGTAAAAAAACACCTCATTACTGAGGTGTTGAATTCAATCATAGTTCCCAACATGTCGTTCACCTATATGTTCAATACCTGCGCCTCGCAGGTGGGTTAAACTCAATTCACTTCTGCCATCTTCTGTCACATTAAGTGATATAAACGAAGCCCGACATATATGAATATATTGCAAATCCCGATAATATCATGTAGGTTGAACATTATAAGCTTTACGTGCATCTCAGGAATTCTATAATTTAATTATATCATAACTTTTTATATTTTCAAGAATATTTTAATAATAGATTTCTATCCATAGTAATCGCTTAAAATATCCTCCATTTCATTATCAGTTAATTCATCTGAAAATGCTGCTATAAACTTGAAATAACTAGCTTCCCCACTATCCATTCCAAGTTCTTTATACTTAGATTCTATTTCAAATTCTTCCATTATCTCTTCAATTATAGATTCTACATTGTCTACTGCAATATCTCTTAAATATGGAATATAGTATTCTTTATACCATTCATCACTTTCTGGCTCAAAATCACTTTCTTCAGTTGAATAAGCTTTTGCTGAACTTAGCTCTTCTTTATCAAAGTCATAATAAAATCTTATTATTGTATAATTACTTTTTAGTTTTAATTCTTCTATGTCTGCTAAATCATTATCTTCTAAATAGTTTATTATTTCTGAACTTTTCATTTATCTCACCTCTACTTAGTATAATAACTTTTTATATTCTTTTTTTATTTCTTCAAACTCTTTATCATCTTCTACAGCATTCAATTCTTCATTACCATCTTCATCTACATCTACTCTAAAAGCAAACATGTCTTCGCTTCCTTCATCTACTGGTGATAATAATAAATAACCTTGTTCTCCTAAATAAACCTTTGCTATTGCCTCAAAATCAACTTTATTTCCATCTTCATCTTTGAATGACATTATTTCTTTTTCTTCCAAAACGTTCACCTCATCTTTTATTTCTAACTTTATTATATGATATTTCATGTTTTTGTCTATATTTTTTTAATATTTTCTCTAATAATTGTGATTATTTTTCTAATTTTCTGTATTAATTCACAATTTATAATTCATAGTGAGTTCATTATATGTATATTCCTAACCACTAAAAATTATATTTTTCTTACACATAAAAAAATAAGCTCAATGCATTTTCAATATATCGCATTGAGCTTTTTGATTCAAAATTCATATGAAAATTCTTATTTACTTTGTGTTTTCTAATTGTAATATATCTTGCTGTAATTTAAACTCTCCAAAAACACTATAAATATCTTTATTTCTCGCTTTTGCCACTGCCTTCACTATTGCATATGCTATTACACTATCAGCAGAATGATGCAAGATAGCTCCAACAGCTGTTACTATTAATAATTGGTAGACATTAAACCCTATAAAAGGTATTACCACTAACATTTCTAGTATGCCGTGAATAGGTGCTGTAATAATTGCTGCTTTAGTATAACTATGATTTTTCATAATTATTTTTGCTCCAATATATCCCACAACAATATGTGTTGCTGCTCTTGCTACTACTGGTGCTGGTGTTCCTGATAATACAAATCCAATTGTAGAACCAATTCCAACTACAATTGCAACTGCTGGTGATATAAGCATTGATAACATCATTGGTACATGTGCAGCTAATGTTGCTGTAAATGGTGGAATAATAATCTTTAAAAATCCAAATTGAATAGGAATTATAATTGCGAGTGCAGTAAGTAATCCTGCATATACCATTTGTTTAATTTTAATATTCATTTATTTTATTTCCTCCTCATCTCTCTACTGTATATACACTAGTATATATTATATATCTCCGCAAGTAAATATTTTTTATAAACTATGTACAATTTTATGTATGCTTTCTTTAAATAAATTTTAATTTCTTCCTATAATGTTGTATTTATTTTGTACACCTTTTATAATATAATTAGCTTTATAAGTTATATTTATACATTAAAGAAATAAAATAATTCTTATGATATTATCTTTAAAATTACATATTCAAGACGAGGAGATTAAAAAAATGGAAAAAATAAATATACTTGGTACTGGTTCTGCTATGGTTACAAAGTGTTACAATACATGTTTCACGTTATCAAAAGACGAGGAACATTTTCTTATTGACGCTGGTGGAGGTAATACCATACTATCAAATTTAGAGAAATTAAATATATCTATTGCCCAAATACATAATATGTTCATATCACATAATCACAACGATCACATATTAGGCAGTGTTTGGGTTATTCGGGCTGTAGCTCAGAGTATATTAAATGATAAATATACTGGAAACTTAAATATTTATTGTCATGAAACTTCAATTACTGCAATAAGATCAATTTGTTCATTTGTTCTTCAAAAAAAATTCTTAAAGCTATTTGATATTCGAATCATATTTAATGAAATTGAGAACAATTATACAACTACCATATTAAATAGAACTACTACTTTTTTTGATATACATAGTACTAAAGATCTTCAACATGGATTTAAGACTATATTATCAAATGGTAAATCTTTAACGTTTTTAGGAGATGAACCTTATAGAGAAAATATAAAAATCTATAGTGAAAATGTAGATTATCTATTCCATGAAGCATTTTGTCTTTATTCTCAAAGAGAAATATTTAAACCCTATGAAAAACATCATGCCACTGCAAAAGATGCATGTAGAAATGCTAAAGAATTGAAAGTTAAAAATGTTATTTTATATCACACAGAAGATAAAAATTTAGAGCATAGAAAAGATTTATACATAGCTGAAGGCAAAGAAGAATTTGATGGCAATATCTATATGCCTGATGATTTAGATGTAATAGATCTAATATAGATATCCACATTTTAAATACTCAAAAAAATGGAAGGTATGCTTTTCTAAAACAATTGCATACCTTCCATTTTTATTGATTAGTAGTAACCTTAAAATTCTAATATTGCTAAAAGTATTTTTATATTTCTAAGCAAGTATTAAATTATAATATTAAGACAATACTTTCTTTGCAATTTCCACCGATTCTTTTGCATCTTTTGCATAGAAATCAGCCCCTATTCTATCAGCTGATTCTGCTGTTAGTACTGCTCCACCAACAAATATTTTACCATTATAACCATCAATTCTTAAAGCCTTTATTGTTTCCTCCATGCTTCTAACTGTTGTTGTCATAAGAGCACTTAATCCAATCAAAGATACCTCATGCTTTTTAGCTTCTGAAACAACCGTTTCAATAGGTACATCTTTACCTAAATCTATCATTTCATATCCGTAGTTTTCTAAAATAACTTTTACTATATTCTTTCCTATATCATGAATATCACCTTTTACGGTTGCAATTATTATCTTACCCTTTGAGATAGATTCAGAGTTACTCTTAGCTATTTCAGCTTTTAGAACAGTAAATGCATTTTTTACAGTTTCCGCAGCTTGTATTAATTGAGGTAAGAATAATTCTCCCTTTTCATACTTATCTCCTACTACATCTAAAGCTGGAATTAAAAATTTGTTAACTATTTCAAGTTCTTTATATTCCTTTAAAAGCTCTATAGTTGCTTGTTTTGCTTCTTCTTTTAGCCCTTTAACAACTATATATTTCAAATCATGCTCTAAATTAGAATCATCTACATTATTTGAATTCTTACTATTCTTTGTAGTAGCTTCTCTATTTAAATCAATATTAGCATAATTTTTAATATAAACTTCTGCACTCTTATCGTGATTGTATAAAACATTATAAGAATCTATAACTCTAGTCATTCCACTTGCATTAGGGCTCATTATAGGCAAATCCAATCCATTTGCAAGTGCTAATGCTAAAAATGTCTCATTTATTAACTCTCTATTTGGAAGTCCAAAAGATATGTTAGAAACTCCAAGTACAGTTTTAACACCTAATTTTTCTTTTACCATTCTTACAGCTTTTAATGTTTCTTGAAC
The DNA here is from genome assembly GCF_019977655.1 of Clostridium gelidum. Classification (NCBI taxonomy): domain Bacteria; kingdom Bacillati; phylum Bacillota; class Clostridia; order Eubacteriales; family Clostridiaceae; genus Clostridium; species Clostridium gelidum. Next base: position 3,909,294 of record NZ_AP024849.1, read on the forward strand.
CTCTTCTTGTTGCGCTGATACAGTAAGTACTAAGCAATCAATAAATACATCTTCTTTTTTTATTCCATATTCCGCTGCCCTCTTTACTATCTTTTCTGCTATTGCAAATCTCTCTTCTGCTTTAAGCGGAATCCCATTATCATCTAAAGTTAATCCAACAACACTTGCTCCATATTTTTTTACTAGAGGAAGTATTTTGTTTAAAACCTTCTCTTCCCCATTTACTGAATTTAATATAGGTTTTCCATTATAATATCTAAGTCCAGTTTCTATTGCTTCTACATCTGATGAATCTATTTGAAGAGGAATATCCATTATTCCTTGTATTTCTTTAACTACCTTATGCATCATCTTAGGCTCATCAATTTCAGGCAATCCCACATTAACATCCAAAATATGAGCACCGGCTTCTACTTGAGAAATAGCTTGCTTTAAAATATAATCTAAATCTTCATTTTTTAATGCTTCTTTAAATAATTTCTTACCAGTTGGATTAATTCTTTCACCTATTATTCTAACCCCATCTATTCTTACAACCTTTGATGGTGTACAAATTGCAGCATAATTTTTATTTTCTACAGGTTCAAGCTTTTTACCTTTTACGCGAACGCATAATTCTCTTATATAGTCTGGAGTTGTTCCACAACAACCACCAATTACTCTAACACCTAAATCAATAAGACCACACAAAGTATCTGCAAATTCTTCCTTTGTCACATCGAATTTTGTCTCATTTCCTATTGATAATGTTGGAAGACCTGCATTAGGTTGCACCATTACAGGAATATGTGCTAAATTACATATCTCTTCAATAATAGGCTTTAATTGTTTTGGTCCAAGTGAACAATTAACCCCAAGTGCATCTACTCCTAATCCTTCCAAAACCAATACCATAGCTTCTGGAGAACATCCTGTAAATGTTCTTGAATTTTCTTCAAACGTCATTGTAGCAAACACAGGTAATTCTGAATTTTCCTTTACTGCAAGTATTGCTGCCTTAAGTTCGTATAAATCAGTCATTGTCTCAAGTAAAATTATATCTACTCCAGATTTGACCCCTTGAACTACTTGCCGTTTGAAAATTTCATAAGCCCTATCAAAGCTTAGAGTTCCCATAGGTTCTAAAAGTTCCCCTATTGGTCCAATATCTAAAGCAATATATGTATTACCATTACCCTTTGCTTTTTTAGCAATAGAAACAGCAGCATCGACAACTTCTTCAACTTCTAAATTGCAAAGCTTCAATTTAAGTTCATTTGCTCCAAAAGTATTAGTTGTTATTACATTTGCTCCACTATCTATGTATTCTTTATGAATTTCTTCTATTATAGCTGGTTCGTTTAAATTTAAAACTTCTGGATTCTCTCCAAGCTTTAATCCCTTTTTTTGAAGCATTGTTCCCATTGCTCCATCAAATATTAATATGTTATTTTTTATATATTCCTTAAGCCCCACAACTTTCTCCCTCTTTCCTAAAACTACAATTTTCATAATTATTACATTCTTTGCAGCTCTTTTTTTTCTTTTCTATTCCACTATTCACTATTCCTATTATTGCTGTAACAGATTTCCTAGGAAATAACAAATTGTTTTCTGATACTGTAAGCCCTATTTTCTTTTGAGCATCTAATGCTCTTAAGAAAGCATTTTGAACATCTAAAGGTAAATCTCCATAACCTGGACTATATCTAAATGTTATATTCATTCCATCTAAAATAGCCTTTTCTTTAACACTATTTTCTACTATATCACAAACTTCTTCTACTGCTGTTGTAGCACAAGCATCTAATATTAATGCTTTTGTTAAGTTCGTTTTTTCATATAATCTTGTTTGTCTTTCAATGTCATTACCTAATGTTACTGCCATTAATACACATTCTGTTGAATTCTTTAAATGCTCTTTTATATCTTTGCCATTTAAAATCAAATTAGTAGTAATAACCTCTACTCCATCATCACTTATCTTTATATTTTTATAACTATAAATAACTCTAGGTGTTATTACTTTTTTTATTTCTTCTCTACATTCTTCAATTGTTTTATTTAGATTCTCATCTATATCTTGACCTTTGTAACCAAGGTATCTAAGTACCTCTTCTTTATTTATCTCAAGTTCAAAAGCATCCATCTATTGCTTCACCACCTTCCATTTTTGACAGTAACAAAAAAAGCCTAAAGGTATTCCTTTAGGCTTAACAGCTCTTAAACACCTTATCTATCAGTTCTTACACTGCAGGATTTAGCACCTTATATATTTTTATAAAAATACATCGGTTGCTGGGTTTCTTCGGGCCAGTCCCTCCACCACTCTTGATAAGTTCTTATATTTAGATTATTATATATTATAAAATTTTGTTTGTAAAGCATTTGCAAATGTTTAAAATACAAATTTACTTTTTTATCGTGTTTTTACTAATAATAAAATTATAGAAATAGCACTAAAAGTAAAACTCATTAACATTATGTAATTTACAACTTGCACAGTCGTAAATCCTTTTTTCTCTAATCTAAAATGTATTTGACTTCTATCTGCTTGATATACTGGTTTTCCTTCTGAAAATCTTTTAAAAATGACAAACAAGTTATCAAATATTGGCACTGCCAATGCTAATATTGGTATGAAAAGACTCATTACAGTTGCCGACTTAAATGCTCCATCTAATGCTGTAATACTTAAAATGAATCCTAAAAAGTTTGCTCCCGAATCTCCCATAAATACCCTTGCCGGAAATTTATTATAGTATAAAAATCCTAAAATAGCTCCAACTAATATTATGGATACTACTGCTGATTCAAATTGTGTTGATTCAGTTTGGTTTAATATTATTGCTGCTGCAAAAAATGTTATAGCAGATATTAAAGATAATCCTCCTGCTAATCCATCCATTCCATCAGACCAATTTATTACAGTTGTCACTCCAAATATCCAAGTTATTGTAAGCCCAAATTGTATTGTCTCATTTAATCTAATAAGTTCACCTGTAAATGGATTGGTAAATCCCGAAAAAATAAAATTTGCTTTAAAAACTAAAATTGCTGCTAACAATTGAATAACTAGTCTTGGGAATATAGGAAACTCTTTTCCCTTTGTCTTGTACCAGTCATCTATTAGTCCAATTAAAACTATCATTGTCGATGCTACAAACACAGTCAGTTGTTGCATTAACTCAACTTTTGCAAATATAAAATAGGAAACAAAAAAGCCTATATATAAAGCTATTCCACCACACAAAGGTGTTGGCTTTTTATGTTGTTTTCTTTTATTAGGCTTATCTGTAAATTGCAATTTATCAGATATTTTCATAAGAAAAGGCATGGTAATTAATGATGCTAAAAGTGAAACTACCATTGCTAATATATAATTCATCTGTATTACTCCTTAGTTAAGTCTATGGCAGTAAATTATATCCAAGTCTTCCACTTCATTTTACTACCTATTTGATTATACTATTAAAAATATTTTATATCAATTACAAAATTATTAAGGTTTAAATAGAATATTTCACCTTAAACATAAAAAAGTCGCTCCCAAAATGACTTTTAAAAAATCATTTTGGAGCAACTTCTGAGTGATGATTATCCTCTTTGTTCAATCATACTCTTAACTTTCATTAATCTAGTTATAGAAGCTCTTTCATTTTCATCTAATCTCATTCTAATATACTTTATAGTTTCCTCAAGATCTGGAATTGTTCTATATTCAAGAGCGTTAACTCGTCTTCTAGTCTTCTCAATTTCATCAGCCATAAGCTGACAAGATTTTTCTACTTCTGCAAGTTCTAGAAGCTGTGGAAGTATTCCATATAGTTTTGAAAGTGTATCGTCAAGTTCTGAAGAAGTATTTGCAAATCCGTAAGGATATATGCTTCCTTCATCTCCTTCAAGTTGCCTTTTGAAGTTCATTACAGGAACAGATACACTCATTATATTTTTTTCTTTAACATCAACTGTAATGTGTTCTTTAGGATAAACAATTGCTTCTTCTAAGAATTCAAAGCTCATTACAGCTCTTGCCATAACAAAATCTTTAAGTGAGCCTTCTAGCTTTTCTTCCACTTCTTTTCTAAGGTTATTATTATGTTTGACAAGATTAATAAATTGCCTCATTAACTCATCTTGCTTATCTTTTAAAAGCTTATGACTTCTAGTTGATGTAACTAATGTCTTTTTTAATTTAGAGAGTTCCATTCTAGTAGGATTGACGTTTAGCTTTGCCATAGACTATTCTTCCTCTCTTGGCATATATTTCTCAAGATATTCATCTCTAATTCTCTTAAGCTCAGATTTTGGAATCATCTTTAATAATTTCCATCCTAAGTCTAGAGTTTCTTCGATTGTTCTATTTGTATTAAAGCCTTGTGATATATATTCTGTTTCAAAAGCTTCTGCAAATTTAGCTAATTTTTTATCAGTATCTGACAGCGCTGATTCCCCTAAGATTGCTGATAATTCTTTTGCTTGCTTACCTTGAGAATATGATGCAAATAATTGATTCATAGTATCTGCATGATCTTCTCTAGTCTTTCCCTTTCCAATACCTTTATCTTTAAGTCTTGAAAGTGATGGCAACACATCTATAGGAGGCATTATACCCTTCTTATATAATTCTCTTGAAAGGATAATTTGACCTTCTGTAATATATCCAGTTAAATCTGGAATTGGATGAGTTTTATCATCTTCTGGCATTGTAAGTATTGGGATTTGAGTGATTGAACCTAGTTTTCCTTTTATTCTTCCTGCTCTTTCATATAATGTAGAAAGGTCAGTATATAAATATCCTGGGTATCCACGTCTTCCTGGAACTTCTTTTCTTGCTGCTGAAATTTCTCTTAATGCTTCTGCATAGTTTGTAATATCAGTCATTATAACAAGTACGTGCATTCCAAGTTCATAAGCTAAATATTCAGCTGTTGTAAGTGCCATTCTTGGAGTAGCTATTCTTTCAATAGCTGGGTCAGATGCAAGATTCATAAACAAAACTGATCTATCAATAGCGCCTGTTTCCTTAAATTCATCTACGAAAAATTGTGCTTCTTCGAAAGTTATACCTATAGCTGCGAATACAACTGCAAACTTAGAATCTGAGTTTAAAACTTTTGCTTGTTTTGCAATTTGTGCTGCAAGATAAGCATGTGGAAGTCCTGATCCTGAAAAAATAGGTAACTTTTGCCCTCTAACTAATGTATTAAGTCCATCAATAGCAGAAACACCTGTTTGAATAAATTCTGATGGATAATCTCTAGCCACTGGATTAATAGCTTCACCATTTATATCTAATCTTTTTTCAGGTATTATATTTGGACCATTGTCCTTAGGTCTACCCATACCATCAAAAACTCTACCTAACATATCTTCTGATACACCAATTTCAAGTGGCTTACCTAAAAATTTAACTTTAGTTCCTTTTAAGTTTATACCAGTAGATCCTTCAAAAATTTGAACCATTGCTTTTGATCCATTAATTTCAAGAACCTTTCCTCGCCGCATTTCACCAGTTTGTAATTCTATTTCCACTAGCTCATCATATTTAACGCCTTCAACACCTTCAACAATCATCAAAGGGCCAACAACTTCAGTAACTGTTTTATATTCCTTAATCATTTGCTACCCCTCCTTTGTTTATTAATTCATCAATTGCAGCTTTTAAATCTGCAGAAATTTGATCAATCTTATCCAAATCATTTTCATGTATGTATTTACTTCTTGCAATTCTATCTTTTAAATCTTCAAGAGATAAAATATCATTTAAATAAACCCCAGCTTCAAGAGCGATTTGCGCTTTTCTTTTATATTCCATAATAAGCTTTAACATCTTATATTGTTTATTTAATGAAGTATAAGTATCAACTTCATTGAAACTGTTTTGTTGCAAATAATCCTCTCTTATTGACTTAGCAACATCAAGTTTTAATCTATCCTTTTCAGAAAGTGAATCAACACCAACAAGTCTTACTATTTCTTGAAGACTAGCCTCTTCTTGAAGTAAAGTCATAGCCTCTAATCTTAAGCTACCAAAGTCTTCATGAACATTTTTATTCATCCACTTATCAACAGTATCTGCATATAATGAATATGAACTCAACCAATTAATTGCTGGAAAATGTCTTTGATAAGCAAGGTTAGCATCTAATCCCCAGAATACTTTAACAATTCTTAAGGTAGATTGTGAAACTGGTTCTGAAATATCTCCTCCTGGAGGTGATACCGCACCAATTGCTGTAATTGATCCAATTCGATTATCATTACCTAAACACTCAACCAATCCAGCTCTTTCATAATATTCAGCAATTCTTGATCCAAGATAAGCTGGATATCCTTCATCACCAGGCATTTCTTCAAGTCTACCAGACATTTCTCTTAAAGCTTCTGCCCATCTTGAAGTTGAGTCTGCCATAATTGATACTGAATATCCCATATCTCTGAAGTATTCAGCTATTGTAATACCTGTATATATTGAAGCTTCTCTAGCTGCAACTGGCATATTTGAAGTATTAGCTATAAGAACAGTTCTTTTCATTAAGCTTTCACCAGTTTTCGGATCAATTAATTCCGGAAACTCATTTAAAACGTCAGTCATTTCATTACCACGTTCTCCGCAACCAACATAAACAACTATTTCAGCGTCTCCCCATTTAGCAATTTGATGTTGAGTAACTGTTTTACCAGCTCCAAATGGACCTGGAATTGCAGCTGCTCCACCTTTTGCAACAGGGAAGAAAGTATCTATAACCCTTTGTCCTGTAAGCATTGGTTCAACCGGATTCATTTTTGAAGCATATGGTCTACCTTTTCTTACTGGCCATTTTTGCATTAAAGTTACTTCTCTATCACCATTTGTAGTTTCAACAACACAAATAGTTTCAGTAACTGTAAACTCGCCGTCTTTGATTTCCTTAATATTACCAAAAATACCTATTGGTACCATTATCTTTTGCAAAACAACAGCCGTTTCTTGAACTGTTCCAATAACATCTCCAGCTACAACTTCGTCTCCAACTTTTACAGTAGGATTAAACTTCCATTTTTTAATTCTATTTAACGATGGAACTGAGATACCCTTTTTTAAGAAATTAGACTGAGCTGCCTCCATAAATGCATCTAATGGTCTTTGTATTCCATCAAACATTGATTCAATAAGTCCTGGTCCAAGTTCAACGCTTAGTGGTTCTCCAGTAGTTACAACTGGATCTCCAGGTCCTACGCCTGATGTTTCTTCATATACTTGAATCGATGCTTTATCGCCTCTCATTTCAATGATTTCCCCGATAAGTCCATTTTGTCCAACCTTACAAACGTCATATATATTAGCTTCATCCATACCTTCAGCAACTACTAAAGGCCCTGAAACTTTAATTATCTTTCCAGTCTTCAACTTTTCAACCCCACCTTTCTATAAAATATTAACACCTACAGCTTTTTCTACGTTATCACTAATTTTTTGCATCCCTATATTTAATGTTCCTTGATTGCTCGGAATTAATATTATGGCAGGAAGCATTTTTCTAGTATATCTTTCAATGGTTTCTTGTATACCTTGAGCTACATGTTCAGTTACAAAGATAACTGCATAATCATCCATAGCTAATTTATCAACAGTTCTTTTAGCTTCATCAAATTCTCTTACTGGGAACACATCTATTCCTAAAGCTTTAAATGCTAAAACCGAGTCTCTATCTCCAACTACACCTATCTTCTTAGACATAACTCTCACGCAACCTTTCTCTTACTACTTCACTAGAAATATTATTGAGTTTGCCAACCATTATAATTCTTATGATTTTTAGTTCTGTTTCTTTAGCATAAATATAAGCAAGAATCGGTTCAACACCAAAAGGTATGATTTTTGCATTTTTCATCATATCCATTATATAATTATCAACTAATTTTTCAAGCAAACTTACTGAACTTGTTTGTGTATAATACTCAATACCATTTTTTACAAACTCAGCATAATCACTAGAGGCAAGTTTAGTAGATATATTTTGAACCGAATCATTTAGCATACCTAAAAGTTTATCTTTATCTATAGATCCACCTTCAATAATAACTAATGCAAAAAAATTTCTACCTTTATTTTGCTTTTTTACTCTTAAAAGAGTTTTTAAATTTGTAGAGTCAATAAGTGCTACTACATATTTATCAATAAAAGCATCTTTTATTTCATTCTTAATTTGTATTATTGCTTTAAACATATATTTATCTAAAATAATATCAATCATTTGAGGATCTTTAGTATTTTCAAATTCATATGTAGCTTTTTCAATAGCTGCTCTCATAACTAAAGGTAAATCTCCCATATCATCATTTTCTATTGAGTTCTTTAATTTTGAAACTTCAATAGATCCAACAGGAATTAGCAAATAAGATAAATCTTTTTTAAGAAACATACCTTTTAAAATTACTTTTATGTTTTGATAATCATACTTAATACTCATTAAGTCAACAAGAGCTTTTATTGGACTTATGTCATACATTACATTAAACAATCTTTTCAATTCTTCACTTAATACTATTTCATAATCCTGTGCTCTTTTAACATTGCTCAAAAAAATTCCATACTCTGTTTCTTGAAGCACTTTTAAAGCTTCATCTGCAGAATTTGAATCAATCATTCTGTCAATTTTTGATTTATCAAGGAGTTTTGTCTCATATACTCTAATTCTTGGTATAACTTGACTAAATATCATTTTATCCATTAGTTAGCCTCCTTAATTAAACAGCATGATTGCTACATCGATGCTTAAATCATCCTTTAATGAATTAACTAAAGCTTCAAAAGTATTATTTATTTCTATGCCATCTTTCTCTAATATAAATCCACCTTTGAAATTTCTAGTTTCTTCACTTAGAATTACACTTGCCTTTGCTCCAAGTTCCTTATTTATTACAGCTAAGAAAGTTTTATTAATAATTTTCTTACTAGAATCATTTAAAATTATATTTTGTTCTCCTACAATATCACTATTTAATATTGATTCTTTAACAAATTCTTTAAAATCATCTTTTGACAAATTACAAAGAGTTTCTATACTGCTTTCAAAAATTTCTCTTATAACTTCTTGCTTTGCTTCTAGTTTTTCATTTCTTGCTTGCAATTTTGCACCTGAAATTATTCTTTCTTTTCTTGAAACAGCTTCTCTTTCAGCTTTTTCTATAATAATCTTTTCAGCAGTGCTAGCTTCTACTTGTTTCTTGCTAAGTATTCTATTTTTTTCCTTTTCAGCTGTTTGTATTATAACTTCTTTTTTGTCTTCTGCATCTTTTATTATTTTAGAAGTTAAATTATTTATGTTAGACATTATATTCACATCCTAATCTTAGGCATATTTAAAATATTCGCAAAATATACATCGCATCTTTGACTCACTATTTTTTAATATACCTTATTTAAATACACCATTTACTAATAAGAATGATACAACGAATCCAAGTAGTGCATATGTTTCAACCATTGCTGCAAGAACAAGTCCCTTAGTTGTGTGTTCTGGTTTTTTTGCTAATATTTGCATACCAGCTGCAGATACTTTACCTTGAGCAATTCCTGACCATAATCCTGCTATAGCTATTGGCATACATGCAAATAATAAATACATACCTTGGGCAACTGTTGTTTCTGGACTTAATTTAAAAAATACAAGTAATCCTATAACAAATCCATAAAGACCTTGTGTACCTGGTAATAATTGAAGAATTAATGCTTTACCAAATTTTTCTGGTTGCTCACATAATAATCCAGCAGCAGCCTCACCTGCTATACCAACACCTTTAGCTGATCCTATACCTGACATTCCAACAGCTAACGCTACCCCTAATGCCCCTAAAATAAATCCTCCGTTATTGTCCATAAGAAACTGAATTAAACTCATTTCCATTTTTAATTTCCTCCTAATCTCTTTTTAAATTAATATATTTGTTTGTTGTTTCAAATGGTTTAAATGCTCTTCCCCCACCATCATAAAACTTTGAAAAGTATTCAACATAAGTAAGTCTAAGTGTATGAACATATCCACTTAATAATGATAATAATAAATTTACAGTTTGGAATATTATAAATAATAATGGTCCTATAATAAATATTCCAATTGGCCCTGGAACCATTTTTATAATCATATTAATGGCACCCGCTATAGAACCTCCTGATAAACCTATGGCCATAAGTCTTGTATATGATACTAAATCACCTAAATAACTTGTAATTCCATATAGTTCATAGAGTCCTTGACCTATTTTACCGCCTATTGATTCTGCAGCTCTTCCTTGAGTAACTACTATAAGTACTGCACCTATTATTGCTCCAATAATACATATTGTTTTGAGTATTGGAATATTTAGCATTGATCCTGCCCCAATTCCACCGAGAGACAATAAAGTTATAGCCCAAGATCCTACATCCATAAGTGCTTCTAATGGTTTACCCACCTTAATTAATACGTACGCTTTTATTCCGAGTCCAAAAAATATTTGTATAACTCCAAATACAAGTGACAATACTAATATGGTCATAAAATCTTTTCCTGTATCAATTAAGCCTTTGAATTTAATCAAATTACCAAAGACTGATCCATACATTAAACCAAATAAAATGGTAGGAAAACTCAAGTACATGAAAAATTTAACCATTTTCTTCATTGCATCATCGAAATGGAAGAATTTAAGTGCTAAAAGAGTTCCTATTAACATTAATAATCCATAGCCTGCATCTGCAACCATCATTCCAAAGAATATCAAGTAAAACGGTGTAACAAGTGGCGTTGGATCTATATCGTTATACTTAGGTAAGCTATACATTCCTGTTACAGCCTCAAATGATTCATTTAAATCATTATTTTCTAGCAATATAGGAACCTGGTCAATTTCTTCTTCTTTTACATCTTCAAAATTTAAATAATAATCATCACCTAATACGTCTTTAGCTATTGTAGTAAATTTTTGATTTTGATTAATTGGTACCCAACCTTGTATAACAGAAGTACTTTCTGTTTTCAAGAAGTTACTACTAATAGTCTTTCTAGAAACTAAATTGTTATAATATTCATAAACTAAATGAATAATTTTTAATTGTTCCTCAAACCCAGCTAGTTTTTCTTTTAATATAAATTTATTTGCATCAATTAGCGAAATTCTTTCATTATAATCATAAATTAACTTTAAAGGTGTTTCTTCTTCTTCAAACTTAAAAGGAGTAAATCCAATTCTTTTAAGTGCATCTTCTACTACTTTTTCATTATCTTTATTAGTTAACATAAAAAAATATGTATCCTGATCATCTTTAGATACTATTTCTAAATAACAATCATTTAATTCTATGTTAAGTGTTTCTTCATATTTAGTTTCAACACTTCCCAAAAAATAAGAAGTTTTATCTAAATCTTTCAAAACTCCTAAAGGTGAATCAAAAGCTTCATAGGGCTTTAAACTTTGAACACTCCCTTTTAATTTTGTCTCTTCATTTTCTAGTGCTACTAGTTCATCATCTTTTTGTTTTACTTCTTCATATATTTCTTTCCAGTTGCTGCCTAAAGCTTTAGTTTCAAGTTCTGGCATAGTTAAAGAAAGCTTTTCTTGACATAAAGACTTTATTAATGATTTTTTAGGCACATATTTCTCCAAAAACTGCATTGTAAATTTAACTTTTGATAATTGATCTTCCCACTTTGCTATATCAGAGTCAACTTGATCCATATTTAAATTTCTAAGAACATCATTATTTTCTAGTAGCTTTTCATCTTGTAGATTAATAAACTCAGCATTTGAAAATGCTTGCAGAGCCCCAAGTAGTTCATCTTTCTTTGATTCAAAGGCTAACAAAGTGAATTTATTCATTTTAACTATTGCCATGAATTTTCACTATCCTCTCAGCCACTAATTTAACAGCATCATTTTTTTTATCTACAGCTACATTGAGTATATCTTCACATTCTTTTTTGCCTTTTTCTAAAATATTGCCGGCTGACGTTTTACCGTTATCAATAGCTTCATTAATAATCTCATTTGCTTTATCTTTTGCCTTAAGCATAACATCATCATACTGATTCTGCGATTTTTCTATAGCTTTTTGAACAATATCTTTTGCCTCTGAAGTTGCACTTTTAACAATTTCTTCAGCCTTAGTTTCAGAATTTTTAATTTCTTTTATTGCTTCTAATGCCAAAATATCACCTCCCGTTTATGTCTCAGTCATATAATTGTAAAAATAAAAGTAATCAATGCTTTATATAGTATTAATTACGTCATAGACTTTATTATACACTTTTCTACTATTTTTTTCAATATTTTAAACCTTAAGATGAAAATCGATTTATTTTAGTAACTATTCAGTCAAGAATATAACTTTTGGGCAATAATTGATACTTGTAAAAATTGTGGAAATTATGGTATTATCAAAAATAAACGTATTTATTATAATTTACGTAGATTCGAGGTAATACATGATTAAATTTGAAAGAAATACAGAACTAGATATAGCAATGAAGAATCTTATACTATCCATGGTGGATGTGAATGACTACATCACATCTATTCTTGATTATACGGAGAAGGTTCTTACTCCGCAGAAAGAAAAAGAACTGATAAAAATACTAAAAAAATACCATGTTCCTTATGATGGGTTGAAATACGATTTGAAAATCCTAACTGAGAATCCGTATTATAAGGAAATCAAACTTGACAGCGTGTATTCCGAGACCGTCAGGTATGAGAAAGCCACCATTAAGAAAAGAACTTTAATTCCTATGAACTTCCATAAACCCATGGGAAAATACCTGTTCCACCAACATCCCATCGGATACTTTGACACAGACATTGATTTGCCAGTCCTAAAAGAAGGCAGTAATAAAGTATGGATGTCCCCTGCCATCAGTGAAATAGAAAGCATGGGAGATGGAATTGAAAAAGGGCATGGGAAATGTATGACTATGGGACTTGGCATCGGTGTCCTCCCATATCTTTGGCTACTAAAAGACGAGGTAGAAAGTGTAACCATAGTTGAATTAAACCAGGACGTCATCGATTTGTTTGAAAAGTACATCAGACCGCAGTTTAAAACTGATAAGAAACTTGAAGTCATTCATGGCAATGCTTTTGACTACTACAATGAAGAGTTCCTGAACCAGTTCGATTATGTGTATGTGGACTTTTGGGAATCTACTGAAGATGGTTTAGAATTTTACACAAAACTTATGGAGAAGAAGATAAACTTCCCTCATATGGACTTTTGGATAGAAGACTCCATGCTCTACGACCTTAAATACATTATAGCCCCATACCTTTATACCGTGTATGAAGGCAAAGACATAATCGATTTTATCTCTTCCATTGACGTAGATTCTAAGAAATTCGCAAAAAAAGTAAACAGGTACTTCAAAACAAGAAATGACGTCATAAGAACGGAAGATGAATTGCTTAATCTCATACATGATAAAGATGTTTTGAGAGAGATACTCGGACAATAGAATAAAGAGGGTTCTCAGTTCTTTAGCACTTAGAACTCCTTATCCTGTGAAAAAAACACCTTGGCCATTAATATTTATATGCCAGGGTGTTAATTTTCTGCAATTACGCATAATTCACAAAATTCTACTAATGCACAAATAAAGAAAGTTGTTTATATAAATATAGATACCCATATCAACATTTTGTCTAACAGAGTCTTATTAAAACTTCATTAAAGGACTTCTTTAAATATTCATAATCTTCTCCTGGAAGTCCTGCTATCAAATACCTTAAGCATCTTAAATTTATCGTAATTTAATATTATTGAACCATTCAATTGTTGCTTTTCCATGCTCTTTGGGAATCTTATTACTAACTTGTTCATGTAGCCATCCTAAAGTCTTATTATTCAAATACTGTCTCATCTGGTCTTCCGCTTCTAACATTACAACTTTTATTAAGCAAGGACATTTTGTATATGTATCAGGTAAGTTATTTTTATCTAATAATATCTCTTTTTGCCTAATCTCTGCACATTGAAATAACGGGGTCGTCCCCTCTACTGCCTCGACTATATCCCAAAATGTTATGTTTTTAGGAAGACGTGCTAACTCATATCCCCCATTAACACCTGGAATTGACTTCACAATCTCTGCTTTCCTTAATTTTGTATATACTTTTGATAAATAAGTTTCTGAAACTCCTTGAAATGCAGCTAAATCTTTAATTCCAACAGCCTTTCCTGATGGAATATCCACCATATATAATAAACAATGTAATGCATACTCTACTCCTATGGAAAATTGCAATACAATCAACCTCCTTGTAACAAGATAATCTTTCCACATAATACTTCATTATTTTTTATTAGTCAATATATACGATTTAATTATAGATAATATTTATCCTTAATATACTTATTAGTTATTGACTTTTCTAAAAAGCCAACATATAATAATTATAGACAATGCTTATCCACGATATTCATTATCCACAATAATTATATGTATTGTTTAATAAATTTTTAGGAGGAAATATATAATGCTTACAGATAAGTTTTTTGATGTAATAAAAAAAGAAGGTGTGGTTTCAATAGTATCATGGGGGGTAGATGAACCACATATGGTTAACACTTGGAACTCATATTTAGTTGTAACATCTGATGAAAGAATTTTAATTCCTGCATATGCAATGAATAGAACAGAAAAAAATGTAAATCAAAATAATAAAGTAAAGATTGCTTTAGGTAGTAAAGAAGTTTTAGGTTATAAAGATTACCAAGGAACAGGCTTCGCCATTGAAGGTACTGCAAAATACCTCGCATCAGGTTCAGAATTTGATATGATGAAGAAAAAGTTTTCTTTTTTAACTAGGGTTTTAGAGATAACAGTTACATCAGCAAAGCAAATGCTTTAAATTTTGTATTTTATTAACTAATCTAACGCTCTGTCAAAAAAACTTTGAAATATAATAAAATATTAATCATCGTATATCTTAAAGATTTTTTCAACAATATTAAAGAAATTAAAGCGACTATGCCAAATTTAAAATTTGGCATATCTGCTTTTCTTCAATTGTGAGATAGCGGCTGCACACTCCTGGACATTGTGCCCCTTGAATATATAAGTGAAACTTTATATATTCTGCAAATAAACATACTCATTATTATTGTTAAACACATAATATGAATCTTCTTCTATTGTCTCATTGCTTGAAATATACTTTTCTAAATTGATACCGAATTTTTCCAAATGATATTCTTTAAATGAATATTGTTCTCTTAGTTTTTCTTTAATGCTCTTTTCTTCTTCTTTTTCCATATCACTTCTTAAAAACTCTGGTAATCCACGTTTTTTGTTAAATATTAAATAATTAAATCTAACTATTTCATTTAAATATTTATTACTATCATTTAATACAGTTTCATTAAAATCTAAAAATACTTTATAATACTCTGCATTCCCAATATTTCTATTAAAGTATCCTTTATTTTCAAAGAACATTCCTAAACTATAATAAAAATCAAAAGGTTTCTCAAATTTTCCCTCAAAATATTTAATTATGTAATTAAATTTTAGAGAATTATAATATTTATCTACCATCTCTTCTACTTTTTTAAGCTTTAACAGCTCTTCATATGAGAGCTTATCTGTTTTCAAAATTTCATATGGTGGATATGGTGAATATTCCATTCCGTATTTATCTGATTCTTCTCTCATAGAAGAACCTTTTAATAGTTTTAAAAAGCCAAGTTGGATTTCCTCTGGTTTTATTTCATACATATCATTAAAAGACTTTTTAAAAGAGTCATAATCTTCTCCTGGAAGTCCTGCTATCAAATCTAAATGCTGGTCTATATTTTTTAATGACTCAATTTCTAAAACTTTTTCTTTTATATCACTAAAATTAACAAATCTATTTATATTTTTTAAAACATCATCATTTGTTGTTTGTACTCCAACTTCAAATCTAAATCTCCCCTTTGGAGCATTTGCTAAAAGTTTTATTTCTTCATCCTTTAATATATCTGCTGATATTTCAAAATGAAATTGAGTATTTGTATCTTGTTTTATTAAGAAGTCCCATATTGCCATAGCAAATTTAGAATTGCAATTAAATGTACGATCAACAAATTTGACTAATCTAACTTTTTTATTTATAAAATACATTAAGTCATTTAAAACTCTATCAATATCTAAAAATCTAACTCCATGACTTGTAGATGAAAGGCAATATTTACAATTAAACGGGCAACCCCTTGAAGCTTCATAATATACAATTTTATTACTTAGATCTTCATCTTCTTCATAGGGAAATGCTATTTCATCCATAGACATAAGTGGTCGCTTTTCATTAGAATAAACTACGTTGTCAACTTTATAATGAAGCCCCTTAACATTTTCTAATTTTATTTTTCCTAGTTTATATAAAATAAAATCTCTATAACTTTTTTCGCCTTCCCCCTCAATAACATATTCTCCTACATTGTTATTAAGAAAAGTTCTTGAATCAAAAGAAACTTCTGGTCCACCATAAAGAATTTCTATTTTGGGATTTACTCGTTTTATTAAATTAGAAACTCTTGAAATAAGTTCAACATTCCAAATATAAGTTGAAAATGCAACAATATCTGGCTTTTCTTTAATTATTTCTTCTAATATTCTTTCTTCTCTATCATTTATAGTTAATTCTTTTATCTTAGCTTCATAATCAAGATCCTTTGTAAAATTCTTCAAATATCTAACAGCTAAATTGCTGTGAATAAATTTAGAATCAATTGCTGTAATCAGTACCTTCATATTTAATTTTCTCCTCTTCGTTAACTTTTGTGCCTATTTTTTTGCCTTTTATAAAAAAAACATCTTCCCATGCTTTAGTTTCCTCTATTTCGAAATATTTTTCAAGGATTTTTTTTATTTCTTCAATATTTGAGCTTAAAAGGACATTTAAATTTCTAAATGTAAATTCTTTAATTTTCTCATTAGGCAATATAACCTTTATTTTATTATTAAACACCTTTCCCCTTTCCTTATTTATATCCCAAATAAATATTTCGCCAAATTCTTTTAAATATGAACTTATTTCCTTAATTAATTTTTCTTTTTCTATGCTAGTCCATATCTTGTTTAAATCAAAGAAAAATGTGCATGCATCATATTTTCGTTCTTTCAATTCTATCTTAGTATCACTAGATACATAATCTAAAGATAATTCGTCCTCCGCTTCCTTTGATATATTATATATAATCCCAAAGTTTTTTTCTCCAACATCTAATATATCTCCTTCCAAAATAACATCTTCCAAATCAATTACTAATGTTTTCCCCATAACGTCCCCTCCATCTTATTAATTAAATTTAGCTCATATCCAAAAATTACTTTATAAATATATTTTAACATTTATTTCCATAATAATGAATATATCTCGAAAAGTTAATAAAGTGAAAACATTTGAATTAGTAGAAATATAGTGTTTGACTCCATGTTATAATTTAAGTGATATACATTTAACAACGTATTAAATATCTTATTTAAACAAGGGAGGAATTAGATGACAAAAAAAAGCAACAAAATTTTAATTAAACTTAGTAGAGTCTTCTTTATGATATTAGGCTCAATTTTAGCAGCAATGGCTCTTGAAATATTTTTAATACCTAATAATATAATTGATGGTGGAATAACTGGAATATCAATAATGGCAAGTCACTTAACCAGTATTCAATTAGGGGTATTTATAGTGGTATTAAATTTACCTTTTGTAATTATAGGTTACAGACAAATAGGTAAGACCTTTGCTCTTTCAACTATATTTTCAGTAATATGTTTTTCAATAGGTGTAACTTTACTACATCCGGTTTCAGGTGTAACACAAGATACACTTCTAGCCACTATATTTGGAGGCATTATATTAGGAGTGGGTGTAGGTTTAATTATAAGAAATGGTGGTTCTTTGGATGGAACAGAAATTGTTGCTATTCTTCTAGAAAAAAAAAGTGCATTTTCTATTGGAGAAATAGTTATGTTTATTAATTTCTTTATATTAGGAATTTCAGGTTTTTTATTTGGTTGGGATAGGGCCATGTATTCTTTAATAGCATATTTTATTGCATTTAAGACTATAGATATAACTGTTGAAGGTCTTGAAGAATCAAAAGCGGTAATTATTGTTTCTGATAAGAATAGTGATATTTCTAAAGCAATAATGGATAGGCTTGGCAGAGGAATTACTTTATTAGATGGAAAAGGTGCTTATAGTGGTTATGAAACAGATGTTATCTATGTAGTTATATCAAGGCTCGAGGTGGCAAAATTAAAAAATATTGTATCTGATTTTGATGAACATGCTCTAATTACAATCACAAGCGTTGAAGGTACTGGTAAAAAGTATGCAAAAAAAGCAATACATTAACATTTACTATAAAATTTATATAAGACACTTACAGAAATGTAAGTGTCTTATAATGTCACTCAGTATGATTTTCTTCATAGCTTTTTATTTTTTAAATAGACTTTCATTGTTACTAAACAAGTTAATATAAATAAAAACACGCCTATAAATATCCAGATTGACCTTGGAAGATTAAATTTTGCATTAAGATTATTTGACTGCAATTTATAAATGCAACCTATTCCACTATCTAATATATAAATGTCACCTTCTGAATATCTTATTCCACTTACCTTGCTTTGATCTTTTAATTTTAATAAATCAGCTATAATACTGTCAGTGTTTATTGCTGCTATAACATTTTCTTTGCTATCAAAATAAACTTTTGTATTCTTATCTAATATTCTTCCTTCTTTATCTATAGCCAAATACTTTATGACTCCAACATCTGAATATTGGTGAATAGGAGCAGAAACAATTTTATTTGGAGGATTTGCAATAAGTGTTGAAACCAATTTTTCACCTTTAAATCTAGGTGAATTTATAGGGTCACCACCACTAAAGTCTGGCCAGCCATACCACTTTCCTTTATCTATTTTATACAGATAATCAAAATCTCTATTTATTGGTCTGTCGCTATTGTTCTCCATGCCTCCAACAATTCCAATTAATTTCCCTTCACTATCTAAGTCCCAACCTTTAATATTTCTTATTCCTGAAGCATATAACAATGCCCTATTATCATCTAAATTTATTTCAACTACGCAGGCATTTGCTAAATTTTCTGCTCTTACCCTTTGTCCTTCTTCAGACGAATTTCCATAAGGCATAAATGCACCTGTTTTCTTTTCCCCATAATTAAATCCATTTAATGTTATATCTATTGAACTTTTATCATAAGGAATTTTATCTAAAGAATAGTCATTTTCATATGAAGCTATCCCTGAATTAGTAACACTTCCTATAGATAAAAGTAACTTTGAATCTTTTATAATTAAATTTCTATCTAAATACTTTCCTTCAGAAGGTATGTTTCCTAAAATTGATTTTAAATTTCTATTTTCTAAATCAAACTTATACAAATTATCTTTAGAAATAAAATATAATTTATTTTTATAAAAGATTACATTTTCTATTTTTAATTCTTTATTTTGTAGTAGTATTTCTTCTCTTCCATCATCTTTAATAGCCTTAATATAATTATCATAAGCAATATACGTATTATTATTTCCATCTTTATCAAAAGCTACAGAATCCTTACAATTCTTGCACGCCACACTCCAACTAATATTATTTTTCAAAATACTCATTTTATATTGATTAGAAAATTTGAATACTCCAAAGGCTAAAACAACAATTACAATTGAAATAATTAAGAATTTTAGAAACCTTTTCACTTCACTCTCCCCTTACTATTTTAATTAAAAAGTAACTTAATATATATATTATGTATGAGCTATAATTTCTCTATTAAATTTATATTCTAAAGATGATTAAATAATACCTCTCTTTAAAACTCTTGCTTAGGGGGTTGAAATAAAATAGCAAGCCAAAGCTTCTGAGTATATTTTGTGCCAGGCGAAGCGCCAAACAATATAGAGGATAATAATTTACATTGCTTTCAGTAAATTATTATCCTCTATACTTTATATTTATTATTAACTTTTATCCATATGCAACACTTATCTATACCTAAATTTAATTATAACTTATTCGCTAATTCACCTAATGTTTTAGCTGTAGAATTTAATTCCGAAATAGCTGCCGCTATCTCTTCTAATGCAGCTGATTGATTTTGAGAAACATCATTTGATTTGGTTAAACTACTATTTATACTATTTATTGATGATGAAATATGCTTTATAACAGAATCAATCTTTTTAATAGATTCATTTGAAGAATTAGATAATTTTCTAATTTCTTGTGCAACAACATTAAATCCTCTTCCTGCTTCTCCAGCTCTTGCTGCTTCAATTGCAGCATTCAATCCCAAAAGATTAGTTTGTGAAGAAACCCCTTGAATAAATGTCAATATCTCATCAGTATCTGCTGTTCTTTCGTTAGCCTCTTTAGTTTCCATCAACAACTCTTGATTCATAGTGGCTAATTCCTGTACTCCTTGAGCAACTTCATTAATACCTATTGATATTTGAGAAAGAGATTCCGACAAATTTTTTGTAATATTCATTACAGTATTTTTCTTAGCTAAACTTTTTGCTACTACAAAAACACCAACAATCTTATTTTCTTCTTTTATTGGAATTGCAAATGATTTAAACGCAGTTCCATATACATGTTCTGGTACTTCTTTTATTATATTCTTTCCAGTTCTTAGTACCTCAATTATAGCTCCTCCCTCAGGAATTAACTCACCTTCTTTTGCGCTTAATACTAGATTTTCACTATATTTTGTATATATATATTTTTCAGTATCAGTTAATGCCATTGATATATCCTCATCAAAAAGAACTTCTATAGATGGTATTGCATTGTAGAAAAAATTTATCATATCATTGTCCGAAATTTTATTCAATATCTTCTCCTCCTTATAATACTATCTTTATTTTATAATTTAGGTTATATATAATTATATCTTTTTTTAGTTATCTTGTAAACTATTGTGACACTTTGTATAGTTTTGTGACATTTTGTATAGTTTTGTATTTTAGTCACAAATTTTATAGGTGCATAAGTTCCTAATTGTACTTTGCACTCTTTTTATATGTGATAAGTTCCTAATTGTGCTTAATTAAGTTCTTGGTTGTGCTGACGCACTTTTTTTATATGTGCGAATCTTTTTATATGTGAGAAGTTCCTGATTGTGCTTCGCACTCTTTTTATATGTGCATATTTAAAGCTTATGTTGAATATGCTTTATAGTAATTTAAAGGAGTGAATGAACTTTGGATAAAGATAACTTTTTAAAGAATTCTTTTTTACTGGTAGCATCAAATGTAACTACAGGCATACTTGGTTTTATATTTAACATATATCTTTCTAAAGTTTTAGGGGCAGAAGGAATGGGGCTTTATAATTTAGTTATGCCTATTTACAATTTATTTATATGTCTTATGACTGCTGGAATAGTTGCATCTATTTCAAAAATAACTGCTGTCTACAATCAAAAAGGTGAACATAATAATATAGTAAAAACTATCAGAGTTATTTCACTGTTTAATATATCTTGGGCATTTTTAATAGGTATTATAGTATTTTTTTCAGCTCCACTAATAGGAAAATATGGTGTCAATGATATTCGAACTATCGATGCTATTAGAGTCATTTGCCCTGCTATGGTATGTATTGCTATTTCAAACATACTTAAAGGATATTTTTATGGAACTTCTAAAATTACAGTACCAGCTATAATTGATATTTTTGAAAAAGCTATGCGAATTATAACTGTAAGCTTGCTTATTTTCTTAACTCAAGCTCAAACCCTTGAAAGTATGGTAACCTTAGCTACTGTTGCATTATGTATAGGTGAATTTCAAAGCTTATTTTTCCTATTTATTTATTATAAATATTCCATAAAGAAAATGATTATTTCTTATGAAAAGTGCGAAGGCGGATTTCAGCTTCTTTTTGATGTAGTGATTATTTCTATGCCTCTTCTTATGAATGGATTTTTGACTAATATTTTAGGCACCCTTGCGACGTTAATTGTTCCGAGGCGATTACTTATTTCTGGCTTTAGTTATAGTGAGGCTTTAAGTATGATAGGACGATATAATGGAATGGCTTTAAGTATAATAGTAATACCTTTAATTATAGTTTCTACAATTAACACATTGCTAATTCCAGATCTTTCTCAAACTTTAGTTTTAGGCAAACAATATGAGGCTTCTATTAGAATAAAAAAAGTCATTAAATTTGCATTCTTACTTGGCATATCAACTACAATAATTTGTAGTATAATTCCAGATTCCTTAGGCCAAATGTTTTATGGTAGAAATGATTTAGGATCATATATTAGATTTGCTTCACTTGCTGCTCCAATATTATTTCCTGCAGTGACAATGTTTGGAATATTAAATGGGCTTAATAGACAAGGTATAATTCTTAGAAACTCATTAATTGAGGCTATAATTGAATTAATATGTTTATACATATTTACTGCAATTCCTTCAATTAATATCTTTGGATATAGCTTAACCATGTTCATAGCCTGCACAGTTGGACTCATTCTTAATATGTACGAAGTCAATAAACATATTGACCTTAATTTAAACAAATTAAATGTAATAATATATTTATTACTTGGTCTTCTAACTTTCTTAATTATAAACATATTTTCAAAACACATATTCACAAACTCTCTAATAATAAATAATTTTATGGTAATAGGACTTGTTTTCTTAATATTCACCTATCTTGGAACACTTGGGGAAAATGAGGGTTAAAAAAACAAAAGATATATTCAGCCCAAATCTTAGGCTAAATATATCTTCTATTTTTTATTATTTTATTTAAGTTTCATTCTTAAAAATCTAGGTAATAATTTAAATATTCTAGGTGATATGCTATCTATATCACTCTTTTTAATTCCACCCAAAACCAACATTAAGTATAAATAAACAAGCCCTCCTATAGCAATAATCAATAGAGTTGTAACTCCTTTTAGCATAATACTTCCATTTGTTAACACCATTAAAATTAATACAAATTTTTTTAGTCCAAATATCGCTCCTGCCATTATTACTGATGCAATAAGTGGTTTAATTATACTTCTAAACATAGGAATTTTTACTCTAAGAACTTTTTTTAATTTTATTTGATTTAAAAACATTGGTATTGCAAACCATAAAAAGTTTCCTGCAACAACACCTAAAATATTTATACTTGGCATTCCTACTAAAATATAATTAGCAATTACTTTTAAAGCTATACCTATTATAAAAGTTCCAAGAACAAAATAAAGTTTATTCATACTTTGAAGTATTACAGTTTGTATTTGTACAACTGCCATAAGAATCAGTACTACGGAACCTATTACCATAAGTTCAAAGCCTTGTTCTGTTCCATATAACAATTCAAAAACTTCGCTTCCAAGGGCCGAAAGACCTATCGCTGCTGGTATTGTTATTATAAAAGTTATTCTAAAGGCAAAAGTTGTTTTTCTTCTTACTTCTTTTTTATCCTTTAATGCCATAGCTGTTACTACTGCTGGTAACACGGTTGTCCCAAGGGCTGTTACAATTATAAGTGGAACTGATAGTAAAGTTTTATATCTCCCAAGAACTCCATAAAGAACTTGAGATTGTTGCATATTAAAACCTGCAACTGCTAACCTGCTATTTACATTTACCATATCTACAAGGCTACCGAAATTTTGAAGCCCTGAACATAAAGTAATTGGTAGTCCATATTTTATTAATTTTTTAATTATGTGTTTAGTTCTTACTCTTTTGTTTGTACCTTGAGCTTCTACAGAATCTTCTTCAAACTTTTTCTTCCCATAAATATAAACCATATAAAGACATGCAACAAAAGCACCTATTGAAGTACCAATAGTACCTCCCGCACTACCATATGCAATACTTATTTTCACTAAAAAGAATGCACAAGTTAAACTAATTAAAATATTTATAACTTGTTCTAACACTTGAGAGACAGCTATAGCTGTCATGCTATTTCTACCTTGAAAATATCCTCTATAAGAGGATAAAATTGATGTAACAAATATACTTGGTGCTAGCATTAAAATTCCATAAGATGCTGCTGGATTTTTAATTAGGTTTCCAATTGGAAATGCAAATAACATTAAAAATATAGTTAATGTTGCACCTACTAAAGCTAAAAGAGTCCTCGATATTTTAAGAGCTCTTACAGCATCATTGGGTTTTCCGAGTGCTGTAAGTTCTGCAACTACTTTTGCAATAGCTGGCTGAGTTCCAAGATTTGTAACTGCATATGCAAATAAGAAAACTTCATAGCAATTTTGGTATATTCCATATCCATCAAGACCTATTATTCTTTGAAGTAGAGGTATATAAAAAACTGATATTACTTTAGTTAAAAGACCTGCTATTGAAAGAATTAAAAAGCCTCTATTACTACTACTTTGGGCTGATCTCTCTTCCATAAATTACCTCTCCTATCTAATTGAGAATTTAAACACATCTTGTTTTATTTTTTTTAATATTGGAGGTATTGCTACTGCTATGGTCTTATTCTTTAAATAACTTAGCTTATCATTAATATTTCTAAAAATTAATTTATAAGCATATAAATATTGATAGTTTAATCCATATTTATTTTCAAAAAATGAATTTAATTTCTTATCTCCATATTTATTGTCCCCAATTATTGGATTTCCCAAATGTGCCAAATGTGCTCTTATTTGATGACTTCTTCCTGTAATTAAATTAATATCTAAGAATGAATATGCACCATTAGTTTCTACTACATTTATTTCCATTGCTATTCTTTTAGAATTCTTAACTTCTGTATCATGTACTGTTGATATATTAGTTTCAAGGTTTTTTACTATATATCCTTCATAAAGACCATCTCTTACTTTACCTTTTGCTAAAGTATAATAATGTTTTCTTATTTCATCTTCTCTAATTGCTTCATTTATACACTTTAATCCGTCGAAACTCTTTCCAAAAATAATTAAACCTGATGTATTTCTGTCTAATCTATTACATGCTGCTGGAGTGAATGTCAATTCGTTTTCTGGTATATAATCTCCTTTATCATTCAAATATGAAAGAACAAAATCTGTAAGCGTTGGTTCTTTACTAGTATTACTATCTGAATGAACTAATACATTTATCCATTTCTCTAGTACTAACATATTTTCATCTTCATATGCAATTTTAATTCCTTTTGGATCAACCTTAATAAATTTCTCTGTTTTATCTTCTTTTTTACTTTGTATGTATTTAATTTCTACTATATCGCCTTCTACTAAGAAGTACTTTTCATTTTGCTTTGCACCATTAACTCTTATGTCTTTTTTTCTTAAAGCTTTAAAAATTGCACTTAAAGGTACATCCTTTAACAATTTTCTTAAAAATTTATCTAATCTTTGGCCTGCTTCATTTGGCCCTATTTCTATTTTCAAATATAATCACTCCTAATTTTTTCAATGCACAATTGACAGTTAACAATGAACAATTGTGATACAATTCCCTTTGGAAATTGTATTATTTCATATAGAAATGCCAAGGCATTTCTTATTTTCTAATTGTTTCAAATCCCGAAAGGATTTGTTCCTTAATTGTCAATTGTACATTGTCAATTGTACATTGTCAATTGAAACTACTTTGTTAGATAGTTGAATGCTGCTAAAGCTTGAATAGAAACTCCAATGTTTAGGCAATCTTCATCTATATTAAATAAGTTGCTATGAGCAGGTTCTGTAGTATTCTTTTCTTTGTTCCCAGATCCTAAGAAATAGAATGCTGATGGTCTTTCATTTGCGAAATATGCAAAACTTTCAACCCCCATCTTAGGTGCTCTTTGCTCTAAAACATTTTCCCTCCCTAAAACTTCAGTTGCACTATCATGTATTAAATCTACAAATTCATCATTATTATAAAGACAAGGATAACTTTCAGTTACACTTATTTCTGCCTTCGCTCTTGACATAATTGCAATTCCATCTACAATTTCATTTAATCTTTTTATAGCAAATGCCCTATCTTCCTTTGTCATAGTTCTTATCATTCCACTTAACGTAGCTTCTCCAGGAATAATATTTTGAGCTGTCCCTGAATTCAAAGTTCCAACAGTTATAACAATTGGATTTACAGGCGCTACTTCTCTACTTACTATTGTTTGAAGTGCTATTACAATATGACTTGCTATAACTATAGGATCAACAGTTGTATGAGGCGATGCTCCGTGTCCTCCTTGACCTGTTATTTTTATAGTAAATGGATTAGATGCAGCATTAACTACTCCTTTTTTTATTTTTATAGTGCCACATTCTGTTTCTTCATCCACATGAAGTCCAAGAATACAATCAACCTTTGGATTTTCAAGTACCCCTGCATTTATCATAGGAGTTGCTCCACCTGTAGTTTCCTCTGCTGGTTCAAATAATAACTTTACAGTTCCTGAAAATTTATCTTTATTGTTATTTAATAGCTTTCCCGCACCCATAAGTATTGTTGTATGAGCATCATGTCCACAAGCATGCATCTTGCCGTCAATCTTAGACTTAAATTCACAAGTTTTCATATCGTGAATAGGAAGCGCATCTATATCTCCGCGCATTGCTACAGCTTTATTCTTTCCTTCTTTTGTCCCTTTTATAATTCCACATACACCTGTTTGGGCTACTTCAATATACGGAATTTCATTTGCTTTCAAGAAATCCTTAATAACTTTAGATGTTCTAACTTCTTCAAATCCAAGTTCAGGATGTTCATGTAAATCTCTTCTTATTTTTATAAGTTCCTCTTTTATAAGATTAGCTTCTTCTTTAAAATCTATCACTTTTTTATTTCCTCCATAATTTTTGATTGTGCCTTATTAACTAAATCTATATATTACTCCAAAAAACTTCTATTATATCACCATCTTTTATTTTTGCTGTATATGATGATTTTTCTCCATTTAAAGTTAAATTAATTATTCCCTTTGGTATTGTTAAATCAAAATCAATATAATCAAAAATATCTACAATTACGTATTGTATTTTACCGTTTAATGTCGTCTTTTCTCCATTTATATTTACTGTTATACCAGAAAATTCTTCTATAGTAACAGCTATCTCTTCTTGCTCTGTAACATCTATTTTTTTTAAATTATTTGTACTGTCAATTTCTATACTTTTATAATTATTATCTTTTGTTATATTTTCTATTTGTTTTTCTGAAACCATACTCTCTTCTACAGCTTCAATTTCCTCTAGAATTTTAATTTCTCTGATAATATGATCTCCCTCTGAAATTTCGTACTTATCTTCTAACACAATTTCATCCTTTAATAAAGTCACTTCTTCTTTTAATATATATTTCTTAAAATCAGACCCATTGCAAGGTAAAAGCACTTGTATTTCATCACCATTGTTTATTATATAGTTTAAATCTTCTCTTTTTCCATTAACAAGTATTACTGGATCAATATTTATAATTTCTCCATCTAAATAAATTGAAATTGAATTTACATTTCTAATATGCTCATATAATTTTGGAGCTGCATCTATTCCATTTTGTGCATATTCTAATATAATATTATCATTTGCTTTAATTTCTGTTTCCAGAGTAGCTTCTTCTCCATTAACTGTAATTTTAGCACTAGTTCCATATTCACCAAAAACAATTCTTTTAGATCCATTGTAATTAAATCTAATACTTTTTCCATTTTTGCTTATTAATAATGAAGGATTTATTCCAGCTTGGAGTAACACATCCATTATAGTATGTTTGTGAGAATTGAATAAACTAATTGGATCATTATTTAAAACAACATCAATAAAATCATTACCTAAGCTTCGTATTGCAGTTAAAGCTATTCCAAGAACAGTTACTCCAGCTGAACCCAATATATTATCTGAGATACATTCTGTAACTGCTTGTCTATCTTTAATTGCAATTCTTTGAGGTTTCAATTTCAACTTATCTGCAATTGCTTCTAAAATACCTGGTGTATGAGCTCCTCCGCCTACTAAAAATACAGCACTAGGAGCTTTATCACCATTTAATTCTAAAACCTTCTTAGAAATCTCTTCTGCTGTTTTATTAACAATAGCACTAACTAATTTAAATACATTTTCCGATAATATTGTGTTTTCGAGGCCCAAAACATCAATATATGTTACTTCTTTTTCTTCACTTATAGCTCTTTTTATATTTTCAGCAGTATTAAAATCAACTAAATATTCCTGAACAATAGCTTCAGTTATTTCATCTCCTGCCATGGGAACCATGCCATAGGCTGAAATACTTTCTTTAGAGCTTATTGCTATATCTGATGTACCAGCTCCGATATCTACTAATGCAATATTTAAAAGTCTTAAGCTCTTTGGTATTGCAGCTTCCATGGCTGCTATTGGTTCTAAGGTTAAATTTACAACTTTTAAATTAACCTTATTCATTACTGAATAAAGAGAATCAATTACAGACCTTGGCAAGAATGTTGCAATAACTTCTGCTCCAATATTTTGACCCTTATGCCCTATTAAATTTGATATCAAAAAACCATTTAAATAAAAACATTTTACTGAATATCCAACACAATATAATTTTCCTTCAGTTGTAGTTGCTATTTCTTCTTCTGCTTTTTTTACTGCACTTAATTCAAGACTTCGTATAATTTCTTTATCTACTTCTTCATCTTGATTAAGTTCAATATCTGCTCTTACATCAACTGTTCTCAAAAATCTACCTGCCGCTGCAATAGATACTTCATTTAGTTGTATTTGAAGCTCTTCTTCAAGATAAGCTTTAACTTTTTGAACAACAGACGCAACCAAAGTAATATCATGTATTTGACCATCTACCATGGCTCTTTCTTCATGTTCTAAGTATTTTTCACATACTACTTGAAACTTCTTATCTTTTATTATACCTACTGTTCCTATAATAGATCTTGTTCCTATATCTAAGGCAAAAATTATATCTTTTTGATTAAATCTTCTTAATTCCATCTAAACACAACCTTTATTCCTTTATTCATGCCCATTTAAAAATAACAAGTCAATATACTAGTGTCTTGACTTATAATTTTCTTTCACATGCTTTAGATTTTAAATTACATAAATCTACTATAAATTATATATTATAAGACAACTTCATACAATGACTTAAAATATATTTCATTTTTTCTATGAATGTTTATTAATATTACTATTAGCTTGTGAGTTTACTGTAATTACTTTTTTATACTTTCAAGAAATATGACTTATTTATATTTATA
This sequence comes from Clostridium gelidum, assembly GCF_019977655.1. Taxonomy (NCBI): domain Bacteria; kingdom Bacillati; phylum Bacillota; class Clostridia; order Eubacteriales; family Clostridiaceae; genus Clostridium; species Clostridium gelidum. The sequence goes on from NZ_AP024849.1 coordinate 3,938,487, forward strand.
AAAAAATATAATCTACACACAAATAATTTGCAGTCACTTAATTTTGGTGCCTGCCACCTATTTGTATGTAGATTATATTTAACTTATGACTTCAAGGGTCACAATATCCCCTAAACTAGTATTATAACGTGAATTTTTCAACAGATTTTTCTAATCCGTTAGATAAACTAACTTGATTTTCCATAGCATTATTTACTTCATTCATTATCGATGTTATCTCTGACAAACTAGCATTAATTTCACTTGTAGAATCAGAAGTTTTTCCTGATATATCAACAACCTTATCAATTACTTTGCTAATTTCTTCAATTGATGTATTCATAATTTTAGCAGATGAAGTTACTTCTGTAGATATGTTATTTATAAGTTTTGCATCCTTTTGATATTGATCTCCTGTTTCAAGTAATAATTCATAATCAGCTTTAACATTGTTATCAATGTACTCTAGAATATCTTGAGAACTTACTGAAAGGTTATCAAAAACTTCTCTTACTTGAGTAACTAAATTTTCTACATTTGAAATAGCTTCTGTAGACTGTTCTGCTAATTTTTTCACTTCCTCAGCTACAACTGAAAAACCTTTACCTTGTTCACCTGCTCTTGCAGCTTCAATGGATGCATTTAATGCAAGAAGATTTGTTTGAGAAGCGATACCTTTTATTGTATCAGACATTATCTTAATTTCCTCTACTATTTTACCAGCTTCAATAGCTTTAAGAATCTTTTCTTGTTTTTCACTATAAGTTATATTTGCTTTTTCAAGTGAACTAGAAACTTTTAGTTTCATTTGTGCTGCTCTTGTTTCCATTTCAGTTGATGAAGTTAAACCATCTTTTACTTTAGTTAAAAGTAATTGATTTGTCTTCACTATATCTTCAATTGATGAATTTGCATTTTGAGTAGTGTCTATTAAATTTAAAGCCTCATTAGAAAGTATAACTGAAGTTGAATTAATAGCACTTATACTTGTGTGAGAACTTTTTGTACCTTCTAATAATTCATGACTTGAAGTATTGATATTTTTAGAAATATTAGTTATATCTGATACTAGTAATTTTATATTTGATGCAGCTTTATTTAAGCTCTCTCCTAGCTTGCTTATATCATCATGACCTTTAAAATTAAGCTCTCCAGATAAATCTCCATCACCTAACTTTTGTGTGAAATTCAATACTTTTTTAAGTCTCTTTAAAACTAACCTATCATAAATATAAACTATTATAAAAACTGATATTATTATGCTGATGGCGGCAGATACAAAAACACCAATAGCGCCATCTAAAAAGAAAGTAGCCACGCCAACTCCCTTTAGTGCATCTCTTCCACGTGCTATAGCTAAGTTTACCGCTTGTCCTATGTAAGAACTAAAGCATTGCACAATTACAACAGCAATTATTAGTTTGAATTTAATAGAGTCCAAAGTAGAATTTACGATTTTTTCTTTTATGTTCATTAATATTCCTCCTCGCATAGTATAATTTATAAGGTATAGACATCAATTTTTAATAATTCGGTTAAAACTAAAAAAGTTACTGTGAATTATTTTAATGTTTATAATAAAAACTTCATTGAAAACAAAGTCTAGAATTTTCCATGTAAATTAATATTTCCAAAAACATTGGATAAATAATAGAACACTGGCACTAATTAGTATTATAGTACCAGTGTATTTTATTTAAGACGTTCTTGTCAATATGATATTTACCACATATTTTATATTTGAATAGATTAAACTAAATTGTTTCTGATTCTATGATTATTTTATTCTTCTTGCGTGGCAAAACTTATAGTATTAATTATCTTAGATTTATACACTTAGCTATTAATATTCTACATTTTATATTAAATGCCTCTACTTTTTCCAGTTTTTTAAATGTTGACATAATAAATCGTAGATATTTAATATTTTAATCTTTATTTTTGAATAAAGATTTCCTAATTCAATACTTACTTTATTCTCCTTTGCTTCCCTCTCTTCAAGCTTAGTATTAATTAAAGAATACATTACTGGGACAACTATAAATGTAAGGAACGTAGCTGATGCAAGTCCAAATATTATAGTTACAGACATAGGTCCAAATAACGCACTCTTAGAAAATGCAAGTGGTACAAGTCCTGTAATAGTTGCTACTGAACTTAATATTATAGGTCTAAATCTTAAGCTTACAGCATGTATACAAGCTTCATCTATAGAAAGACCTTCCTGCCTACCTTCAATTATATATTCTACAAGCAAAATAGCATTTCTTATAACTACTCCAATCAAACTTATTATTCCCATTACAGCAGTTAATGATAGAGGCATGTCACACATTAATAACCCTACTATTACTCCTATTAGTGATAATGGTAGAGAATAGATTATTACAAGGGGTTGTATAAATGACTTAAATTGAACAAATAAAATTAAATAAATTATTATTATTATAACTACCCCAGCAATGGCAAGACTTGTGAAGTTAGTTTCTATTTGTTTTTGCTCTCCATCATAAAGAACATTTACTCCATTTAACTCCATTTTATTTATTTCTTGTTTCACTGTATTTTCTATATCAGCTGAATTATAGCCTGATTTTAAATCACTATATACTGTTACAGTCTTATCTTTCTTATAATGCTTTATTTGATCGAGCTGTGAATTAAGATTTATAGTTGATACTTGTGATAACAATATCTTATTATTTGTAACACTTGATTTTACTTGTAAATTCTTCAAATCTTCTACTGATGATATATTACTTTTAACTAATATATCGTATTCGCTTCCACCTTTCCTATATACAGAACTGTTATATCCCTTTAATGCAATGTTCATTTGTTTCAAAATATCAGACTTTAGCAAACCATATTGAGATGCTTTAGTACTATCTATATTCACTTCATATTCAAATGTCTTTTTAGCTGCATCATCTCTTACGTTTGTAGTTCCTGGTATATTTTTTAAATTTTCTTGTATTTGCTCTGAAGCAGTATAAATTTTATCTAAATCATCTCCTGTAAGCCGCATTCGAACAAGTGCTCCTATTGGATCTGCCTGCTCCAAAAGCTTTACTGTAGCAACTCCTCCAGATATTTTATTATCTAATTCATTTTGTATATGTTCAACAAGTTTTTCCCTTGTATCAAACTTTTTAGTTTTATCTAGATCTATTTTTACCATAATTTGAGCTGTATCTTTTGATGGTGTTACAGTAGGCAATGTAATATAAAAACTAGGCAGACCACCACCTATAGCTGAAGTATAACCCGTAACTTCTTCTTGTGATTTTAAAACATCTTCTGCTTCTTTTACTAAATTACCTGTACTATCCAAATCTTCAACCTTTTCATTAGACACATTTACATAAATAATATTTTTATCTACATAAGGAAAAAATTGTGCACCTAATAAATTCATTAATCCCATTGACACTGCAAATACAAGTAAAGATGCTACAACAATCTTTATTTTATGCTTAAGTCCATAAGTCAAAAGCTTATGAAATAACTTTTGAATTTTATTTTCCTTCTTAACAGCTTTACTCTTCTTAAAAAATAAAGATGACATAGCAGGAGTTATAAATAGTGCTGATATATATGAGCAAGTTATACAAATCATTACTACTTGTGGCAGTGTTCTTATAAATTCTCCTACTGATCCTGGTATGCTTAAAAGAGGAGCAAAAGCACCAACTATAATTAATGTAGATGTAAATACAGGGACAAATAATTTTTTAATTCCTTTAAATGCCGCTTCATCTCCACTAAGTCCCTCATCAATTCCTACTTGCACAACGTCTCCTATTACAATTGCATCATCTACAAGTATTCCCAATGCTATAATAAGTGCCGTTGTTGATATTTGATGTACTTTTATTCCTAAAACTTCCATAGCAATAAATGATAAAGCAATAGATATTGGAATTACTGAAGATACTACTAGTGCATTTCTAATTCCCATTCCGATTAGAACAGTTATAACTACAAGAATTACACCCTCTTCAAGGTTTTTCATAAAGAAAGAAACTGATTCATCTACATCTTTAGGCTGGAAGGTAACCTCTTCTATCTTCAAATCCTGTGGTAATTGTTTTTTTATTTCGTTTAATTTGTTCCTTACATCATCACCTATTAAAACTATATTTTTATTATCTTGAAAATACCCTGCAATTAATACTGCATTTTCTCCATTATTAGTATATTTATAATTAGAATCATCGTCATAATCCATATGGACACTAGCTATATCTTTAAGCTTCAAAGTTTGTCCAGTTTCTGTTGAAACTCCTACAATTGTATTTTCTATATCCTTTAGAGATGTAAAGCTGCCAGGTGTCTGCACTTTTATTTTTCCAGTCGCGAGTTCTAAAGATCCAGAAGGAATCTCTACATTTTGTGCTTGTAATACACCGCATACATCTTCAAGAGAAATAGAATATTTATTTATTTTGCTTAAATCTACATCTACTTTTACTTGTTTATCTTGCTTTCCCTTTATATCAAATCTAGAAATACCACTAACATTACTTAATTGTTTCTTTATATCATCTGCATAATTTCCTAATTGTTCATAAGAGTAACTTTCACCAGATACACCTAAAATCATACCTGCTGTTTCAGTAAGCTTTGTATCTATTGTACTCTCTTGACAACCGTTAGGAAGATCGGATTTTAAATCTTTTATTTTATCTCTCAAATTACGCCATGCTTTATCTTTATCTGCATCACTATTTAAGTAAACAATAACTATAGATGCACTATTTTGAGAAAAAGATTCAGCATAATCATATCCATCTATTTCTTCAACCTTATCTTCAATCTTTTTTGTAACTAAACTTTCTACATCCTTAGGAGAAGCCCCTGGATAAATTGTTGTAATCATGGCTGCTGGGGATGAAACATCTGGACTTTCCTGCTTAGGAATGTAATGGTAACAGGCCAAACCACTTATGATAGCAATAAACACTAAAAACAATACTATCTTTTTATTTTTTATAGCAGCATTAATTAATCCCATAATTCTTCCTCCTTTATTCTACTGAAACCTGATATCCAGATTTTATATTTTTCATGCCTTCATTAACAAGATTATCTCCGCTTTTTAGTCCTTCTACACATACTAAATTTTCATTAGTTTGTCCTAAAGTTACATTTTTCTTGACAGCATGTCCATTTTCTACTACATAAACATAATCTTGTCCATCATTTAAAATAGTTGAAATTGGAATCCAAATTCCATTCTTTTCACCTTCATTAATATAAACTTTTGTAGATTGACCTATGTAAAATTTACTATTATCTATAGGATTTACAAGTTTAATTTCAGCACTATACGTTCCTGATTTACTATCAGCCATTTGAACTATGTTCATGACTTCTCCATCAGTGGTAACATCATCTATTTTAACTTGTGCTTTTGTTCCTAGTTTTATTTTCTTTACATCATTATCAGATAATCCCACAGTGACAACTTGGCTTTCGCTTCTAATTAAAACAACTGGATAGCCCGCAGACTGCATCTCCCCTTCTTTGCAAAGAATATCTACTACATAACCATCTACATCTGCTTTAAGGGAACCATCTTCAACTAAATTAACTTTTGAATCATAATTAGCTTTTGCAGCATTTAATTGAGCAAGTAGCGCTTGTTTATCTTCTTTTCGTGTTCCATTTTTAAGCTGATTTAAAGTTTCCTTAGCTGCATTTAACTCACTTTCACTTCCATCTAATTTGATTTTAATATCATTAATTTGTTGCTGCGTAACTGCATGCATTTCAAATAAAGTGACATTTTTATCATACAAATCTTTGCAATATTTATAATTATCTTCTGCATTCTTTACTGCTATTTGAGCTTTGTTTATATCTTCAGCCTCCGCACCATTTACTGCTTTATCATATTGTGCTGAAGCAGCATCCATTTGAGATTTGGCTCCCTCCATTTCAAAATTCAAGTCAGTTTTATCTAAATCAACAAGGTTGTCTCCTTTTTTTACATACTGACCTTTTGAAGCATATATTTTTGAAACTTTTGCAGAACTTTTAAATGAAAGCTTTCTAACTTCACTTCCTCCTGTTAACCCTTCATACTCTAATGAAATTGGATAACTTTTATCTTGAAGTTCTACAGTTTTAACTGGATAAGTTTTTACATCTGCTTTTGTATCAGTTTCTGAACTACATCCACTTAATGTAACAAGATTTAAAAGTACTAAACAAATAACTAATATTTTCTTATTCATATATCCTCCTTGTATTCATGAAGCTACAATAAAATATTATATATAGCCTCATTCTTGCTTATACTTTGTCATTTTTCCATCATAAATTTTTTAATTGCTTAATATCCATGGTTTTTGTATACTATCTCTTAAATTGTTATGGGTATAAATAAGTTTTCTTAGAGAGGTATCTAAATCTTCATTTTCTAAAATTTGTTTATCATAGTCATTTTGTAGCATTAATCCCATGTCTACTTGTGCTTTTGCAAATCTTACTTTTGTATTTGTTGAATTAACTTGCTCTTTTAAAGTATCTATTTTATTTTCTAAATCAAGAAGCGTTGAATAACTTTCCTTTAATGCATTTTTAAGATTCTTTTTTGTGTCATCAAGTTTAACTTGCGCGGTGCTAACGCTATATTTACCATCTAGATATTCTCCATAAGCATTAATCTTAGTATAATATTCTTGCAGATTTTGTTGATAAGCTATTAACTTTAAAGCATATGACCCTGAATCAAATGTATTAGTGCCATCAGCATTTACTGCTACAGAAGAAGATTTGTCTGGAATTTTTTCTACTTCCTTATCCATAATGTCTTTTATTCCATCATCTTTTAGATCCTTCATATAATCTTTAGTCAGCTTTAACATTTCAGTATCATATTTTACATACTTATCAATTTTGTCATCTATGTACTCATCAGCTGAACCAGCTATTTTAAATTTTGTATAATTTACATTGTAATCAAGTGTATAGGTATTTTTTAAATCTAAATCTGTTATCACTTTAAAATAATCTTTGTTGTTATTTAATGAATTATCTTTTGATGTTATATCATCTTGTAATGATTTTATTTCAATTTGTGCATCATTAAGCTGATTAGGCGTTGCCATTCCGAGTGTTAGTTTTCCTTTCATAAACTCTAAGTCTTTTTTCTTGAATTCTAGATTTCTTTTTGATTTATTTATCTCAATTTCTTTTAAAATCATATCATTATATTTATTTGTAATATCTGAAGCTATTTGATCTTCCATGAAATCTTTTGATTGCTTTGTTTGCTTTTCTTGAAGTTCAAACTTATCATAAGGAAAATCATATACTTTCTGACCAATAACTTTATAATAATCATTAGTTTTTTCTTGAAGATCCATTTTATCTTCGTACATTTTTATTTCCTTTGACTTTAATTTTAATTTATCACTGTTATTTATAGCCCCTTCTATTGCTTTATCTAATGTAAGAATTTTTTTTACTTTAATAGTTTGTACATTTTGAAATTGAGTTGAAATAGATCCAGCCTTCTCATCAGATAATGTTGATTTTGACACATTCATTTTTTCATTATTTTCTACTGCAAATACTGGCACAATACTGCTATTCATAATACTTAGAAGAATTCCAATTGTTAATACTTTTTTTATATCTTTTCTCATTTGCATTCACCTCTTTAATTTTTTAATAATTTCAAAAAAATACTTATTCTACATCTGTATATTTATTATACTAATGTATCTTATCTTTACAACTGTATATTTATAATTTATACTGTTATCATAAGGTAATCAAGATACAATATCTTAAATTTATATACTTAGTCTACAATTTAAAATATATGTAGATTATTTAGCTAGGAGGAACTTATGAATAATAATCTAATTAATGAAAACCTTGATTTAAGAATACGGAGAACACACAAACTACTCTTTGAATCTCTAATATCTTTGCTTACAGAAAAAAATTTTGATGATATTAGAATTTCAGATATCTGTGATAAAGCTATGGTACATAGAACTACCTTTTATAAACATTTTGAAGATAAATATCAATTACTTGATTTTCTGCTTAGGCAATTAATAAAAGATTTTGAAGAAAAGAGTTTACAATATACTCCTGCTGATAATGCAAAACAGTATTATACAAATTTATTTAGACTTCTTCTTGAACATATGTGTGAAAATAGGAAAATGTATTCTGTAGGATTATTAAATAATGGTTCTGCAATGAAACAACTTAGAAAAATAGTACTTGAATGTATAAAGGCAAAATTAGAACATGATGAGAATAACGGAATTAAATTTATCGTTCCAATATCAATTATTGCAGAATTTTATTCTCCTGCACTAGTTTATTCAGCTGGTGAGTGGCTTGAAGAAGGTATGCCTATTTCAATTGATCAAATGGTGGAATATTGTGATACTATAGTTGCTGGGCTACATATAACACATGATAACTAAGAAAGATGCTTAACTGCTATGTAAATTCTGATAGCTATAAAATGTTTGATGGGATGGATAAATGACTATGGTAACTGGTACTACTTAGATACTAATGGAACCATGCACACGGGTTGGCTCTAATGAATGGTATAGTTGATACTACTTTGACACTAACAGAGTTTGGCTTTATTAATACACAATAAAAAGGGGCTGTTGCAAAACTAACGTAGTTAGTTTTGTGGCAGCTCATTTTTTTATAAAAAAAATAAAAAGTTAGAGTATAATTTTAGTAGGCAGAAACAGTAATAAAAACTGTATAAATAGTAAAAGGAGATGCGAAAGCATCTCCCAAATACATAAATTATCCATTATAATTAAGTTGCTAAGACTAAATAGAATGGAGTTATATTTATGTATGAATTAAGTTTAAATGATAAAGGAATGACTTTCAAGGAGTTAGAGAAAAGAATTTATAAATATGCTTGTGACGAAGCTTGTAATGCTTTAAAAAGTATATTAGAATTTTTAGATGAAAAACTACTTAATGAAAGAGATAGCAAGGTTTACCGTAATAAAGGTCGTAAGCAAACTTGTTTGAGGACTATTATGGGGAACGTAGAGTATTCTAGGCGCATTTATGAATTTAAACTTGAAGATGGTAAGAAAGCAACTAAGTACCTTTTGGATGAGTATTTAGGGATGGACACTTTAGGAAATGTGTCTATAAATCTCGTAGAAACTATTTTAACTAACGTGACGGAGGTTTCTTTTAGAAAGACATCTGAGAATATTAAAACTATGTGTAATCAAGATATTAGTGCTCAAGGCGTTTGGAACATAGTTCAAACACTTGGGGAAAAGATTAAAGAAATAGAAAATCGTAAAATTGAGTTAAATGACAAAGGTGCATTAAAAGGCGAAAAGGAAGTACCAGTATTGTTTCAGGAGCAAGATGGAGTTTGGCTCTATCTTCAAGGTAATGATAGACCAAAAGGGAAAAATAAAAAGAAAGAGTTAAAACTAGCAGTATCATATACTGGCTGGACTTTACGCCCAGGGAGCAAAAAAGAATATGTGGTTGTTGATAAAACTGTTTGTGCAAGCTTTAGCAATTCCAATCACTTTAAAAAGCTTGCTAGCGCAACAATTTCAGAAAAATACAATGTAGATGAAATTCAAACTAGAATATTAAACGGTGATGGAGCAAATTGGATTAAAGCAACTTGTGAGGATGAAGACATTCATTTTCAGCTAGATCCATTTCATGTAGGCCAAGCGATTATACGTAAGGTAAGTGATAAAAGAGCTCAAAAGCAATTACTAAAACTATTTAGAGAAGGTAAAATTGATGAAGGTCTAGAAACTATTGTAAATATGATGATACTTACAAACGAAAAAGATATTGCATTTAAGAAGCTTACTGAATTATATGATTACTTTGTTCACAATAGAGATGGATTAATACCGTATAAATTAAGAAGTGACATAAACATGCCTACGGCGCCGGAAGGCATGGAATACAAGAATCTAGGCACAATGGAACATAATATTTGTGATGTATTAGCTCAAAGAATGAAGGGCAGAAAAATGAGCTGGTCTATTAATGGTGCAGATAATTTATCTAAAATATTATCTGAAAAATTTAGTAATAGGTTGTTTGATACTGTAGATAAAATCTACAGAAATATTATTTCTGATGATGTTATTGATACAGTAGTTGCAAAACTACCATTAACAGTATTTCAAGCGAATAAAGAATCTAATAAGTGTAAGGCATATAAGTGCAATAGTGCACAAATTCCGTATAGCGGAGCTGCCGCAACGTTAGGTAGAAAAATAGTACGTGATTTATGTGGATTAAAATCATTTAGTGATATTAGTTATAGTTAAATATACAGTATGGGTAGGGAAATTTTAAAAATGCAATGTAAAATAATGGATAATAATTTAAATAAAATTCTTGCCAACTTTTACTTGACTCAACCAAATAAAAAATGTGAATTCAAAAGAATTCACATTTTTAGTATAATTAAATTATGTTAAAAACCAAATTATACAATAAAAATTATAATCAATTTAATGATAATTATCAACTTATATTACCATTAAATTTAGAAAACTTAATACCAGAAGATGATTCAGTCCGCTTGCTAAGCCATATATTGGAGGGATTAAATTATACAAAGTTGTATCAGGCGTACTCTTCCGTTGGAAGAAAACCGGCAGTGGAACCAAAAATCATGTTCAAAATAGTATCGTATGCTTATTCTCAAAATGTTTATTCTAGTAGAAAAATAGAGAAAGCATGCAAAAGAGATATAAATTTCAAGTGGCTACTTCAAGGTTATAAAGCACCTGATCATGCTACCATTAGTAGATTCCGTAAAGAATATCTTTCAAATGAAGTAATTGAAGATTTATTTTATCAACAAGTTAAATATCTAGCAGCTCAAAAGGAAATATTATTTGAAAATGTATTTATTGATGGTACTAAAATCGAAGCGAATGCCAATCGTTATACTTTTGTTTGGAAGAAATCCATTTATAAAAATGAGGAAAAAATGTTTGATAAGATTCTTACTCTTGCTGAAAATATCAATCTTGAAGAATCGAGAGACTTTATTGTTAAAAAAGAAACATTGATATATGATATTGATAAAATTCTCGAATGGCTTTTATATGAAAAAGACAAAAGAAACATAGAGTTTGTTCACGGTATTGGTAAAAGAAAAACTGCAATTCAGAAATGGATAGAGCAACTATTTGAATATAAAGAAAGACAAGAAAAATATAATTTCAGTAAAAACATATTATCAAAAAGAAATAGTTATTCTAAAACTGATACAGATGCAACTTTTATGCGTATGAAAGATGACCATATGAGAAATGGTCAATTGAAACCTGCATATAATGCACAAATCGCAGTTGAAAGTGAATACGTAACCGGGGTCGGAATATTTGATGATAGAAATGATATAGCAACATTAATACCTATGCTTAATAATATGCAAGAAAAAATTGGGTATAAATATCTTAATGTAATTGCAGATTCTGGTTACGAAAGTGAGGAGAACTATTTATTTTTAGAATCTAACAATCAAACTCCGTATATAAAACCACAAACTTATGAAAAGTGGAAAAAAAGAAGTTTTAAAAATGATATTAGTAAACGTGAAAACATGAAATATGATGCAGAATCAGATTTATATATTTGCCATAATGGTAGAAAGTTGATTCCGACCTCTATTATTAATAGAAAATCCGCCAGTGGATACAAATCAGAGGCTACTATCTATGAGTGTGAAAGTTGTGATAACTGTGCTCATAAATCGAAGTGCACGAAAGCAAAAGGAAATAGAAAGATGCAAGTTTCAAAAACTTTTGTGGAAAAGCGTGAAATATCTTATAGAAATATCACAACTGAATTTGGAACTAAATTAAGAATGAACAGATCTATTCAGGTCGAAGGAGCATTTGGAGTTCTAAAAAGTGATTATGAATTCAATAGATTTTTAACACGTGGAAAAAATAGTGTTAAAACTGAATTTATTTTGCTTTGTTTTGGCTACAACATTAACAAATTGCATTTAAAAATACAAAATGAAAGAACCCAAAATCATCTTCATGAATTAAAATCTACTGCCTAATTATGGAATAAAATAAGTAGGCTTATTTGAGTGCGCTTGAAATTCAGAAATCTCCCCAAAATTGATTTGATATTTCAATTTTGGGGAGATTTCTTTCTTTGAATCGAAAAGGAGCATCGCTCCTGATCGAAAATCAATCATTTTGCGACACTCCCTTTATTTTCAGCCTTAAATTTTGGATAAAATTATTTAATATTAAATATATATATCTGAAAATTCAATATTGACTTTTTCAGCACTATTTTTTTCATAAAGTATATGATTTTCCATGCTTGCAGCCAACTCATTATCTTCACTGTCAAAAGGAAAAGTAATTAAAAATTTAGTTCCCACATTAAGTTTACTTTTACAAGTTATAGTGCCACCTTGAATTTCTACAAGAGATTTTACAAGAGATAGACCTATTCCGCTACCTTCATTTTGTCTAGATAAACTTGAATCAACCTTTTGAAATCTCTCAAAAATCTTTTTCTGCATTTCGTCAGGTATTCCTATTCCGTCATCTTCTACACTAATAGTCACGTTATGTAAATCTGTTTTATAAATACATACCTTAATAGTGCCCTTTTCTCTTCCATACTTCACGGAATTCGATAACAAATTTAACATTATTCTTTCAATTAAATTCGAATCACAGTTACAATATAATTCTTCCATTTCTGTATCAAAAACTACATTCATCTTTTTATTTTCTGCATAAGTTGTAATTGACAAGGTTATATTCTCAATTACACTTATAATGTCTTCTACTGCAAATAATGGTTTAAAGAATCCTGCTTCTATTCTAGATAAGTCAATTATATTGTTAACTAATCTAATCAGTCTTAAACAATTTTGTTTAATTATATTATTATATTTTGTAATATCCTCTATGGATAAATTATCATAATAACTCATTTGCATTTGCAAAACAGAATAAATAACATTTATTGGAGTTCTTAACTCGTGAGATATATTTGTAAAAAATTCATTTCTTTCTTCTAATAAATGATGCTCAATAATTACTTCCTTCTTGTTGTAATCAATGCAGTTTGATAATATATTCAATCCATTATGAATACATTTAGCCATGGTTTTGCAAGAGCTATAACCGCATGCTGAACAATTAATATTTCTTGATTCTTCAGTTAGCTTGTTCATTTTTATAAATATTTCATCATATTCTTTATTAGAGGGTTCTATTATATCATTAACAATAATTGTTTTGTTATATACTCTTCTAAAATCTTCAAGTTTCAATTTTTTATCGAAATAACCATATAACCATTTAATTTTTTTCCGTACTAATTTTCCACCTTTATCTGCTTTTTTTATATTCTTTAACTTAGCAAATTTATAATCAACTTCATCTATTGTTGTGGAATTTGTATACTTATTACAGGTACCTGTACCAAAATTACAACCATAAGAACAATTAAGAATGTCTACAAGTAAAGGTGCTTCCTTGTTGTTTTTTAAATTATTGTTATAATCTTCAAGGTATTTATAAGCATTATGTGGCCCGTTTATTTGTCTTATCCAAGCATCTTTTATATGTAACTCAATATTTTCCTTAAGTCCTCCTGGTCTACTGAAAAGAAAGCCTAAACTACAACCCATATCATCAAATTTAGCTTCCTCATAATTATATAAATCGATATTATTAGCTTCCAAATATTCTGTTAGTTTTTTAAAGGTTACATTGTATTTTACATAACCATAAGTATTTTTATCATTAATTTCATCAGATTTTGCGACACATGGTGATAAAAATGCAATATCATCCTTTATATTTTCATACTTTTTCATATAAATAGCAGCACACATCATTGGACTATGCACCGGTGCAAGTTTATCTATTAATTCTGGCTGATATTTTTGTATGTAGTTAACAATTGAAGGACAAGGCTGAGCTATCATCGTATTTAAATTATCTTTTTTCATTGTTTTTAAATATGCCCAAACAGTTATGTCCGCACCAAAGGATACGTCATAAATAAAGTTTACTCCTAAATTTTTTAAGTAACCTAATAATTTTTTATATTCATGAAAATTTACTATAATAGATGGCGCTGCAATTACTGATAATTTCTTTCCATTATATAAGTCTTTAAAGAATCTTTCTGTATCATCTTTAAAATCTCTAGCATTATGATCACAAACTTTAATGCATTTTCCACAATGAATACATTTTTCAGTATTAACTTTTATTTTATTATTTCCATCAACAATATAAGCAATATTAGCGCCAGTAACAGGGCAATTAGCGATGCATTTATTACAGCCTATGCATTTTTCCTCGTCTAAATATATTTGTTCTATAAAATTATACATCAATAATTTCTCCTTATCCTTAACCCTCGTCATTTTTAATTTGAATTATTCAAAAAGACTTTTAAAGATTTTGGTTAATTAAAATATGAGAATGTAATATTCCTGCAGTATTATCTTTATCATCAATACTAGCACCATTTTTTAATGCTTCAGTTGTAAAACTAACTGTATTATCTTCATATGGTAAGCCTTGTTTTGCTAAGGCATAATGTGTTAGTTCATGAATTAACATTCTTTCTTTTATTATATTTTTATCCTCTGAGTTAGTATTCAAAGAATAATCAATTATAATTTTAACTGGCTTATCATTATTATAGAAAGTTTGTCCATATACAATATAATCTGCATTGTTATTTTGTTTAGCTGAATTAAATTCCACTGGAATATCTAAAGTCATGTTGTAATTATCCTTTAACCATCTAGTTGCATATTCTTGTAATTCTCCATTTGTTGTTAATTTATTTACATATGTTATACCATTATCGCCCAATTTATAATTATCTCTTTTACTAACATATGGTTTTGCTTGTGTTACCATTCCACTTGAATTGACTGTTATTGTTAGTGCCTCACCTACTTTAAAAGTATTATCATCTGTAATAAAAGAATAATACTCTTTATCGTTTTGAACTATTACAATATTACAATCGTTAGAATGATTTATTACAGCGATATTTACATTATATATATCAGATGTATTATCTTTTGGGATATTTAATGTTATTTCATATGCTTTTACAGTAGTTATTGGAGTCATTGTTAATAATATTATTGTCATACTTAATATTATTAATTTTAAATTTGCTTTCATATTAATTACCCCTTTTATTTTCTTTTTTTCGTTTCATTCCACACTTAATAATTTATATTATACTATATTGTATTTACTAAAACATCCTTTTTTATGTGCATTATTACTTTTTTAATAATATTTACTTATTATTATGCCTCTGATAAAATGCTATATGTAGTTATATATAATATTGGTAACTTTACACACATAAGCATGATTTTTATCATGGATCTCTATAAATATTTTAGGCACATGAAATAAAATAACAATATGAACTAGAAAAGGACTGCTATTAAAATAAGCAATCCTTTTATGATATATAAATTCTATAAGTAATAATCTGTAATTATATTAATTTAGCTTGTACACTTTTGATATTAATTATTAAGTTTTTATTGTTTTATTTCACTTGTTTATCTTGATTCATTAAAGATGATATATCCATTATATTACCACCACTACCCATAACTATAGGAGTTTTACCATCCCATTTATCTATGAATTTAGATTGTAAAATACTTTGGTCTATTGATTTAGCTAATACATCATTTGCCTTAGCTTGACCTTCTGCTTGAGTAACCTTAGCTTCTGCATCAATCTTAGCTTTTTCAGCTTCTAATTTAGATGTCTCTAATTCTTGTTGCTTGTTAATTCTAGTTTGAATAGCTTGTGATGTTGCATCATCCAATCCTATTCTTGAAAAGTTTACAGAATCAATTACAATACCATATTCATTAAAATTTTGTTTTGTATGTTCTAACACTTTTGCATTTAAATCAGCACGTTTTTCTCCATAAATATCTATTACACTAAATTTACTACTTACTTCTGCTGTCCATGCTTTCATTTTACCTCTAATAAATGTATCCTCAATTGTTTTACCATCTTGTCCTTTAAATTTTGTAAAAGTTTGTGGTAATTTATCTGCATCGAAATGATACGAAAACTCAAGATCAACATTTACTGTTTTACCATCTGATGTTGGAACTGAAAAAGAATCATCTCCGTTTGAACCTTCTTTTGCATCTTTAGATAAATATGCTTGTTCTGTTGCTACTGAATATTGTCTTACTGAAGATAAAGGCGATACAAACTTTAATCCTTGAGATAATACTTCATCTCTTATTCCACCATCCATTGAATATACAATTCCTACATACCCTGCTTTAATTGTATGTGCTGACATTATGCCACAAGCTAAAATGCCTATAAGTACTACGCCTGAAACAATTGCCCCTATCATTTTGTTTTTCATTTTTTATTATCTCCTTCTTTTATATATCTCATTTAAATATATTCTTTATTTTATTAATTATATTATTTATAAAAAAATTACCTATCTTGTCAGCAAAATTTAAACTTAATAACCATATAATAATTACTATCATTGCTATTATTATATATAATACCATCTGTACTTCCCCTTTATTATATTTTTAATTTCATATATTCTAGTTTCTAACTGGTCACTTTCCTTATAAAGTCTTTCCTTCGTAGAATTGAATAATGTATAAACAATATTCTTATTAATACTTTTTTAGATTTTAAATAATTAGAAACAAGAATTAGAGTTTATTAAGAATCATTCTACTCCTTGTAGCAACAATAAACAAGCATGGCTTAAATTTAAATCATATTGATATCTTACATCGAAATGAATAGAACCAATAAGGTCTTCATCAGTTTGCTGAAATATTTCTTTTATAATTAGTAATCCAAAAATAATATTAATAGGTGAATTCGGCCTTTGGAAGCTTTCTTACTATATAAAACCAAAAAACGTTCCTCATTTATTTGTGGAAAAATAGTATATCATAGACTATAATTGTAATTATATTAGTTTATTTACTGATATGGTTATTATATATCTTAATGATAAGAATGGAGAAATGTTTTATGGAAAATACTTCAAAACTTAAAATATCAAAAAAATTAGTTTTCCTACTTTTCCTATTATTTATTGTAATAGACTTTCAGAAAATTTCGGTAAAAGCAAATGAACTCCCTAAAAATATCCTAATTATAAATTCCTACTCTAATGGTTTTTATTGGACCGATGGAGAATGTGACGGGATTATTGATACTTTAAATTCTAAAGAAAACGTTATAAAGTATGTAGAATACATGGATTGGAAAAGATATAACTCTGAAGAAAGTTTGAACAAGTTATATGAGTATTATAAATATAAATATTCAGGAAAAAAAATTGATTTAATAATCACAACAGATGATGCAGCTTTGAATTTTGCAATAAAATATAGGAAGGACTTATTCTCTGATGCACCCTTAGTCTTCGGAGGCGTCAATAAAGATCCTGCTAATATAATATTAAAAGATGTCACTAATGTAACTGGTATTTACGAATCTACTTACCCAGAAGTGACTATTAATGATGCCTTAAAAATGAAACCTAAAACAAAAAAACTATATGTAATCCATGACAATACTGAGACAGGGATAAGTTTTTATAATTTAGTAAAAAATTCAGTATCATTACTTGATGTAAATCTTATTGTAGATGATTTAAGTAACTATGATATTGATGAATTAACTAATAAGGTTTCAACTCTTGAAAATGACAGTATAGTCATTTTTGATGCTTATAGTACTGATGCAAAAGGGCTTTCCCTCCCCATGGAAAAGTTTGCGAATAGAATTTCCAGCAATAGTTCAGTACCTATTTTCACCACATCAGAAGTCTTAATAGGTGAAGGCTGTATTGGTGGTAGCGTGCTCAGTGCTAAAGTTCACGGAATTGACATAGGCACTCTTGCTCTTAAAATTCTAAGTGGGGAAGATATAAATCAAATCCCTTTTGTAGACAAAAAGTCTCTCCGTTCTATATATGACTACAACATACTTAAAAAGTATGGATTAGATTCATATCCCCTTCCTCCAGATAGTATAGTAATTAATAAACCATTTTCATTCTATGAAACATATAAACTCCAAATTTATATTGTTGCTTCAATATTTATGATTCTCTTAGCTTTGGTTATATATCTTATGATTAATATACTGGAACGAATTAAAGTAGAAAAAAAACTCATTGAAAATAACGAGGAAATTAGCGCTCTATATGAAGAACTCATTGCATCTGAAGAATCTTTACAAATAAATTATATTGAGCTTAACAAAAGACAAGATGAAATTTTATTAAGTGAAGAAAAATATAGATTGGTAGTTGAATCTTCAACTGACATCACTTGGGAGCAAAATTGTAAAGATAATACTAGAAAATACTCTGACAAATTATTTGAGATACTTGGATATACAAATGATGAACTAAATACTTCTCATGATTGGAAAAATATAGTTCATCTACAAGATAGAGATATTTTAAAGGTAATAACTACAAACTATGCAAATAATACGATTAATAAAAAAAATATTGAATATAGAGTACGATGTAAAAATGGACAATACAAATGGATTATTTCAAATTCAAACCCACAATTCGATGCAAACGGAAATTTAGTAAAAGTATATGGTGCTTATAAAGATATAACCGAATTAAAAGAGAATCAATTAGAAATAAACAACCTTGCATTTTATGATTCCATTACTCAACTTCCGAATAGGGTATCTTTATATAATACAATTGGAAAATTAACTGAGTCAAAAAAAGAATTTGCATTGTTTTTTTTAGATCTCGACAATTTTAAAATAATAAATGATTCTTTTGGACATCCTGTTGGCGATAAATTGTTAATATTAGTAGCGGAGCGTATAAATTCTATGAATAAAGATGAACACACTGCTTTTAGACTTAGTGGTGATGAATTTATTATTCTTTATACAGGTTCAAAAGATAAAGTAGTTATAGAGAATATAGCAAGTACAATTCTATTAAAAATATCAGAATCATATGATATAGATGGTAGCCATTTTCATATCAGTTCGAGTATTGGTATCGCATTGTATCCTGAAAATGGTGTCGATGTATATGAATTACTCAAAAATGCTGATACTGCAATGTACAATTCAAAAGAATCAGGAAAAAACAAATATACATTTTTCAATACTGTTATGGGTGAAAATACAATAAGGAAAATTAATTTACATAATAATTTACATGATGCCATTGAAAATAATGAATTCATTTTATATTATCAACCAATAACAGATGTCATTAGTGGTCAAATAGTCGGAATGGAAGCTTTAATAAGATGGATAAGCCCTACAGAAGGTTTTATTCCACCAGATAAATTTATACAAGCTGCAGAAGAGTCGGGCCAGATTATTGAAATAGGAACTTGGGTTATACGAAGTGCATGTAATTTTGCTAATGAACTTTTAGATTTAGGACATAAAAATTTTTATATCTCAATAAATGTATCTGCAGTACAGCTTATGCAAAAAAATTTCAAGGATATATTATTTAATATTATAAATGAAACTGGTGTTCCAACTGAATGTTTACTGATTGAAATTACTGAATCCGTTTTTATGGAATCCTTTGATGATATGACAATATTACTTTCAGAAATTAGAAAACAAGGTATAAGAATAGCTCTTGATGATTTTGGATGTGGATATTCTTCATTAACATATTTAAAACACCTTCCTATGGATGTAGTAAAAATTGACAAGTCATTTATTGATGATATTTTAGGTGATAATCAGAAAGAGTGTGTTGTAGGTTTAATAATAACACTTATGAAACAGCTTGAATTTAAAGTTATTGCTGAAGGTATTGAAACAAAAGAACAACTAGAATATATAAGTAAATATAACTGCGATTTATTTCAAGGTTATTTAGTTAGTAAACCAGTTCCAAAAGAACAGATAATAAACCTCCTTAACTAGCATGTAGTTAAAGTTTTATTATTTATCCCTATTAAATAATAGTCCCAAATATTTAGGATAGCTTGTTACAATATAGCAAGCTATCCTTTTTTGTTTATTCTGTTACAGAAGCATATTTTTCTACAATTTCCTCTAGTAATTATTTATTATTCCTCATCAAGCATTTGTATTTGATGTAAATAATTAAACATATTAATGTAATAATCTGCTTTTTTCTGAATACTATAAACAATTTGTTCTAATTGCTGATTTTCTGATTTTGATTTATCTACTAAATTATTTAAATTAGTAGATATTTCTTTTATACCATTTAAATTTTCTTTTTGAGATTTTTGAACCTCTTGTACATTTTCATTTACTTCTGATTCTGCTTCAATTATATCCTCTAAACTAGAAGATGATTTTTCAATAATATTGGTTGTTTTATTTATAACCGAAGTTCCTTCATTGGATTTATCAGATAATTGATCCATTGAAAATGTCAAACTTTTTAGAGAATCAATAATATCTTTTGCATTCTTTTGAGTATCAACTGAAAGTTTTTTTATTTCATTTGCAACTACTGAAAAACCTCGCCCTGACTCCCCTGCTCGTGCAGCTTCTATTGATGCATTTAATGATAATAAATTTGTTTGACCAGCAATTCCAGTTATAATAGTAGCAAAGTCTTGAATGCTATTATATTGTAATTGAATATTAGAAATTAGTTGAATAAATTCATCAAATACTGTTGAAACTGTTTTAACTTGTTTTATTAAATCGCCAAAATCTGTTTGAGCCGTATGAATTTGTGTTTGAGACTTGTTAAGGCTTGAAAAAACTTCCACCAGTAAATTTTCAGTCTTATCACTATTTTTAGATAATATTTGTAAATACTCATTAACTTTTTCAGTTTGATTTGTTGTATATTCTGCTCCTTTAAGAAGTTTATCCAATCCATAAGTTATATTACCCTCTTCATTAATAATAAAATTAGCGTTATTTTTTATTTGAGCTACTAATTCCATAACTTCCTCTATATAAACGAAACATTTTACACCATCTTTGGAATAAACAATTTTGCTTCCTTCTGGAATATCTATTTCTTTTGATTTTTCACTATTTATAAATTTAAACATATACAAGCCTCCTATTCAATAGCTAACAATACCATAGTTTGATTAACATGCTTATTATAAAACTGTTCTCCATAACTTATAAATCCAGTAATACTTGGACATAATGAAATTAATTCATTATCAATTGATTTCCAAATACCTTCTTGTTGAAATTTTAGACTTCGCAATATACAATTTATAGCTAAAACAAAGCTAGGTTTAAATTCTACACTCTTAATAGTTTTTCTTATCTGCTGAACTGGATCAATTGGTTTCAAAATATCTACAAAGGTATCACTCATCATTTGACAATAAAAAGTAATAGATTTATCTGAATTCACTTTCATAGGTGATGCTATATAAATTTCATCTTCATATATTTTTCCTAATGGATTATTCATAAAGTAGTTTGGTAAGTCCTGTTCTCTTATATTTAAAGCTTTTGCATATTCTGTACTAGCTGGAACTTTATTGAATGTTTTTACTGTTCTGGTTATTAAATCTGAATCTGTTATTAATAAACGTTTTCCAGATGCTTCATATATATTTTCTCTTATTATTTGAGTTCTTTTATTCATATTGAAAAAAAGAACAACACTATTAACTTTTTTATTACCAATGAAAATAAATGTCTCTTTGAACTTAAGATTATCTCCTGCACTTCCACCAATTATTTTAAAGTTATTATCAGTAAAATAAAAACTTGTAACAACACTTTCTTCTGTACCATTCAACCCATCACATAAGAGAAATGCAAATGCATTCTTATTTCCTCGAACCTTGTTATAAGCTTGTTTCAAATTTTTAATATTTTTTATTGGTGGATTGGGTATTTCAACAATTTCTGCCTGATCTAAATCAAACTCAAATCCTGAAATAATACCATCTTTATAACCATTTCTACTATATTCACCAGCCGTAGAGCAAAGTATTACATTAGATGATATCTGTTTAGACAATTCTAAAGTCGTTTCAGCTCCTGAAAATATAACAAATCCCTTATCTGAATTATTCTTTGTGTAATTAAATACCTCTGCAACATTTGAAAATACAAAATCTTTCATAAATATCATCTCCTACATCTGAACATTTTAACAAAATAAGAAATTTCGTTAAATTTAATATAAGTATATCTAACTTTGTTATAATATACAATCTATTTGTCAGAGTATTACAAACATTCTGTTTTTTCCCCTTTCAATTTTCTGAATCATCTCCTAAAAATGCTTTTCTTAATGCTCAATTAAGTGGTATATTATAATATGAATTTAATTAAAAAATTAATGAACATAAGAGGTAATTTACATGAAAACAACGGAACCCAATTATTATAAAGATTTTAAATGTGTAGGCTCAAAATGTACCGATACCTGTTGTGCTGGGTGGGAAATCGTAATTGATGAGGAAACACATGCGCATTATAAAACTGTATCTGGTGAATTTGGTAAAAGATTAAAATCTAACTTAACATTATATGAAGATGGTGAACCTGGTTTTGTATTACAAAATGATAATTGTCCATTTTTAAATAATAACCTTTGTGACATCTATACTGAACTTGGAGAAGATTGTCTTTGTTATACATGCAAGACATACCCAAGGTTCGAAGAGGAATATGGTAGTTTACGTGAAATAGGAATATCTTTATCTTGTCCTGAGGCTGCAAGATTAATTCTTCTAGATTCTAAACCAGTAACTTTTGAAGTTTCAGAAGATGATGAAATGGTAGGCACATATGATGATATAAGTTTTGATCTTTTTATACAGATAAAATCATCTAGAAAAATAGCCTTAGATATATTGCAAAATCGTTCTATAAGTTTAAATCATAGACTTGCACTACTTGTTAATTTTGCTCACGATATTCAAGAAGAAATAAATGAAAATAAATTATCAAAAATTGCTGATATAAGAAATAAATATTCTCAGGAAAACTATCAAAAAGATCTAATTAATATATTGGATCACTATAAAATTAAACAAAATCATAAGTATGATAACATGCTTAAATGTATGAATATGTACAAAAACCTTAATCCTATTAATGATAACTGGCCAAAAATAATAGAACATGCTATTAGCTGTTTTCATAAAACAGATGATATTGCTTTTTATCAAAAACAATATGATGATTTTAATGAATATTATAAAAATAAAACCTATGAATATGAACATTTAATGGTATATTTTATATACCAATATTTTATGAAATCTATTTTTGATGAAGAATTATATTCTAAAGTTACATTAGCTGTCATGAGTTATCTTATTATTAAAGAATTAGATGTGGTAAGATGGATTGATAATAAATATAATTTTGACATAAATGATCAGATAGATATAATGCATATGTATTCTAGAGAAATAGAAAATTCAGAAAAAACTCTTTATGATCTTGAGGAAATGTTTAATACCAATAAACTATTTGATTTAGAACAGCTACTTATTTTAATAATGAATTAGAAATAGGACCATAGATAGTTTGGGCTTTTACACAAAACTATCTATGGTCCCTTATATCTTACTATTTTACTCTAGTATCATTTGTGTCTAGTTTATAACCATCTATTGTTTTACATTTTGATTCACCTTATGATTTGTTTATTAAGCAAAAAAATAAGGCTAAGGAGTAACAAAACTCCTCAACCTATATACTATCAGAATACTATTTAACAGCCTTTAAGGTAGCTATATCTACCCAATTATTGCTGTTGCCACTTCTACTCTTGATAAATCCTTTTTAATTCCAGTAACATCACCTTGAACCTTAGCAACATCATTTATAATTTTATCATGCTCTGCTTTATTTACTTCTGATGAATGTTCTAATGCTTTAAGTATTTGTGTATTCTCCGTTACTTGTACTTTTAATTCTTTGATGTCTTTTTGCATATCTTTTAATATTTCTAAAATTTCATTATCCATATAATTTCACCTCACATGATTTTACTGAGTAAATTTATTATAACATAGAAATATATTCGATGTTATGCTTATTTTAATACATACAAAAAAGATACATACTTTAGCAAATCGTATTTATAAAAGCTTTGTTTACTAACTAAAGTCGACTGTCTTAGCCCAATAGACTTACAAATCGTCTTGAAAAGTCCTACTATCACTTCTCAATTAGACTATTATCAAACAAAACCTTCAAAGAAAAACTCCTAATAGTATTCCCAAAACTTAATGTTATTTTAGCTTCCTTAAGTTCTTCTATTTCACCAATACCATACCACAGGCATATCATTTAATTTCTTCTTCAATTTCAATCTCTTTACATAAAATATCATACATACCATAGTCATCAAAATATAACCTATAATGTTTTACCTTTTCCACTTCCCCTCCAAAAGCTTCACTGATAGGTCCATTTCGCAATTGCCAAATCTTCAATAAATTACTTTTTATTTTTGAATTATCAATCTCTACCAATCCAAAAGTAAAATCCAAAGTATTAATATACTCACATTCGGTATATGTTAAACTATATACTGTTTTGAATTTAATTGAAACTAAATTACTTACCACTTCATCTTCGTATAAATATTTAATTATTGCATCAGCATTTTTCATTTCAACATAAAGTTCGTCACATTGGCTTGTTGACTTAGGTAACTGAATTTTTTTCATGTTAATCCTCCTTGAATTTTTTTATACTATAGATGAATATTTTATATCTCTATACCTTCTCTATCAAATTATTATCAAGCAAAACTTTCAAAGAGAAACTCCTAATAGTATTACCAAAACTCAATGTTATTTTATCTTCCTTAAGTTCTTCTATCTCCCCAATACCATAAGTCTTATGCGCTACCCTATCTCCCTCTTCATAACCAAAAGTCTCCACTGGCATATCATTTAACTTTCCTTCAACAATAAACCTAGAAACATCCTTAAACTGACCTTTCCTATTCCTTGGAGAAAATAAATAGAGCTCGTCTATTGCTCGCGTTATACCAACATAAAATAATCTTCTTTCCTCTTCTATGTTTTCTTTTATACTAGATGCATGAGGTATTGTTTCTTCTACGCAATTAATAACATATACATTTTTAAACTCCATGCCTTTCACTCCATGTAACCCTTTATTTTCAATGGTTTGAGCATGATTTAATGCCATTTATTGATTGTTCGTTAATATGAAAGTGATATCGTTCCATTCCTATATATAATTTAATACATTATATATGTATGGAATCGTAATTTCAATAGAAAAAAATAAAGAACCTAGCAAAGTTTATTACACTTTTACTAGATTCTTATAAATCTTAAAATCATTCCATATAATTATATTACAATTTATCTATATGCATTAATGTTATAACTACTATAATTTTCTGTCAGTAAACAATTAAAATATTTTTGCACATTATTTTGAATTATTCGATTTTATATAATACTTTTTTATAAATCATTTTAGGACATTCATATTTTTCGTAAAATGAATACCAAACTTCATCTATTTCTTGTGGCAACTCAAATGTTTTTATTAATTCCATAACATTTTCATTAGGATAATATGCCTCATTTGATATTATGAGAATCTTTCTTTTATGCATATATTCATCACAATTTTTAAATTTCTCTTGTGTTTGTTTTAAAAATTTTTCTATATTTTCAAAAGCTTTATTTTTATCATAGCGTAAAACTTCTCTAATTTTTCCCCTTATCATTAATCCATTTTTAATTTCTTCGTCATCTAATTCATTACATACACCAAATGTAAAATTAATTTTTCCAATCGCAAAGTCGTAACCTGATTCTATTTTACTTTTGCAAAATTCTAAAAACTGCTTCGACATTAATTTTTCATTTATTACTTCTTTACTTTCAAAAAACTCTTGGTATAGTTCACCTATTTTACCATCAATGTGAAAATTTGTGTTTATACACTTAATCATTTCATCATAAACACAATTATAGTTTAATGCTTTTTCATTCTTTCCCCAATCTATATCTGTATCAATGTACAATATACAGCAATTCTCTTCAAAAAAATTAGTTATATTATTATCTAATGAATTGCTTATACAGCTTTCTAAGTATCCCGATAACTCTCTAAAACTAGCTTCATTTTTAATTTTGTTACCATCTATATGTAATGATTTTGCTTCTATTAACATTCTATTGTTGATATTTTTCACATCAACTAATTCCATTTCAGGTTTTCTTTTTATCGGTTTATTTTTTTTCCCTTTTTTATGAACATCTAAACATTTAACCAATGTATATTCAGTATTCTCACGTTTATTAATTTCATCAATAAAGTCATATAATTTTGATTTTATTAGTTCACATTCCATATAACTCTTTTCACTGGTAGGACATTTGTTACATTGATGATAATTAAATTCTCCTTCATAATAGTCATGATATTTATGTTGTTCATGACACGGAAATATTTCAACTAAAATCTTTTCAAATTCTTTCTTAAATTGTTCAAATTCTTCACAATCAAATTCCATTCCAATTCCCCCTACAATAAAATATTCTAATTTTCAAAAAAACTTAGTGAAGTTTTGCTTACACTAAGTTCTTTTTTATAAACTGTTTATTAACCAGTATAACCAAATCTTTCAGCGTTGCTAATACAATCAGATTTATTTACATATCCTTGAGAAGAAGATCCAACTATTTTTCCATTAGAAGCTGTCGTTCTCCATCTCCATTCTCCAACAGAATCTTTATAAATTTCCCATTTATCGTCCATAAGTACACCTCCCAACATTTTTATTTTCAATTATATTTTATCATATATGCTAATTTATTACAAAATATTGTTTGATATTAGCGAAAAAAATAAGGCAAGAATATATTTCTATACTCTTGCCTAAAATAAAAAAAATTATAGAATTTCTAATTAGCCTCACGTCTATTTTCGATTCTTTCAAGTTTTTTTAATAACTTTAATTTTGCCTCAAGTTCCTCTATACTATCATCTTTATGTAATATTATTGAATCTTTTAATGTTAAAAACTTAGAATCTTTCTCTTTAAATCTCTTAAACACTCTTTCAATTATACTTGCTAAAACTACTAAATCACTAACGCTTAAATTAGATAATACTAGTTGAATAAAGTTACCAAAGTTTGTGATTTGATCTCTTTTTTGAAATCTATGTCTATTGTCATATATTGGTAGATTGTTTTTAATACATTCTGCATAAAAATAATTTTCAATTTCTCTATCTCCACTATTTCCATTAAGTCCTATAAAATTTGTTTCCATTTTTCTCCTCCTTGTACTCGTATAATCTATAATTATTACTTTTCGAATATATAATTATTATACCATATGTAGCACACAACAATATACGCTTCCACAATATGCTGTATAATTTTTATTTCGACAAATCTTTTGATTCTAAAAAAGAACCTAGCAAAACTTTTATACTTTTGCTAAGTTCATCTAAATTTTTAATTAAATCTTCAATCCATATGTTTTTCTTACCAATTTCATTTTATGTTTATCTCCACCATAATAACAAAATCTCTTTTCAAAAATTTCAATATCTTTGTCATTGATAGCAGTGTTATTTTTACTTCTATTCTCGCATATTTCGAATATTTTATAGAATGCTAAATTTGATTTTTTAGTATTTTTATTCTTTACAAATTCTATTACTAAAGTAGATATTAATATTGCAATAGTATATGGTAAAAATAAAATATAACCTAAATTGGTTATTTCAGTTTTACTATAGTTCAGTATAAAGTTTTTAAGTCCTTCTGATGTATCTTCGCCGAATTTCTGATACATTAACAGTGGATTATCTTTAATTTCATTAGCAAATTCTTGTATATAAGGATAAATTGCATTTCCATAAAAATATATTGCTATTCCCCCTATAACAATAATAGTACTTACTATTTTAAATGCAAATGCTAATTTATCCAGTTGATATGCTGGCACACTCATAATAAATATTACATATAATAGTATTGAAACTATCGTTGATATAACTGTTATTATAATAATCTCAGTACTATATTCTTTTATAAAATAACTAAACAACATAATTTTTTTGTAATCAAATATTTTCAAAAAATCTTCTAATGGTCTGTTATCTGATCTTGATGTATTTATTAGATTTAATATATTTGTTATTCCTACTAATATTAAACCAAATCCCATTAATACAATAAAAGTTCCTTGTATAGTTGCTAGAAATACAGTTATAGTTTTACAACTCACATTAAGTTTATGAGTATAAATTGAAAAACTTGCCGCTCCCAAGTATATAATAACAAAAAATATTATTCCCAAAATACCATTAAACATATCCTTAGAACAACCAAAAAATGAAATCGCAAATAAAATGTATATTATAATAGCAACAAAATCTCCTAATTGATAGCTTCTTGCTAACCTGTCTTCTTTTTGGATTTCATCATTAATCTTGTAATAATCTAGATTAATTAACTTTTTTAGTCTAAAGCCTATTCTTAATGAAAGTATTATACAAAACAGTATCAACAATATTTCGCTTAATATTTTGCTTTTTATCAAAGTCATAGATATAAATAATATAACAACCATAATATAAGATATCCCTGCACTGTTTGTCCGAATTATCCACTTATTAAAAAATTGATTTTGTATTAATTCCTCTATTTTCTTAATCATAAATCTTATCTCCTCATAATAATAATACCATAATATTCCTATAATGATTAATAACATATCTTACAATGTTTATATTTACTATTTCATTACTAACTCCTGCCTTGATTTTTTATTTAACAGTAGCCTTCTATATTTTCCTTCACATTTCAATCAATAATAGCAATTATCGGTAAGTTTTTTGTAAAAAAAGAAAAGGCCTTATCCCTCTTCAATATCTTAGTTGTGTTATAAAATTAAACTTTTATTAAATAAGTAAACAAGCTATTTTCTCTTGCAATTAATGGTATAATATGTAACTAATCCTGCGTAGTTAAAATCCAAGAAGAATTCATACAGCACAATCTAAAAATAAACCACCAAGTGAAAATTGAAAATGTAGTATTAAAATCACTATCATCAAGCAACCCATGTGCTAAATTATTTCTTATATTCAATCCATACTTAGATGTAAAAATTGCTTTCAAATAAAAAATCAAATCAGATTCCAAACAATCTTTTAAATATGGTGACTCAAGAATTAAATTTAATGTCTTAACTTCTTCTATACCCTCATCATTATTTTTATAATCTATATCTCCACATTCTTTTGCTAATTTTCTTATTGCATTCTCTACTTGTGGAACAAGAATATTTAATGATGTTAGGAAATCATAATTAAACCCAGCTAAAATACCTTTTGTGAAAGCTTTAACTCGTTCTTGAGGAATAAATATATTATTTTGAGTTATCTTTAATATTACATTTTCATTAATATCATGTTTTTTCAATATTTCATTTAGCATCGGATTGATATAAACCTGAGAATAAAAATTGCATTCAATAATTATCTCATGTTCTATATAACTATTAATATCTTCTTCTTTAGTGTTATTTAACAACGATGGCAACTTAAATAAAAGTTTTCCTTCTTTATTTACATATGCAGGTGGCATTAAACCATATGTAATATCATTTTTCAAATTATCTGTAATCCTCTTTCTCAATTTTTCTTTATCAGATAATTGTATTCCAAATACTAAATATTTAATTGACGATTTTATATTTTCACCTTCTAAATAGCTAAGAATTTTTTTTACTTCTTCTGTAAAATCAATACGTTCTTCTAACTTATGCATAGATTCTATAGATTTTTTTTGAATTGGCTCAATTTCTTTAATTAAATTTATTCTTTCCATTTCTGTATTAGGTATTTTTTTTAAAATTTTAACTGCTTCTTTAATATTATGAATGTATTGAAAACTATTTTCAGAATTTCTAGCCTCTTTAATATATAAATCTCCTTTTCTTCTTCTTATATCAACTAGGTCATTATTATCCGATAGTTTATTTAAATTCATTTTATATTTGTTGCAATATAATTTTTCAGCCACTTCTAGGTAAACATCATATATATTGAAATTTAAATCGATTTTTTTATTGTTTATCTTAGAATTGCATAATTCTATAAGTATATCATCTTGTAACTTTTCGTCTACAAACATTTTTATAAGATAAAGAGATTTAGCAGTCGTATCTTGAGGATTACTCCAGAAGAATTTTTTAACCAAATCTAGTATTTTTTTTAATTCCTCTGATTCCTTTTTCATTGATTTGGCAATATTGAATGCTCTTATTAAAGAATGAAAAACTATGTCTTGAGTGATTCCTGTTTCAGCCGTTATATTTAAATACCCATTATAAGCCTTTTCTCCATATTGGTAATCTTTTGATATTATCCATATTAAATCACAAATTTTAGCATTCATATACATATTCTTTATTATACCAACCACTGTGATAAAATTTTCAATATCGTTCTTACTAATTATTCTGCTTATATCTCTATATGGAGTAACTGTATATAAATATGGCATAGTATAAGTATCTAGATTTTTAAGTATAAGTAATAATCTATGTTCTTCATCTAAAAGCTTCTCTGTTAGAAATTTAAGATTTAGTGTATTGATATCATAAGAGTTGTTTAATTCACACTCTATCTGCAATATAAATTCATTAGATAGCACTAGTACCTCCTCCTTATAATTTAAGGCCATTGTTAACCAAACATAACATTAATATATGTTAATATATACTTTGAATTTATATAGTAACTTATATTAATTTCTTTATTTTATAAAAAAGAA
This sequence comes from Clostridium gelidum, assembly GCF_019977655.1. Lineage (NCBI taxonomy): Bacteria > Bacillati > Bacillota > Clostridia > Eubacteriales > Clostridiaceae > Clostridium > Clostridium gelidum. The sequence continues at coordinate 3,969,318 of NZ_AP024849.1, forward strand.
GAGGTATTCCCCTTCTTTCTATTTATTACGAAAATTAAATTAGACTTTTATTACATTATTAAAATTCATATTTATTATACTTCTATAAAAATAATGTCCATTTCTTCTTGCATTATACTCTGACCAAAGCTGAAATGGTCTAAAATCTATGCTATTGTCAATTTCTCTTATATTATTATATTTATCTTTATTAAACGAATAAAAATCATGTATGTGTGTTAGTTCATGTATGATTGTGCTTATAAATTGACAATCGCTTTTTGGATTCTCTATAGTATGTAAAGAAATTAATATATATGGAACATCTTCAATGTGTGCTGGCAACACTACCGACCCATTTAGATTTTTTGAAAATTCTTTTGCTAAAATCATCTCTTTTTTCTCTTTATCATCTACAGCTAGTTCTAGTTTACGGGTATATATATCTTTTACAAATTCTATTTTAAATTCTATAGGTTTAATTTTAGTTTCATAATAAAATAATTGAATTACTCCATTTATTAAATTTTTTATTGGCTCTGAAAGCCCTTGATTTGCCATATTAAAGCCTCTCTAATCAATTATTTCTATTGGTATACATCTACTAAACTGTAGGTCTCTTAAATTTCCTCCAATCAAATCATCTATTTTTACCTTTGCTTTAAGTTTGGATATATCTGTTCTATTACTGAAATTTTCATTTTTAGCCTGTTCAATACTCTTACAAAAGAAAAAACCTTGTTCCGTGTGACATTTTAATTCTTCATTAACAATATATTCAATATGATTGTTATTCCAAAAACTAAAATATTTATCATTAATTCTTTCAACAACCTTATATACAATTAAGTCAATATTATTATATGAGAGCCTTTCTTTTATAACCTCATTAACCTCCTTTTCCCAAAATACATCTATTATCTTAGTTTCTTTTACTACAAAGTAATAATTCTGGTAAGAGCCTCTACATTTATGTTGCAAATTCTTCTTATATATTTTGTACTCACAATTTTCTATATATTTTAAAATTCCCGTATTCAAAAATACTCTCCTTTTATTAAATTCACCTATATATTGTAATCTTTCTTAAAACTACTTATCATAGAATCTATTTCTAAACATATTCCGTGCATATTGTCTAAAACGGCTCTTAATTCTGCTTTATTGCATTCTGAAAATCCATCATCGTTAAATTGAGTAATGCCTGTATAAAACAATAAACTCTTGCCAGTCGATATACTAGTCATATGCTCCAATTTTCTTTCTAAATGTTTTATTTCTGAATAATTTTCATTTTCTAAAATTGCCTTCCATTGTTCATTTGCATAATCAATAGCTTCTAATATTTTTCCCCTATTATCTCCTTTTATTATTTCTGCTAATAAATACATACTCATTTCCATCAATCCCTTCATATTTATAAATATTTTGACATCTCTTATTACTCCATATTATACCATATTCATACATAATAAATAAGCAATTGATATACAATTAGTTAAATATTCCCTATAGACACTATCCTAACTTCAAAGAAAAAAAATGCTAATTCACTCTTTTTGATACAATAAAATATCAATTTTATTGCATAGTTTCTTAATCAATAATATATATTTCAAAAACTTTTCCAGCTCCCTTGTTTAGTGTCTTAACATTGATTCTGTAAGTTATCCAATCTTGAGTTATTTCAAAGCATGCAACATCACTAATCCAAATAAAAGTAGGTAACTCCACAACAGTTGCAGAATTACCTAACATTATATACTCAATAACATTCATTTATGTTTATTTTTAATTCAATATCCACATCGTACATTTTACTTAAAGTTTCCATTACTGCTACCAAATCATTAATATCTTTAGTCTGTTCAAAAAATAGATTTGTAGATGGTATTACATCCGGATAAGTATATTTCAATATGTCAGTAGATATTATATTTATGTCTAACATTTTATCTATATCTACATACTCAATAAACACTAAATAACATAAAAGTACATGTAATGCCTCACCATATGTTGAAACTTTGAAGTTAAGCTTATTAACACATATATTCTCTATATGAGTTCCTACTATTAGCATTAACTTTCTTATCTCACTAACTGATATAAATTCTTTGTTGTTGATATTATCTTGATAACACTCATCTAAATCTATTGTTTTGAATATACTATAAAATTCTCCTTCTTGTAACAGAAATTCCAATGCTATACCTAGTTCTACTAATATTTTAGATACCCGATTAAATGAAGTATTAACGCAATAACTTATATCATAATTGTATCCTGTTTCTTTTATAGGATATAAACTTTTATATTTTTTATTACACGCACACCATTCTACACTATTCATAAATCTAACTGTTTTCTCTCTATCTTTTCTATAGGTATATTCAAGTAATTTTACAGGCAAATGATTTACAGAAGATACTTTTATAGTATATACTCTATCGAGAAGTACACTAGTTAACTTATACGACGATGCATACTTCCCCCATTTAAACCAGTAATTATTATTATCTACTCGATATACAGTATTATCAAATAAACCAGCCTCAATTTTAGTTGGAATATTGAATGTTTTTATATTTCCATCCTCATTATACTCTACACTTTTCTTTGGTATTCTATGCACTTCATCATTAACTTTATAAGTATTTACAAAATCCAAGTTCTCTTGTTCTGTGTATTCCTGTCTATCGTCTACATATTCTATAACATTTAATTGATAATCTAGCATACTAGCTAGTACTGTATCATTAAATAAATCGTCTGTTAGTATATGATACTTTTTGTCAAATACAGGCATATCTTTTAGATCATCTTTTCTAAATGGAAATACAAGATAGCAGTCACTGACTACTGGCAAATTAAACTCTGTTATATTGCTATTATTATACCTTACTGCATTTGCATATCTAACCATCTGTCCTATATATTTATCATAAAAGCCAGAGTATTTATATTTAGCATCTATAATAAAACTACCTAATAATTTATTATTATTCTCGCTAGATACTATAATATCTAAGTAAGATTCTTTTCCGCATATTGGGTTAAGATCTAAATTTATATCAGATAAATCTCTATTAAACGGAAAGTATACGTTAATAGTATCATTATCAGAAACATACCTATACAATAAACCATTTACACTCTTCCTACATTCTGACTTTTGCTTTAACTGACTGCCTATTATCTCTGCTACTTTCTGAAATAAAGATATTTCATATAACTTATTCATATAATTAATACTATCTAGGCTTTCCTCTTCTAAATATTTAGAAAAATCCGCCAATAAGTCTGACTTATTATAAACGTCTCTGTATATTTTGTAAATAAACCTATATTCCTTATTTGTAAGTGCCCTCTTAGGTAGAGATATTTGGTAATTAACTGCTATAGCACTGAAATTCTTTTTAATCTTTTGAAGTAGATTAAGTGTATCTGCATAAGTAATACTGCTTACTGTATTATTCTCCTGCCTATTCAATTTTGATAAATTCTTGATACATTTATCTATCAACAAGATAAATGTATAGAACATATAATGTAAATATTGTACTTCAGGTGTATTATACTCTATATAATTCTTTTCGTGCCATTGCACGTCTGGATTCCGCTCTCTAAATATATCATTATATATGTCACTCTTAATCGAGTTTGATTCTACATACTCATTAGAATATATATTAGATACAGTATTTTTAAATATTTTGCTTGATGTTATATAACTATAATATTTTAATATTTTATCATAGTTCTTTATAAATATATTTGCTATATTCTCATAATTTGTTTTTTCATATTCATCAAATCCATACATGGAATATAGAAGATATTTTCTAATATAACTAACACCAAAGTTATTTTCAACTGTTCTTGTTAAATTATATATCTCATTTTTCCATTCACCTAAATATTCCTTGGCTTCGGTAGATAAAAATTTTGCTTCTACATCTAACTTTATTATTATATTTTCCAATTCTACCTTGCAACTAAATGCATAGCTACCAATTAAATTTCCTGCTCCTCCATGTTGATTATTAAATTCTGATAGATTATTAAATTTATCGGTATAGTCATAGTCATCTAAATAAACCTTTATAGTTGAATTTTCACTTATAGGTTCCAAAAGTATTATTGTTTTAGTTAGCCCTGTTCTACTCTTTTCTATCAAACACTTTGTATTATTATTGTGTTCATCAACATAAATTTTTACATTACTCATAGGCTAATCCAATGTTCTTAATATTTCATTAAGTTTAGCCAAACTCTTATCAAGTTTGCATAAATCAGAGTTACATACATTACTCCACTTTTCAACTAAAACATTATTATCATTAGCTGATAACTTAGAGAATACCTTTTGACATAATAATAAATCTATTCCATTTTCCAGAAATTCTGTACCGCCATCTATTTTTTCTACAGAATTAATATATTTAAGAGAAGTAATAATAACACGTGGAGATATTAAAAACTTTTCTATATCTGAATAATCTTTATTTCTAATCTCTAGTTCAGATATTGTCTCTAATGTCGCTTCGTTTAATTTTTTAGCTATTTCAATAAACCAACTTTGATACTTTCCTAGTTCAATACCTTTTGTAGCTACCTTTATTATTTCGACTAAGTTAGGTCTTTGCAATGCAACTTTATTCGCCCTATCAAGAACTCTTCCACTAACAGTATTACCACTTTCATCTTCATTTATAGTACCTATAAATTTAATATTTCTAAGTGAATACCTACTCTTATATTTCTGACAGAACTGCTTAGACATAGCTTCTAACTTTTTCACTATCTGAGGTGGTATCCCACCTTCCTCACTATTTATAAGGTCATCTATTGCTGATTTTATCTCTTCTGTATCATCGTATAATACTAAGTAATCATCCGATTCCATTTTGCTTATAAACTCGCAGAACCAATTTTCAACCGGTGCTAAATTCATTTCATCAAAAATCACATAGTATGTCTTATGTTGGTTATCCTCTTCGTTAGCTTCATGTACCAAATTAATAAACCCATTCTTGTCTGGTTTGTATACATTCCTAGTACTACTATAAAAGCCATACAATATGGACGGCTCTGTAAATAATGGTGTAATTGGTATAATTTTATACCTTGAGCTATCATCACCTGTCATATATTTTACATAAGCTTTTGCCAATGCTGACTTTCCTGTTCCAGAGTACCCAGCTAATATTGTCAAGTAGTTAGAATCTGTACAAGAATGTAGATTTATTAAATCATTGTTTGTGTACCACAAACCTTCATTAGCTAAGTAGTTTTTGAAGTTAGTTAGATTAAATTTGACAGGCTTAACTGAACACTTTGTTAATACCTCTTGATAATTATCACTAAAAGCAACCTTAGCTAATTTTGTTGGAATTGCTAAAAATTCTATATTCGTGTCTACTTTAAGTAAAATTATTGGTACTTTAACTTTAAATGTATAAGTTTCTATGTTACAACGACGACGTCTTACATATATAATATCATCTTCTAAATGCACCGAAGCTTCATAATGATTATCATTATAAAATAGTATATAATTGTCATCATCTTTAGCGGTACAATTATCTAATTTATATGCCGTACATTTATTGGTTGCATCACATTCAAATATATACCAACTATCGTTTACTCGATTTTCACAATATCGTCTGAATGCTGCTTTAACTATTTCTTTCTCACTGTTTGTAAGTTCTTCTTGTTTTATTAACTCTAATTGATGAAATGCAGAACGTGGTATATTAACTGTATCGCATCCATTTACTGTAATGTTATTATCAATGTAATGAATCAAAAAATACTTAGGATAATTTATTTTTATCACTCCCTTAAATTATTAATACTAAATAATCTAGAACTTAATTACTTAAACTAATCTTTGATTTGTGCAATAATATATATTTGTAGTAATTGAATTATTTACTCATCAAATGTATTATATCTAATTAATTGTAATAACATACTTAGTAAAATAATATATATACATAATTATATTTCTCAACACTTTCCCTTTTTCTAATACATGGTAATATGTATTACATATTATTACTTTCAATTAACACTCTGTATTACTATTATATTTTCCTTGGAGTTATTCCATTTCTTACATATATATTTAACAATATTATATCTATTATTTTTAGCTACATTTTTATTTAATCCTAACCATAAATTAATATTTATTTAACCTAACATCTTAGCAAATGCCATGATATTAGGTTAATACTCACAATCTTTAAGTTTCTTATACTGTATAATAAACCAAATTTTACAGTATATACTCTATCGTTTCGATGTAAAAACACTCCCCCACCCATGCCATAATGACATCTAGCCTTTCTTCGAATATACGTTCGCTTCGAGTATGTAAAATACGCCCCCTACACCACTACAAAGCAATTAGGTATTATAACATCTATAGCATCATCACTTGCATATCATGCTATAAAGCCACTTTGAAGCTATCTTATAAAGACAATTATTCACATATAAACTCTTTATAAATACAAAAAAGAAGATACCTATATACCTTCCTCTTCAAAAACTCTACTATTATATATAGTGCTATTAAATAAACTATTCCTTCAATTCAATAAACTATTCTATTAATGTAATTAAAATCTATTTCTATTATCAATATAATTCAATCTATAAGAAAAGAAGGCTATTTCTAACCTTCTAATTATCTTCATATTGTTTAACTAACTTATAGAATGTAGTTCTCTTTAAGTCTAATGTTTCCATTGCTTTAGTTGCATTTATCTCTTTCGCTTTCCAACTATTATATACTTCTTTAAAGTTTACAGGATATTCTGCTGATGGTCTACCAATACCCTTTCCATAATTCCTATCTTTTAATGCTTCAATACCTTCTCTTTGTCTTATCTTGATCTTCTGTCTCTCTTTTTCTGCCATGTATGAAAGTAATTCAAACACTATATTACTAATTAAGTTCTTTTCCAAATCGCTCTTACCTTGAGTATTTAATATTTCAGTATCTATAACAACAATGTTTATTCCAATCTTAATTAGTTCTTGCCACTCTTCTTTTATCATATTCATATCTCTGCCAAGTCTATCAAGTTCTTTTATTACAAGAGTGTCTCCACTTCTTAATAATTCATTCTTTAAGATTTGATATCCTTCTCTATTAAAATCTTTACCACTGGCTTTATCACATTTAATATTCTTTTCTTCAACACCATATTCTTTTAATGCAATTAATTGTCTATCTAAATTTTGTTCCTTTGAACTAACTCTTGCATAACCATAAACTTTATTTTCCATATCCATCAACCTCTCATTAATTTAATTCATCTACCTTATATATCCATTATATCATTTATGTTCGTAAAGGTCAATTTATTTTTATGAATTGTTTTACGAATACTTTTCTTTATTTTTTTACATTCTGAATAAATCATGCAAAAAGTGTTCGTAAAGGTTGATAGATACTTTTCACCAAATTTCTGTTCGCAAAGTACTTTTCTTTTACTATTTTATGCTATTTATGAATAGTGTTTGTACTGTTCTTAAAGGTACACCTTTTTGAATTGAAACTATTTTGATATTATTAATTAATTTTAGAATATATATTGTCTTGTAGAGTTATCATTTTCATAGCTTTAAAAATCTGGTGATAAAAAAAGAAATACCTTACTTTCGATACTTCTTAGATTACTAAATTATAGAAAATTATGCATTACTTTGGCTATGCCTACCACCATTTTTTCTTTTTAAAGAAAATAAGCATTGAAGTTGCAATAGAAATCATGATTACCCATACTACTGGATACATCCATGGCCAATTATATTCTGGCATATTTGAGAGATTCATGCCATATAATCCCACAATAAATGATAGAGGTATAAAAACAGTAGATATAATTGTTAAAACTTTCATTATTTCATTCATTTTGTTACTTACACTAGAAAGATACATGTCCAACATACTAGACAATATATCCCTTAAAGTTTCAGTAGTATCCATTACCTGAATTACATGGTCATATAAATCCCTTATATATATATCCACAGATTCTTTAACTAGCGGTGTTTCACTTCGTGTTAGAAAACTAACTACCTCCCGTAACGGCCATACTGATTTATGTAGATATAACATTTGTTTTTTTAATTTATGAATGACTTGCAATGTATCCTTCGAAGGATTCGATACTAACTCATCTTCTGTATCTTCAATCTTTTCACTCAATTCTTCTAGTACAACAAAGTAATTATCAACAATTACATCAAGCAAATTATAAATCAGGTAATCTGTACCCATTTTTCTAATACGTCCTACTCCTTGTCTAATTCCTTCACGCACTGTATTATATATTTCTACTTTCCTTTCACTAAAAGAAATAACATAATTTTCACCAAGTATGAAACTTTCTTGTTCAGTGGTAAATTCGCTCAACTTATTATCATAGAATAGCATCTTTACAACAATATAAGTATATCCATCATAATTCTCTATCTTAGGACGTTGCCCAGTATTTAGAATATCTTCCAACACCAAAGGATGAATCCCAAAACAACCACCAAGTTTTTCAATAGTATTGACATCATGAATGCCTTCTACGTTAATCCAATATACAGTGGATTCTTTCGGGTGTAACAAGCTTACATCATTTAAATCAATTACTTTTTCCTCAAATCTATCTACATCATAATTAAATAGCTTTATTTGAATTGCTTCACTCTTTTTTTCTCCAGTGTATATTAGACTTCCTGGAGGCAATCCTGCTTTTATAGAACGTTTTTTCATAATTTTATTCATAAACAATCACCTATTAATACATATTTATTTAATTTCTACATAATATTTCCCAAAATATAGTTGTTTTATATCATTTCAATTTTTTATTTTACCTATACTGAACAATATTTTACTATTGTAAATTAATTATGAAGATTTGTACATATAAAATTATTTGCTGAATTCTACTTTTTCTATATGACTAGTATAAAAATTATAACTATCTAAAGTATCAGTAAGACTATTACTTTTTATCCAAACCAAATATCTATTAAATAAATCTAATATATCTAAATCTATATTATCCATCAACCATACGCTCCTACATATTTACTAATTATTCACTATTATACAATAAATTCTTAGACAAGTAAACATATGTTCGTTAGCTACATTTCGTAAAAGCCAACTTTGAGACTTATAATAATACTATTAGTATCTATTAGTAGAGGCTCAAAGCATTGGTATTACTATATTATAGAGTATTCATACTCCTTACCTTTCACAACATTTTATACTTAGAATGTCATAATTCTAACTATTTAGTACCTATCGCAACACTCTTCGTGACCTTTTCACCATACCTCTACAAATGGCTCTATTACTAAGGTTATAACTATTTGTACCAATATATCAGTATACGATATATTATATATGTGCACGTCGTGATAATGGCTTATATACTAGGTTTAAGTGTATTTTTAGCGTCATTTTTTAGTGCTTCATCGCAGTAAAGTATCAAATTAGAACGAAACACTTATATTTGATTTATTTAGCTTTATATGTTTTGAACGACATAAAGAACAAAGAAAAGATGGAGTTCTGTATAAATATAATATATAAAATGATTACAGGAATATTATATTGTTCAAGTAATCATATTTATATATTATTTCATTTTGGAAAAAAAATTGAATTTATGTTATTTTTTTGTTATCATAAAAATAATAAGAAGGGGGATATAATAATGAAAAAATTTCTTTGCGTTATTGTTATTCTATTAATATCTATACTATTAGTATATTGGTCAGGAAATAATAAAGTTAACTATGATATATCAACGCCAGAAAATGTTGTTAAAGCATATTTTATAGCATTAAATTCTAAAGATGAAAAGTTTATAAATAGTATTACAGATAGTAAAACTTCTGATTTTTATAATCGTAAAGATATAAAAAATATAAATCTTATAAGTATTGAGGAAAATACCAAAGTAGCTGATGCATTTAATAAATATGGAGGTGGAATGGATACTAAGTATTATGATGTTAAATCCTATAAAGTAATCTACGACTTACAAATGAAGACTGGTAAAGATGCATTTGATGAAAATGGGAAAAATCAAAAGTTTGTTACTATAACAAAAACTGATGAGAATTCAAACTGGATTATAAGAGAGATTGGTGAAGGTTAGAAAATATATATAATAATAAAAAAATCGAGAACTTATGTAGAATTGAGGTAGGTTTGAGATTAAAATGAAGTTTAGGTATATATAAATTCATAATGACAGTATCTTTGAAAAAATATTACTAAATATAATAATGTGTAGAGATACTTAAAAAATTTGGAAATTACTACAGGTATTGTCTTGTGTAGTAATTTCCAAATTAAATTAATAATAGTTAGATTAATTTATGGATGTTATCAAAATTAACCCCTTGTATAAAGTTTCTATTTTTAGTGCCAAAATTTTATTGTTCTTAAGTTCGACCATCCACCATCTGAATAACCATCAGCTAATGGATAATCAGTTCTGTCATTTGAATGCGCGCAATATACCCATCCTGATGAATCAGTACCAGTTAAAATTACCGAATGTGTCCAATCCTCAGAAGCTGGATTATAGAGCTGTACAACATCACCTAATCTAGCACCACTTTGTGACTCAGTTGATGTAGCATATCCATTATTAGTCATATAATCATGAAAGCCATTAACGGTATTCCAGTTTCTATTATATGGCTTCCAATAATTTGTAGTTGGAATTAATCCCGAATTAACGCATTGTGATACAAAGTTTGTACAATCTTTGCCAGTATAATATGAATATGCTGAATTATGTTTTTCAGCAAAAATATGTGCATAGCTTACAGCATTGCTAGAATTATAACCAGAATAAGACGATGACCGACTTTGGGTTTGTAACATTTCATTTTGAGTACCAGTTTTAAACGTGTTGTATTTTTCATAATATGCATCAATATTATTTATTTGATTATTTATACTTGATATTTTTGAATCAATTAAATTATCATAATCAACAAAGACAGCAGCAGAAGTGCTTGTACTAGTTTTTTCTATACTGTTTGTTACTGTACTACTTTTTAATACTGTTACATCATCATTATCTGTTTCTATGTTATCAGTGGATGTTGTTACGTCCTCATTTAAATTTAACATTTTAGTAATATGATATTGATTATCTTCTTCTTTTATTTCAAACCTATATTTTTCTCCCATAGATGTTGATATTGAATTAGTCCCTTGTAATTGGAATTTTATATCGTAAGTTACATCAATTACGTATGTTTCGTCATCTGTTTTAATTATATTATCTATATTTAAATTTGAACTATAACTATCGATTTTAAGATTAACTTTTCTATACCATTCGCTATTGAACTTATTACATTTATCTTTCCACTCTAACAACTTGGAATCTTTAATTATATTACTACAGCTGTTATAATTCCATGTTTTCATCACATCATATTTGGAATTTAAAAAAGAATTAATAGATTTTTTAATATTGATTAGTTCTCTTTGGGGTTGTGCACTTGTGATATTTACCTTGTCTTGATTTATTGTACTTGCGAATACTGTAGTATTTACAGTTGCACCAGAAACTAATAAAGATAGAGATAAACATAAAATAGTTTTTGATAATTTTATCTTTTTCATATTTTCGTCCTCCTAAATACTTAAAAATTAATCCAACTGTTGGAAATATATATATTTTTGTATAATAATGTACATTACTTAATAAGCTTACCATTATTACCACCATATGTAAACCATGATTTCAAATTCATAGTAATTTTATAAGCGTAGCATGACGAGAATACCCTTGCCAGTTGTTAAATGTAGTATAATGATAATAGAGAAAAAAGCGGTTATTAAAATCTATTCGAGATGTAGGTTATCTAGTTACTAATTATTATTTAGAATATTTAAAATACATGATAATCAACTGTGTTAATTTAAAGGATTAAAAGAAATTATTAAGATAAGTCATTATGCTTAAATAAAATATAAAGTCAATGTAAAACCACAGAAATTGAAGCCATGCAGAATAAACCTACTATGGAATTATTAGAGTAATTTTTAATGGCTATTGCAGTTGGATAATTACAATTGTTAACATCTATTTAATTTCAGTGTATGCTCACTGTGGAGTTTTCAAATTTATGATCAAAGTATTGTTATATATTTATATAACAATAGATTCTGTTTTTAGCCTTTTTCTATTACTTACACTTACCTTGAAATCTTTTCTTTTATGTAATCAACATCTGTTTTAATATCTTTAATAATAGTGACCTATCAAAAGTTTTATCAATTATTCTTATATTTTTCTTCTTATATGCAGTTTCTCAATACTTTACCATGATAAAGTCTAAATCAAGCAAAATATTTTTTAATAATTTACCCTTATAAATCGCTATTCATTAACATAATCTTAATCCTTACTAATAAATATAAACTCGAAAAAAATTAGTTGAAAATATATTTATATATCTCACCTTATATGTACTTACTTTAATATAACTGTGCCAATTGCTCCGATTATAACTAATATTATACTTCTAACTATCCATAAATTATTACTTTCTAATTTATTAATTCTAGTATCTATAATTTTATAATTATCTTCCCCTTATTAGCTAGATTCTTAACATCTACTTCTAGCAATGTTTCAATTTTTGTTAATCTTTGTAGAATCGATTGTGTTATGTTTTCATCCATATACATTTTCCTCCTTCCCTTTAATATTCATTATCAATAATTCCTTTTATATTGACCTACATAAATTCCACTGTATTTTATTTTTACTTTCCATTTTATTTATCTATAATAGAAACGTTAATTAAAAGTTCTAATCTCATGAAAAACAGCCTCTACAATTTAATATTCAGTTTACTGTAGAGGCAATATATAACATTATGAATAATTTTGTGTACATTTTTTTCTATTAATAAGGTTTAATGCAATCTATGAATCTTTTATTTATATCACCATTTACTTGAGCCACTAGAACTGTATTGCCTACACTTAAAACTATTCCTTCTCTTGATGGTAATTCATAAGTTTCTCCATTTATCAATCTAACACTATATTTATTAGTTCCTAATACTTCAACTATTGAACCTTCGATAAAAGTATTCAAAACAAACATATTTTTAAATACTTTTTTAGCTATATTCTCAACAAATTCAGTTAAAGTATTTCCTGATTTTACTTTTTCAACACTTACATCAAGTTTACTACCCATATAAAAACACCTCCTTGTATTTCAAATTACATGAATAAAGACCTAAGAATATAAATTCCTAAGTCTTATATTTTAGCTTTTTAATACTGCCTTTTGATTAGCATATTCTACTATACTATTAAATGTTGCTATTGGGTCATCTGTAGCAGTCATTTCTATTTTGTCTATTTGGTAATTAGTAATAGAACTTGATTTACTACTATTATTTGTTACTGTTCCCAGTTGTGAATTTAAGGATGCCATACCAGAACTATTAACATTATATCTACCCATTTGTGCTATTACATCAGATGAAAACATAGATGCCCAACTATTATTATATAGTTCTGCCCTTTTAGAATAGTCATACAATGGATTCTTACTTATATCATTAGCATTTACATTATATTTGGATTCATAATCAGATAATGAAGTTGGATTAGTCAAAGGATTATTCTTTTCATTTGTATATGTATCCTCTTTTGTCTTAGTCCAATCTGCTACACTTTGTTTATATTTTTCAAATTCTGTTAATGCACTACTAATATCAATTGAACCATTAACATCAATTCCCATTGCAGAACTCATAGCCACAAACTTCTTATAAGCTTCTTCACAACTCAATAATGATTCCTTTATTAAATCTTGCATATGGGTAGATAAATTTACAATATTGGTAAATCTAAAGTCATAAATCAATTGTAATAATTCTAAGAATTTATCACTAAAATTAGAATATTTTAATGCAAATGTAGTATAACTATCATATTGTGCCTTTTGTCCAACATTTTGTAAATTTAATATACTACTTTCAAAACCTGCTTTAACTTTAATCATTTGTGTAGCATATTTAGTCATTATATCTAATTTGTTTTGCAGAGCATCTGTATATGTTTGTAGTTCCTGTTTAACTTGTGATTCACTATTATTGTTTATAATATCATTTTTACTTGTATTCTTAACAACATTTCCATTAACATCTGTTGTAGTTCCTATAGCTGTATTAGAATTTGTTGCTTTATTAGAAGAACTAGCAAGTCCATCAATACCCAAAATAGCTTTCATTTTAGCTAAATTATCATATCTCTTTTCAACGTCAGTAAGGTTTTTATCAATAGTTTCATAAATAATTTTCCAATTATCTCCGTACTTGGCAGATAGGTCTTTCATTTCTTGTTCTACTAATTTATCCATATCTGAGTAATGATATTCAAATGTAGACTTTTCAGTTGCTTGAGTTTCCTCTAATATCTTTTGTTGTTTATCATAGCTATCCTTCTTAATCTTAATCAATGTATCTTCGTCTGTTTTTCGTTGCTCTAATTCAGATTTTTTAGTTTCATAATCTTGGTCACTTTGATAATCTTTTAAATCTTTATTAGCCTTATCATATGTATCTTGAGCAGTTTTTACATTTTCTTCATTGACTACCCATTCAAAATCCCAAACCCCTGTTTGTTCATTCTTTTTATACTGGTATAATGATTTATCATTTTTAGCTTTTTCTAAAGAAATTTGTGCTTCGGTTAAAGCTTTTTTCTTCTCTAATAAATTATTTTCCTTTTCTTCTGCATCATGTGTCTTTTCTAAAGCCTTTAATTCATCATCAATAGCAGTTAAACGCTGATTATGTATTTCTTCATAAGCAGATTGAAAGTCTTTTATATTATTATAAGATTCTTTATCAAGGTCATTCAATTCATGTTGTTTAGCAATTAAAGCATCTTTTGCACTAAGATTATCTTCATCTGCATTTGTCCTATCTTGTAAATCAGAAATTTCTTGATTGATTTCATCTTTTCTAGAATTTTTATATGTATTCCATTCATCTTCTGTAAAACCATATATTTGGTATGTTAAGTCTTTCTTTTCTTTATTTTGCTTAACTTCCATTTGTATTTCTTCAAGCTTTTGTTGTGTTTCAAGTTTCTTTTTAACCTGTTCTTCATTAGATTTTTTCATTTCTTCATTGAGTGAAGCAATCTCAAGCTTTTCATTTCTTAACTCTTTTGAAGCTTTTAAAACCTCTGATGACAATGCCTTTTGAGCTTCTTCGGTTGTTACTGTTGTATTTTTCAAAGCCTGTAACTGTTTGTCAGATTCACCAACTATTTTATTTTGTTCTCCTAATTTTTGGTTTGTTAATTCCATCTTTTTAGTGAAATTTTCACCGTCATTAGAATCTCCTAATAGTTTTTCATTGTAATTAATTTCTTCAATACTATCTTCGATCTTATTTTTAGCTTCATCATAAGCATCAGTTATTTTAGTAAGTGTTTCTTTTTCATTTTTAACTAATTCTTCATGAGCCTTTTTTGCTTCTTCCTCAGCCTTTTTACCTGAGTCTCCACCAGTTCCACTAAAATCAGAAGTTCCACCTAATCCACCACCAGAGAATCCTTTCATACTAGCACCAAAATTATCAAATTTAGTATCTACTTCTTGAATTGCTCCATTTAATTGTTCTTTTTTTGCTTTATATTGAGAGATAGCTTTGTCATTCGACTCTTCTAAAAATTTATCCATATTAGATTGTCCTAAATCATTTCCTTGCCACTCTAACCTTTGCTTAGTCCCCTCATATACTGTTTTCATTGCTTCTGCACCAGCTAAATTTGCATTAATTTTCTTAATTTCTTGATTTAACTTATCTAATACACTGGCTTTTTGCTCTGCTGTTGAACGAAAATTCTCAAAATCTGTAGCATATCCTTTAGCTGATTCCCCAACGAATGATACGAGCCAATTTTCTATAGCTACACCAAATTGATGCTGAGTACCCTGTTTTAATTCATTAAGAGTTTTATAATTTCCAAAATCTATATTATCTGCTTTTTGTCCATCTGAAACAAAGGCACTTAATAAATTTTCATAAGCATTTTGATATTCTTGATTGGAAGCAATCTTATTTTGGTAAAATTCTTCTGAATCTCCTTGCATAATTTCATATGCCGAAGCCTGTGCTAATTGTTCTTCTTTTATTTTCTGATTTAAGAACTCTTGTGCTGTAGCAACTTTATTAATATTGTCACCAATTTCTGGATAGGCTTTACTAATAGCACTTGCAATTGCAGGTGTCATAGCTTGTGATTTATTCAATCTATCAATAAATCCATTACATTTAGAAATCTCTTGAGTAGCTTTTGCATATGCATCAGTAGCTTTTTGAATATCTTTAGCATGTTCATCGGCTGTATTTTTACTAATTTCATCATTCAATTTTTGAACACTATCTTTTGCATTATCAGCATTTATTCCCATAGCAGGATATGCTTCTTGTAATGCTTGTAAACTCTCTTTACTTATACTTGCTCCAGAATTTAATTCTTTCATTGCAGTTGCTACAATTTTTGTTTTATCAGCAACTTTTTCAGATTGATTAGAATTTTGTTTTTGTTGTTGTGTGTTATCGCTTACTGAGTCAGTATAACTCTTTACAACATCTTCTGTTTCACCAATATTATCAGCAATTTCTTTATAAGATTTTCCTGTCTGTACTAATTGTAAAATTAATAATCTTCTTTGTGCAACCGATGTTTCCATAGCTGAAATTTCTTTGTTATAATCATTTATAGCTTGTTGCGTTGAAAATTCGATTAATTTATTTCCACTTGCTTTTGCACTTGCATTTTTAGCAATTACTTCTTCTCTTGACTTTTTATAATTTTCTAAAGTTTGTTGCATATTTTTAAAACTCTTTATATCTGCATCAAACATAGTTGTATTATCTTTTAATTGTTTTATAGAATCCTGTTGTAATTGTTTATTCTTTAAATCTATTTGTGCTTGAATTAATTTATTATTAGTTGCAAGAGCCTTTCCTTGTGCATCCCAACCACTAACACTATTTGGTAATGCTTGTGCTAATTGTCTTTCAACTTCTAATAATTTTTCTTTTAAATCTTTATTTTCTTTAGTTCCATCATTAGTATTAGCTAATTGTTCTTCAACTTTTTTCTTTTCAGCTAATAATTGTGTTGCACTTGCTACACTTTCTTTTGTACTATTATAGCTAGATATAACATCCTCATTAGATTTCTTTAAGTTTTCTTGAGCATTAGCTAATTCCATTACTTTAGTAATTGCATAAGATATAACTAAAGATAACCCCATAGATAGAGCCATTTGTAATGCCATTGCTCCGACTGCACAAGCTTTTTGTGCAATATTTGCTAACAATAATTGTCCTTGATATCCTGCTAATTGAACTTTTGCTTTGCTGGCATTTTCTCCTATGGAATTCATATATGTTATATTTTGCTTTGTAGAAGTAATATTTTGAGTGGCAGTTTGAGCTACACTTGCCCATGTTGTTTTTATTCCTTCTAACCCTTTAATCCAATTAGTTATAGATGTTGGTTGATATATTGTCATTGATTCTCTAAATTTAGTATTGAATAATGTCATTGCTCCAACAACACCCATTATTACTGTTGGCATAGCACCAAATGTTTTGATTATATTATTCAATCCACCGACTACATTTGCACTACCAGATAATAATGATTTTATTCCATCTGAATTACCTAAATTTAACCATACAGCTTTTACTGTTTCCTTAAATGTATTTAGCTTTCCAGATATACTATTCATGTAAGATTCTTGCTCATTCTTAGCAGAACCAGCACTTTGTCCAACCATTTGATATACTTTATCTAATTGTTGGTAGTTTTGCATCAATGAAGCGAAAACATTTGCACGATTTTTTCCTGCTATTTCCTCACTTAAATTAGCCTTTTGAATATCTGAGAAGGTACTCCACTTTTCTCCAAGAGATTTAATGATTTCATAAGTAGATTTAAAGCCACCATTTACATTTTTTATATCAACATTTGCTATTGATTGAAGGTCTTCTCTCATTTTAGGAACTAATTCACCTTCATCATCTTTTACACCTCGGATTCTCATACTTATAGTTTTTAGTCCATTGGCTACCATATTACTGTCACGAAGAACCTCAGTTCCTGTTGTAATTAAAGCTGTTGATTGTGCTAAATCATTATTAGCTAAAGCAAGCGAAGCACCACCAATTCTTAATCCCTCGGTCAAATCCTTTGTAGTAATCGCAAACCTATTTCCTGCTTCATTTAGAACATCAACTACTTGTGTTGTATCTTTGGCTTCAAGCTTGAAACCCTTCAAAATTGATACTAAACTTGAAGCACTATCACTTGCTGACATATCCCCAACATTTGATAATACTAAACTATTCTTAGCCATATATTCACTTGCTTCTTTGAATGTATACCCTAATTGTTTAAAAGTAGCTGTTGCTGTTATAGCATCTTCGGTTGTTCTTCCTAATGAGATTCCCATTTCATTAGCTTTCTCTGGAAATTTACTTAATACAGAATCTGAAACGTCTCCACTAACACGTTTTAAATCCCTTAAACTATCATCAACGTTCTTAATGTCACTAAGTCCTTGTCTTAATTGGCTTAATCCTGCAAATACTACACTTCCACCTATAGCATAAGAAAATACACTTTTAAAAACACTTCCTAATGATGAAACATTTGCCTTTACTCCATTAATAGCAGTAGATAATTGACTAACACTATTTCTAGCAGTCATAACCTCAGAACTTATAACCTTACCATCAATTATTTTTCCTGCCTTAACTTCCGATAATAATTGTTTTAATCTATTAACTTCACTTTCAGCAGTTCTTAATTCAGTAATATCATTAGAATTAATAATATCCATTTTACTAGATTTAATATTGCTAATTCTAGTAGTTAATGAATTAATAGCACTTTGTAATTTATTTATATTAGCTGAACTATTTCCACCTAATGCATTAATTTGAGTTTTTAATTCATTTATCTTACTTATAGGAGTATTAACATTAATACTATTAAGTTGAGTTTTTAATTCATTTATTAATGTTGGGTCAATTCCCATAGCATTAGCTGTAGATAATTTTCCTTGCATTTTGGATTTAATAGATTCAACTTTTGCTTCTAATTTCCCTAGTTGTTGAATATTTTCACTTACTTTAACATTAGTTGTAGTAAATACATTCTTAACTACTCCATCAGCTTCACTCATAACTTGTTTCCATTTCATTGTTTCAGTTACAAGTTTACCCATGTTATCTGTATATGTAATTGTGGCATCTTTAACTCCACCATTTTTAGTTGTATTAAAATCTATTTTAGCTAAAGAATCTACTGTATTTCTAATTTCATTAGCTCTTTTTTGAAGGTCATCAAATGCTTTTGCACCATCACCTATATTTAATGATTTACCCATTACATTTTTAAATTGTTGTGCTTCTTGAGTAGCTTGTTTTGTTTTATTGATTACCGTATCAATTCCACTTACATCTACCTTACCCATTTTAATAGTAAAATTCATACTGTTTAATTGAGTTTGTATGCTACTTTGTATTTTAGATACATCCAATTGAGCAGTATCAATCTTAGCATTTATTCCTTTTATTCCATCTAATTGTTTTTGTAGGTCATTTTTAACTTTATTAATATCATCAATTTTGATACCAATACTTATACTATTCTTATACCCTGCCATTTAATTTACACCGTCCTTTCTGTTTTTATGCAACAAAAAAGAGAGTGTAAATCTTTATACACTCTCCATGATTTTTAAATTATTTTTTCATTTTATGCAATAATTTCTTTATTGGATTTACTTTAATTTCTTTTAATGGTTCTATGTCTTTTCTCATTTCTGCTACTCTTTTTTCGTCTTTTATTCTTTTATCATTTCTAGCTGACATTTGTAAATCAGCATTAAATTCATCAACTCTTTTTACTGTTTCTTGTTGTAATAATTTAATATGTGTTTCTTTAACTTCTATTATCTTTGCTCTATATGTATTAATAATCACATCTGAAATAACATTTCCTAGAAAATATAATATAGTTTTATACTCCTGTGGTGGATTTTCTTCTAATTCTTTTAAATCATCTTTAGAATATTGAATGAATTGATAATCCTCATTTTTAGATTCTATTAATAAATTTAGCAAATAAAAAAGCAACTCTTGATTTTCTATATCTAAGTTGCCTTTATCATCCATATATTTATTTAATTCATTTAATATTTCTTGTTGTAATCCCTCACTTGGATTTATAATTTTATAATCATCAGCTTCATACATATATTCTTTATTCTTTAACATTATCTAATCTCTCCTTTAATATAGTTTATTTTAACGTCTTCTTTTTCTACATCAATAATTTTTTTTAAGTTGGTTTGCATTTCAAAAACTTTATCTATCATAGAACTCAATAATTCTTTTCCCTTTTTAATAACTTCTTTTTTTGCTTGTTTTCTATTTTCTTGTAATTTTATTACACCTTGTTCTATTTCATCATGAAATGGTTTGTTCCACTTATTTTCATTAAGATTTTCAAATTCAAGGGTATTTTTATCTTTTAAATTAACTTTGCATAGCTTATTTACTTTATAAGATATTTTATCGTCATTAAATGAAACTGAAAATACATAATCTTTTATACTTACTAATATTTCATCATCTTTTAATAAAAATAATGAATCTCCAAATACTTGTTTAAATGCTAATTTATCAAGTGTATGTTCATTCCAAAATTTTTTTAACTCATAATAGGCATATTCATAATCTTTTTTATGAGTAGCTTCATCCATAACCTTGAAAACATCTTCTATTGCAATATCTACTTTAAACCTTTCTACGATTGAAAAATTCATTGTATCAAACATTACTAATATTTCATCATTTTTTACACCACAATTTGATGCATTTATATTAACTGGTATTGCTCTATCTTCATTATATCTTTGTTTTAAAACCTCTTTTAAAATATCTTTTACTAACATTTTTTCTCTCCTTTTTATCTCTATATTTATTTTCGCATAACAAAAAAGACCTACATTTTGTAGGTCTACTAAAAATCTCCTCCATTATATGTATTACCTGAGATAGTACTACCAAACACACCACCATCAGCTACGATTCCAGAACGTATATCTGTAAATGTACTGCCATCTAAATTATTTGTCATATGTTGATTGTACAACCGATGGCAAGTTATAGTTTGCAATCCACTAGACGTTAAATCCACTGAAATAGAATCTATGATCCAACGTCCTGTTATAGTTATATCTTCAAAGTCTAAGTTTACTTCTATAACTCGATTAGGAACTAGATATAGCATCGGTACAACTTGAAGTGTTAAATTTTCGGCTAAATTAGAATACTTTTCCATATTATATATAGCTTCATTTTGACACATTAAATCTGTTTTATTGTTATCATTTGCAATAACTTTTCTATGTAATCCTAGCTTATCTATAGATAATTGATTTCCTGTTTCATTTCTCAATTCATACTTCGCTTGAACTGATTTAGTAGTATCTGTTTTATCCGTAGAAATTGAACCTAAAACAACAATATCGTTCCTTACATTCTCAAAGTTTTTTTTATAATCAATTGATACGATTAATGTACAACTATTATCTATGTAATCAATCGCCATATCAGTTAGCCTTTGCTTTATTTGTTCAAAAATAAAATATCCATTCATATCAAAATAACAATCATAAATAGGATGTAAACTGATAATTTTTTTTAAAACATCTATAATATCTGTATCTTGTTCAAATGTTAAAGCTGTTGGAATAACATAATCACTTGATTCTATTACGGTTTTAGTTAATCCCATTAAATTTGGATTTCTCGCTATATTTTGGATAACATCAGTCATAGGACTATTTATAGGAATTGATAATTTACCAATTAAGCCATTACTAAATTTACTATAATTTTCCATTAAATCACATAAATCTAGCGTTATTGTTCGTTCAGTAATACTAATTTTTGTGTTGGGCGAATTAAGTACATATATTCCCATGTTATACTCATATTTAGCCTGTTCAATTTTATTAGTAGCATTTAAATTGTTAAGTAATCCTTGTATTTTGCTTTTTGCAGTATTTGAATCAAATACAACGGTTGAATATATTGATTTTAATGAATTCATTGTAGTATCACTGATTCTCCCTTTATTAGATATTTCAATTAAAGCTGTATTTAATAATGTTTTTGTAGATTGATTTGGATCTCCAAGTGTTCTAACATTATCTTTTATTATAATAAATATTTGAACACTATTTTTTAAAGAAATCTTATAGAAATCTTCATTCAAATCTTTTTTACTAACTAAAACTAGATTGCCTTTTCTACGTGCTAAATCAGAATTTACAGCATTTTGTATAGTTATTGAACCCGATATAATATCTGCTTCTAAACTAGATACTTTATTAAAGTTTTCATTCAATAAATCTACTCTTACAGACATCGAACGATTTCTTGCTCGTCCTACTTTATACGCTTCATTTTGTGTATATTCATCCATTATATTTTCTCCTTTCTACCATTCTTCTGCAAAATATGTTGATATAGATGTATTAATATTCATATATTCAATTGTATTTTTTATTATTTCAAAATTATCATCTATTATATTGAAATCTTTTTCAGTAACAGTATCGCCATTATGTTTGTTTAATTTATTTATTGACACATCTTCCATGTTAAACTTCCTCATTTCTATAAGTTGAATGTACCCCATGTATTATTAGTTTTATTATTTAAAGATTCTAATTCTGTTTCTATGATTAAAAAATTGCTATCTATTGTATTAAAATCTTTTTCAGTAACAACTTCCCCATTACTTTTATTTAATTGCTCTATATTTTCCATTTTAATTTCTCCATTTCATAAAATATTTTTATTGTTCTTTCACCTCTAATAATTGAAGCAATCTTTCCATCTTGTCTTGTTGCTCTTTCATTTGATTATCTTGTCTTTCTAATTTCTCATGAAACCAAACTTCTTTTCCAAGTAAGAAATAATTTCTTTCATCAGTTAAATTAGAAATATCTATTACATCACCTACAGATTGATTAATAGAATTTTTAAGTATTATATAATCAGAACCTAGTCCAAATATAGCAACTTCACCTTCTCCAGTAATCCTTCCGTCATTGTCTGCATTATCATCAACAAATGATACATTGTTTATTATTGTGTGAATTATTAAAGTGTGCTTATCAAATACATATACGATCATGTTCTGACCTCCTTTAGTTATTGCTTCTTGCATCTCTGTAATAATCCTCTCCCTTATTTTTTGAACAACAAAAAGAACCCTTAATTAAAAGAGTTCTAAGTTCATAGCTACATTTCTATCCATTGAATATTATCAGCCAATTCAATTAATTCATTTTTTCTTTCTAATGATATTTCATTATATATACCAGCATCTCTTTTATTAAGTATTGGATTATATTTATCAATTAGATTTCCTTCCATAAATAGCCTTTCATCTCTTGTGACCTTATCTCCTAAATCTGTAAAAGCAATAATATAATCTCTTCCATCTATATAATCTAGTATTTCACTGAATCCATTTTCATGATAAAATAATCTATTAATTAAGTTGTTAGTAGAGCCAATGTAATACTGTATTCTGCCTGTTACACTTATATATTTATATATGTAATTACCTTTTTGCTTCATTGCTCTTTCCCTCCAATATTCCTTATGTTGCGCATAATAATTTTTGTTGTAAATCCTGTTATCTTCTCTTTTTTGTTCTGTCATTTATATCTTCCTTTCTTTATATCACGTCCTCTTAATATCTTTTTTAAGTAATTAAGGGCAAAGAAAAAGACCTAGAAATCAATCTAAGTCTTTATAAATTGGTATTATTTATTTTTACATTTCAAATCCATATTGATTAAAATATCCAAATTGGATCTGATTGTTATCATCATTAAATCCAACTTGATATTCATTTTTATTAATGAAATAACAAATTTCTGTAATATCCTTCAAATCACAAATTGCGCCATCTCCAAGCTTATCTTTATAATGAAGCTCTCCATTTTGTGAATATATTCGTCCTATAGGAACTGTCATATCAATCTTATTTATATTAATACTTCTTATAAACTGTTCCTCTCCACCATCATTAAATATAACATTAAACGGTATCATTCTATTTTTCTCAACTTCTTCTGTTATAACTTCTAATCCTCGTTTTATCGTAGTCTTGCACAATTGATCATTTTCATCTTGAAATTGTAATTCAATAGTATCTTTATCTATTTTACTAGATTCAATATCTTCTATGTAAAATTCCTCATTATTTATGTATAAAGAACCTTCATTAATCCATATATCTTTTTTTAACCATTCATTAGCTTTCAATTTATCATATAGATCAATCTCTTTTTCTGTTGGAACTACTGACCAATATTGTCCTCTCCCCAAATTCATCCATACAAACTCTATTATCTGAGCTAAACTACATTTATTTATAATTTCATCTTTAAAAAACATATCATTATAATGTAATCCTCTAGTATCTAATATTTGTCTTACTCCAATATCTTCATTACTTGCAATTGCAGAATAAGTTATAGAGTCATTTTTAACATAATTATTTAAAGCCTCACATAATTTTTCGCTAAATTCCATATTCTTTTTTAACTTTTTTTCTAGCTCTTTGTTTATCATATTGCATTTCTCCTTCTTACTCAAAATTTTCTAATTCTTTTAAAATTTCATCTAGTCATATTTCGATGCTTATTTCTTTATTATTGAAATTGAATTTCACATTATAATTACTGGTTTCATTATTGTATTTAATCTCTTCTATCCCCATAAATCTCAACTCCTTATGTATTTTTCTGTATAACAAAAAAGCCTATCTTATTTCTAAGTAGACTTGATTCATGTATTCATCTTTAATAACATATTCTATCAATCACATTATCATTTTCATCAACCAGTATTACTCCTGTAAACGAATCTTCATAATCCTCTTTAATAGCCCATGTAATTCTAATATTCTTATTTTTATAAGGTTCATAATCTTCTATTAATTCCTTTTTATCCTCTTCAGTTATTTCTGTATCAGCTTTTAATAATTCAATATTATCTTCAATCGAATCTAATGATCCATATGTTTCATACTCTTCTACTTTTCCATAATTATTTATATTCAATTTATTATCATCTCCTTTCCACAACATCAGGTTGGGTGAGCTGGTAGCGAAACCCTAACCTCCTACACTCTAACAATAATGTACTTATAATCTTTTTCATCTCGTAAATGACTATAACTAAATCCAATTTTTAATTCATTTAATAATTTAGCTAATTTTGCTTTTCTTTTATTAACATCTACTAGCATTTCAATTAAATCTAATTGCATATAATAGTCCAATTTATTACCATTATTCTTACAATAAGATTTAATTATTTCCACGGCTGCTTTATCATGCTCTTTGATATTTTCAAATTCTTTATCTACATCTAAATTAGCTAATTCTAAAATCTTTTCATTCAATTTATATAATCCTCCTCTAATTATTTAATTTTAAGCATAAAAATAGACTAGATTTTAATTAACCTAATCTATCTCTTAATGCAAAATACATATTCTTTTTACTGAAATATTTATGAGCTTCCCATTTTGTTCTTACAGATTGTTTACATGCTAATATTTGTTTTTCTGTCGCCTCCTCATATTTCCATTTTGAATTTTTATTTATAAAACTGCTTCCATTGTAGATTGATTTATCTTGCACCAACTGCATTAATTCTAATAAATCTTTATTACTCTCTATTAATTCTAAATTAAAATCATATCCTTTTAGTCTGGTATATTCAAAAGCTTGGAACTCTCCATCTATCTTAATAACATAATGATCTATATTGGAATTAGCACTTAATATAGCAACATCTTCATATTGATTATTGTATTTGAAGCTTCCCATGAACCAATCAAAAGTTGAACTACTTAGAATATTATCAACTCTACTATTAAATAACTCTATTTCCTGAAGCCTTAATCGCTCCTCTTCTTCCTCAATTCCCTTTTGTTCTTCAAGTAATCTTTCCTTTTCCTCTTTTTCATATTGCTTTCTTAATTTAGCTTCTTCTAATGTCTCACCATTTTCCATATCAAATATAGACTTGCAATTAACTAAATTGAACTTCTTTACATTATCGACTATATCCAATATCAAACAATTTTTTTTATTAGTCTCAGGACTTAATCTTAAACCACGTCCAAGCTGTTGTACATAAAGCATTTTAGACTTAGTTGGTCTTGCTAAAATTATACAATCTACACTAGGTATATCTAATCCAATACTACATATATTCACATTTACCAGAACCTTAAATTTTCCACTTATAAAGTCTTCAAATACTTGTTTTCTTGCATCCTTATCAACTGTAGAATCAATAGATTCACTAGATATTCCATTTAATTTGAAACAATTACTCAAATTAGTTGCATGATC
Source organism: Clostridium gelidum (assembly GCF_019977655.1). Lineage (NCBI taxonomy): Bacteria > Bacillati > Bacillota > Clostridia > Eubacteriales > Clostridiaceae > Clostridium > Clostridium gelidum. The sequence goes on from NZ_AP024849.1 coordinate 3,995,882, forward strand.
AATGGATGTAGCAAACACTATAGTTTGTTTCCTATCTTTTGCTTTTTCTATATATGATTTTACAATTAATTCATTTCTTGCAACATTATCAACTACCTCCGCTAAATCTCTTTGAACAAATTCTCCACCTACTGTTTTTACATTACTTAAATCACAATCAGTTTGTATTGCAAAACACTTAGGCTCACATAAATACTTTTCTTCAATCATTTCTATTAATTCTTTTTGATATACAAATCCATCAAATACTCCTTTTAGAGAATCGTTCCAAGGAGTTGCACTCATTCCAATAACTTTAACATTGTCACCAACTGCCTCTATTATCTTTTTATACTGACTTATTGCAATATGACACTCATCTATCATTACAATATTAAAATTGCCTTTATTAAGTAGCTCTTCCATTCTATGACTCTTAGGATGTGTAAGGCTTTGTCTTGTTGCAATAATAATCTTTGCATTAGTTTCATTTATTTCGGCTTGTACACTTCCAACATCAACATTATCTCCACAAATAATTTTCAGTTTATCTATAGTCTGTAGACGTAACTCTGTACTCATAACAACAATAAGAACTCTTCCTTTAGTTTCATTTGCAATTGCACTCATTATCACTGTTTTTCCTGAGCCAGTTGGTAAGTAACATATTTTCTTTTCTCCTATATTCATTTCTCTAACTTTATCTAAACATTCTATCTGATAAGGTCTTAATTTCATTTATTATTCTTCTCCTTTCATATTGACGTTCTTTTCTTTTGTTTCTACCAACCTATAACGATAGGGTTTCGTAAACTCAACCGACTATCCTAATAGCCTAGCCGACAAAAGAAAGCCACTAGGGCAAAAGAAAAACGGCTTGTTATCAATTTATTTTGATTTTATTTACACAACAAAAAAAGATAAGCCTTATTGACTTACCTATAATAATTTTCTATATTTATTTGCATTTAAAATATGAATTTTATCAACTTTTATATTGACTTATTCAATCAATATATGTTATTCTTAATTATTTGGGGTAACAATATGGCATTAACCTATTATAGAGTTAAATTACTCTTATAAGTATTGATATAACTAGCTTTATAAAAATTGCTTTCCATAATTTTTCCCCAATATGTATTATTCAACTATTCCATCTATAACCATCCAATATGTTTTATCTCTATTAGGATTAATTGAACCATCTTCTAAATTTCTATTTCTATCTCTATCTTTCATTAATGACATTTGAAAATTTACTTGAAGATATGCATTTAATTGTTTAGGCGATGATTGTTGCCTGTTTCTTTTATCTCTTATATCAATCATGTCAATTAATTTCTTTTGTTGATCATCTTTTGAATCCTTAAATAATTTTTCACACTTTATATCTTCTAAATATAATTCCAATTCACTTTTTAGTTTCATTTTTTCTAATTCTTCTAAGTCAATAACATTTGTCATAGTATCACCTAACCTTTGTAAAAATAATTCTTTATACGTAATTAACTCCATAGTTGCAATGTCAGAACTATCACATATCATTTTCCAATAAGCTAATTTATTATATTTTCTTTTATCACCTTCATTATAAATGTACGGTGTATGAAAATCCCTATCCTGTCCATATTTTTCTTCAAATTCTTTTCTTTGTTCAACAAATAATTCTACCGGATTATAATTTTTATTAAGTCCACCTTTGAAGCTTCCAATAGCCTTCTTACTATAATTTCTTATATAAAATGTGCAAGTGTCATTATCATCTATTTTTCTTTTTCTACCTAAACATTGTTGAGCAGATTCTAAATCGAAAACGTCACAAATAATATGTTTTACATTTTTATCTCTAATATCTATTCCATTATCAAGAGCTTTAGTTGTAATAAGTATCCTTTTATCAAATGTAATTAAATCTCTGCTATGCCCTTTTATACAATCAACATCATTTAATTCTTTAGCTTGTGTATTTTTACTATGCGTACTACATCTAAAAATACAATTATCTTTAAATTGTTTATATACTTCGATGGCAAAATCAGTTGAGTTGACAAAATATATAACTTTATCATCTGTAGTAGTTAAAATATGATTTATAATATCAAATACATCACATTTTTCTTTGAAAAACTTACATTCTTTCACATAATCATAACTGTAAGGTATTATATACTCATGTTCTTCCTTGACAATCTCATCAACTTTTAATTTATTGAATATATTTTCAGCAGTACCACTCATAAATATTTTGCAACTATCTTTTTGATCTATTATCCAATCATATGTAAGGTCTGTATATTTATTGAACATTGCATCTGATAATACGTAATGCCACTCATCACATGCAATAAAATTATAACGTGATATATTTTGTTTTTCTTTTAACTTACTTTGTAAAGTCTGATATAACATTACTTCTATGTTATGCAATCCTTCTTCTTTAACTTCTAATAATACCTGCTGATATAATGCTGTCCTATTGCATAAGAATAATATTGACTTAAAATTATCCTCAGCATATGTATGTAAATTATTTTCAATCAAATATGTTTTTCCACTTCCTGTTGCTCCATTTAGAATTACATTATCTGTTCCCCAACTTTCAATTACATCTTCAGTTATTACATCATTAAATTTTGTTCCTATATCAAAATCTATCATAAAAAAATCTATCCTTCCTAATTGTTATTTTTTACATTTCTTACCAGTGTTAGTATTTTTCTAAATTTATCATTATCCTTAAAGCTATAAACTTTCTTAGTTGAGTCAAATTTATTATCAAATATATAAAAAGGTTCTTGCAATAGATAACTTACTGTTATAGCTAAATTTTTACTTTCCATTATATAGAAATCTTTGTTCATATATTGTCACTATCCTTTCATAATTAATTTGGTTAGTGTTTTTCCACTTTCCACAACATCAGGTGTAGGGGAAGCGGTAGTGCACCCCTATCACCCTTATTAATTGGTTTATATATTTTCATAAATCATTGTTACACTATTATTGTTTTTACCAGTAATCGTATAATCAATAACTTTTAATACTTGTCCATCAGCTAAATCCTTTTTCTCATAGTCAAAAATATATCCTATGTCTGTATTGTCAACTGTTCTAAACAAATGTTTATTATCTACATACATTTCATCTGTAATTTCTAGACCTTTATATCCACCTATTCTTATTTCATCACCTTGTCCAGTTTTCTTTAATAACTTCTTTTTTAATTTCTTCATTTCATCTTCTTCAGCTATTACATCAGTATTTTCTATTTTTGAATATTTCTTAAACATCCAATCAATTGTACCCTCTGCATCTTCTTTATAAGTTACTAAATCCGCCATGTTTCTTTCTTCTACCTTTGTTTTTAAAACATTCCATAAAAATGTTAGTATAAATCTAACAGCAACACTTTTAATATCTTTTAAAGTAGCAACAGCACCTTCATTACTGATATCAATACTCTCTATTGCATCTAATGTACTTTTATCTAATAAATTCAATTTCATATTATTATCTGATACATTCCCATCATCTTTTTTCTTAGCTTCTAATAACTCATTTCTTTTCTCTTTATATAATTCATAAATGTACTGCAATTCTTCATTTACTTCTCCATCATCACAGTTATAATCCATTAATTTTATTAATTTAGAACTATTTTCTTGTCCTTTCATGGTTTTAATATCATCTATTAAAAGCACTTCAACTATATATTTGCATAGCTTATCCATCACATTACTTTCTTTTCTAACGTTCTTTTCCTCTCCATTTTTTATCCATCTAAGTACATCTTTACAATTTTCAATATTCTTATTACCATTATCTTTACAACTACATTTATCTAAATAATGCATAAAAACAGGTTTCTTTATATATTTGTATTTCTCTAGTTTCTCCATAACTTCTTCTGGAATTGGTGTTAAACTCTTAGGCATGTCAATTGCTAACTGAGAGGCATATAAAATATTAAAGAAATCTTCTTTGTGTTTATAGAATAATTGCTTTAAGAAATCTCTTTGTGATGGGTTATTAAATCTTTCTAATTCTAGGATATCTCTTTCTTTGTCAGTTTTCATTTCATTAAATTTATCTTTAAATTCTTTATTCCAAACTTTCTTTTGTTCCTTCTCTGTATCTTCATTTATTTCATATCCTTTATGCTCAAAATAAAAGTTCTTAAGTTGATTATATGTATACGCATTTTTATGATCCATTATTATATTATCTAAGCGTGTTATCTCTGCACATAATTTACTATTAGATACAGCAATCGAACCAATCATATTTCCGCTAGAATCTATTATGTCTTGAACTAATTGTTCTCTGGTAAACTCATGTTCAACACTATCTCCATCATCTTTATTTATAAATGGATACTCCTCTTTAATTACGCAATCATATAATGTTGTATTTTCAATTAAACCAAAACCATCTCCATCTAACCTTACATACCCTAGCTTTCGCTATACTTTAACTAAGTTTTTCAACTTAGGGAGTAGACTATCTCTTCACCTCATATGAGGGCTAGGCACTACGGATTTGGACTTTCACCACGCTTTAATCCTCTTAGAGTTAATAACTCAGTTTAGTCGTTACACCTTCCTAATTACTTAGGCTTGGCACGGTATTATCATGCAAATTATTTTTAATTCGTTTAGACTTTCACCGTTAGCATATATTTCTATACACACCCTAATTTATAGGTTCACCTAGTTTATTTACTACACATTACTGCATAGGCAGACTAATATGTCAATCTGCTGTTGAAGCCTGAAAAAGTGCATCATCAAATCCATTAAAGAATACTAACTCCGGTGTATAATCTTTTAACCAGATATCCAATTTATCAGATAATGTTATTTGTTTTATTTCTTGATATAAAGCTATTGGATTTCTATAAAAAACTCTATTGCCTATTTCTCCTGCTATATAAAATTCATGCTCACATAGTCCGTTATTTCCTCTCTCTCTAGTCATTAACCAGTTACAATAACACGTTGGGTCTAATGCGCCTAACTTATATCCTCCTTTAAGATACATTTTTCCGCCTGCTAGTTGTTTGATTTTCTTATTAACTGTTTCAGCTATAGCTCTTTCTACACTTCTTAAAGTTAATGCTTTCTCTCCCATTTTCTTTAATAAGAAATCCAATTTATTGGTTATTGTTGTTTCTCCACTTTCACTTGCTATATCACCCATAGATATTCTTATTTCATCAATATTTTCTTTATCTATACTTGCTAACTTCTTATAATATTTAATTGTATCTTGAGCCATTTCAGTTAAATCATCACTAGTGCAACAACAATTTTGTAATACCTGATAATTAACTTTAGTATGTGTTTTTAATTTCTTGGGATCATGATTTACTTTAGTTACATATAGGCTGTTTAATATACTTAAATAAGCCTTGTACTGCTTTTTAGAATATTCTTTATCAATTATAGCCTGCCAATCTTCTCCTTCTTCTATAGTCCAATTCTTAATCCATTTGACCATAGATTTATTTAAAATCAAATCTGCTTTATCTATGTCTCTCCAGCAACAAAATATATCTTTTATTTCATATACACCATTTCTTTTTCTAAAATAATCAGTATCTTTTTCGTAGGTATTTTTCATATAATCTGCGAAATCAAACCTTAATACCAAACCTTTAACTGCAAGTGCTTTATACTGTCTAATCACTGCAAAATCAATTCTATAATCAAGATTCATCTCTTTAGCTATTATCTCTGCCATGTGGTTGCTCATTAATCCGCCACCATCATTTAAGACATGTTCCCTTTCAAAATTATCTACTTCTTTAAATTCTCCATTTTCTAATATGGTGTAATTATTTTTATATGAATAGCTCCCTTCATCAACTATAACTATGTTTGGCACATAATCTATTTTAGTTGTACCACTTGTAGCCAATCCCATTCTAGCAACTATATCCTTAACCAAGCACATCTTTTTCTTTTCATCTTCCCATGTTTTTATCTTATCTCCACTTAATATCATTTCTAATATTGAAACAAATTCTTTTTCTGCTGAATTAATAAATAGATATTCAGTCTTATATTCTTGTTCATCATCTTCACTATCTGCTGATTCTTCCTTCTTTTGCATAGAAGGACTTGTTATAAGCTGTACATATTTCACTCCATTATATTCAATTCCATTTTGCAGTTGGTCTAGTTCCTGACCTTCTGTTAATATTACTTTAATGATGTTTTTTAAATGTTCATCTTTTCTGAATTTCTTTCCTCCATAAATTTCATAAGCCCTAAATACAAAGTTATTTGCAAGTGCTACCTCTTTTATTAATTTTCCATTTTTAACATAATCTATTATTAATCTTTGTTTAATCATATATTCTTCCTCCAATTATTTTTATACAAGAACAAAATTGTTCTCAGTTGATATCGTACTTACATTTGTGCCATGATGACCTGAAACATGGTTACACCTGTGCACCTTGCTAAAATAGCAAGACCTTTTGTAAGTTTAAGTTGTTAGTATATAAGAATAGATACTTATCTCCTATTAATCACTGCCACATATTAGTTAAACTTTTCAATGCAGCTTCTTCTGGATTAATTTCTTCCTTATTGCCTACATCAGCTATTTCATTATCTGATTCATCAAATTCTATTTTAAATGGTTGTGCCTTGTTATTAGTTGTGCTATTATTACCCAACTTATTATCATTTACAGCACATTCACTTACTACTTGCTTATCAGTTGATATGTTATTGTTGGTCATTGAATTGTCATTTACTACGCTGTTTATAGGTACTTGATTATCATTTACTATGCAACTATTGATTATATGTTGTGTATTTACTTGCAAATTGTTATTCACTATATACTGATATAAAATCTCTTTAATAGTTCCACTTTCATTATATTGAGCATTAAGAAAGTCAAGAATGACCTTCTCTTTTGGATTTAATGAATTTAAAATAAAAGGATGTCGACTGCTTGTAGCACATTTTTTTCTTTTCTTATTTTCTTCCATTAAAATTCACCTCTATTTTACTCCCAATATTTGCTTACCTAATAACATTGCACCCAGCATATTACTTTTGATAGGATTTTCATGAAGTCTACAATTTTGTGGCAACTTAGTTTTTATTATTTCACCTAGAAATTCACTTCCACCACCAGTAAAAATTACACTATCAAAATTATCTAAAAAGTATCTCTTTACATTCATTTGGTCAATAATTTCCATTAAGAACTCAGCTTTATTCTTTTTTAATAATGTTATATCTCCATTTTCAATATGATGTTCTATGTCTGAGAGTGGATAATTTTTACCGCTCTTATTTCTTAATCTTTCAATCCTATAGTGGCTCATAGTATTTCTTCCTATACCTATAGAATCTTCAATAAAACTAATTCTCACACCACATGTTGCAATAACTCTATCTAATTTTTCTAATAATCCTTTGTAGTCCATATGTATGCCTCCTCCTTTCTCTTGAATTTCTAACCTTTGACACTAGACAACTTAATATAATAATTTTCCTTTCTATAGGAACTACAACTTTTGTATAGTAATGTCAAAATTGGTTGTATATTATTACTATATACAGTGATAAAATTTTTATGCAGTTAACTTAGAATATATATTACTGCTTGTCCCAAGCTTTGATTTTCACAACAATCTATGGTATTATAAATTCACAAAACAAATATAATACATATAAACCATTGCAGAGTAGTTAAATTTGTGCAATTAGATGTTGGGGAACATCTTGTACATTCTTTAGCTACTTTTTTATTTTCAGCATCTTATCAAGCCTCCTTTCAAATTAGTTGCTTTATAAAAATATACTTCGCTTGTTTTAATTTAATTATTTAATATTATTTATTTTGTCATATTATGTTTTTAAAAATAATACAGATAAGCGATATATTGTTGTTACCTGTATTATTTATTATTGACAATTAAATTAAATAACACTGAAATATTTTTTTACTTGATTTAATTTTCACCTATAGTTCTATTATATTCCTTTTTTACCTATTGTCAATTAATTTATTTTGTTCTGTTTTTTCTTTTCCATTCAACTACTCTACTACTTATTAATTCAAATTCTTGTTTCAATTTAAATGATTTTATCGCAGTAATTTCCTCACCAAAAATTTCAATTACTTTTTCAATATCAAGTTTCGTTACTTTTCCATAATCATTTAATATATTAAATAATAAGTCATGTTTTCTATTTATATATAATTTTGAAACACTAATACGCATAATTTTATTATTTCTAGATATTACGCCCACTTTATTATATATATTTATCGCTGGTATAACCTTCCAATCTACAGTTGCTGATGCTTTAATTACATATCCATAATCAACATATTCAACCATCTTTTGTCCTGGAGCATATCTATCACACATTTTTGCTTTATCAATCATCATTATAAATAAATTATCTATTGGTAATTGTAATGATTCCTTTTCTTCTCTATTAACATTCAATACTTTATTTTCTTTATCAATATCTTCCCATTTAATAGTACCAACTTGATCAATAGAAACTCCATATCTAATTAACGTTATCATTGCCCTATCTACATCAGAGCAATTTAATCCTAAAATAAAATCATAGAATTCCTGTAGTGTTTGGTAAGACTCTTTTAACACTGCTTCATCAATTGTAAATAATGCTTTTGTATCTATAGTGTCACATGGGTTTTCTCCACTTTTAACACCGTTTTGGTAAGCCCATTTTATGTACATTACTATAATTGTATATAAATTCATTTTAGTAGCCTTAGAATTCGTTGTATTATCTTTAATTAAACTTATTATCTCTTCTTTATTCCAATTATATAAGTCTTTATTCTCTTGTATCTCAAGTGGAGTAACTTTTGAATTTAACACTACCCAATATACTTTCCTTGTGTTCTCTGAGTACCTATCTATTTTTTCAATCCAATCTGCTTTACGTTTTTGAAATTCATTCAACTCATCATAAGTTAATCCTCTCCCTAAGAATTCATACATATTCTTTCCACCTCTAATATATTTATTTTGTTATATTTATATTATCACAAAAAGAATATGTATTCAACTTTTTTATTATTTAAACTAAATCAATAATAAACTTCTCTTCTTCTTCATTAATCATTATTGTAATCAATATCTGATTTTCTCTTTCATCTGTATAAGTTGCACTTATAAAGCGTTCCTCAAAACTCCATATATCCATTCCAAAGGCTTTATAGAAACTGTCAGAATCTACTATTTTCATTTGCATTTCTTCCTTTTCTTCATCTGCATAGAAGCTGTTATATTCATCCTCTGGAATTATTGCAAAATCATAATCTTGGTTTTGGTCTACAAAACATAAGAAATCTGTATATTCAGCTTCTTGCTGAGTTAAAACATTAATAAAGTTTTTAAGCTTTGCATCTGGATACTTATACACATCAACAGTATTTTTTCTTTCGTCAAATACACAATGAGCATTTCCAATAGCTTCTGTTAAAGTTTTATTTCCTATATTAGTTGCATTAAACAAATTTATAATAGTTTCTTTTGGACTTGAGTTTTCTTTCTTTTCTGTTATGTAGGATAAGTCCTTTAATAAATTAATTGAAAATTCATTTTGATTAACTCTTTCTAATAATGATAAACACATGATACATTCCTCCTAAAATTCTTTTATTATAATAAAATTTCTATATTACCTTTGATCCATTCAGAATTTATTTCCCTAGACAGTAACTTGTTTATATATTCATTTATTCTACCTATTTCTTCTAGATTTACATTAATATTATTCTCCTCGGCTGCTTTAATTATTAGTTCATATAAATTTAAACTCATTTATTATTCCCCCCTTGGTTTTAGGGTAACTTTAAGCTATACTAATCTTGCAAAATGGATTGGTGGTAGCTTAGAGTTACTGCCTTTTTCCTTTAAATTGTATTTTTCCACTTCTATACTTTTCATATTCTCTTCGTGCATCTTCCATTGTCATTTCATCAATAGACCATCTAAGACCATTAAATAATTTTTTTACCTCTTTATCATCACATTCAATTATTCTACAAGCACGAATTATATAACCTTTCATAGTTTCATTAAGATTATCTGTATTGACTGTATTCATTTTATTTTCACTCCCATCCTAATAATTTTTCCTCTAAATTTTTATAAAATGCCTCAGTATAGTTCCTGCTACTGCAATTCTCAATGAAAGGTATTGATTTTTTAGAATGGTTTTGTTTAGTGTTTTGGCTTATATCTGCATTAACTTCTGTAAGTTTTTTTATATACCCATATGCGTTTTTAATGCCTTTACCGAGAGTATATTCTGCATACTCTATAACTTTCTCTACTTTGTTTTTCGATAGCGCTAAGAGCCTCTGTGCTTGATTCTGTGTCATGCTAGTTAATTCTATTACCTTAGATTCTTCTTCCGTTAATTCTGTAAAATGTACTTGTCCAGTAATTGGAGGTTTCCCATTGCTATCATTTGGTTTTGAATTACTTTGGTTAATGAATAATTCGATATTAACTACATAATAGCGGTTATTCGTATGTGACCTATCTACTTTTATCAACTCCTTTTTCTCTAACTTTTTAATGGTGCTACTTATGCGATTTTTAGAAGTAGTATTAAATGACTGCATTATTTGTTCAAACGTAAGAAATGAATATCCGTATTTGGTATTATGGTACTCAAAAAAGAGTTCCAATAGATATTGCTCATTAATTTTAAGATTTTGAGTTCTAATATATTTCCTAAATTTAATAAAATCTTTATACACGCTCATTTCTTACTACCTCCTCCCGCTTACACACAGGTGTAACACCTCTGCTATATTTATCATTATACATAGGTGTTACACTGTTGTCAATATTTTTTTGTAATTTATTGTTTTAGTTATTTTCTCATGCTATAATTACATTAAGACAAATACTTAGGAGGTGTTTTAAGTATGGCAATATCAGAAGATAAGAAGAGAATTTATATATCTTTAGAAGATGACTTGCTTGATATTTTAAAACAAGAAGCAAAAAAGAATAGACGATATCCAAGTGATGAGATTGCTATTTTAATAGAAAAATATTTAAAACCACAATATGAAGCTGAAAAAAAGTAGATACCTAAATTATTAAGTATCTACTTTTTTTATTGCCTTTATATAATTGTAGTTAATATAGACTTATAGTAATTAATATAAGAAATAATAGTAGTTAATATATAGTATTGTTTTTATACCTTAGTTGCTTGGTCGAGTATTAGAGTAATACTTTTGGGGTTGGTTTGAGGTATCAAAAAAGGACTACCTATGGTAATCTTTTAATTAAAAAATTAATTTTGTATTGATGTAAGTATTCCATTATCAAAATATAAATATCTATTTCCACTATAAACCCACTGTTCATTAGTCCCATATTTTGTAGTAGTTTTATTAATATCTTTTGGTTTTCCCCAACTTGAAGCTAGTACTTCACTTTTAGTCATCCCAATACTAACGCCTTTAGTCTTGCGTATCTCTTCTTCATTCTTACGTAGTATTTCGTTTGCTATATCTGCCTTTTCTTTATACTCTGCATCTTGTTTATCCTTTGCTTCTTTTTCCTCACGTTTTGTCTCACGGTCATTTTTTTCTATTAATTGTTCAGCACCATCTAATGAACTGAAGTTTTTATCTCTACACATTTTAACTTTATTAAGATAACCACTATTATTAGGAAAATAGCTATCTAATAATGATATAGCTTCATCATAATTATGTTTAGCTAGTTGTTCATTAATACTAATTCTTTTCTGTTCTTCTGTTAAATCATTTAATGAAGTAATTTGATTGACTTGGCATAATTTGATTCTTATAATATAAAAATCACGAAGATCCAAATTATCAGCAAAATAATTATCGACTAATGTTTCAGCTCCTTCATAATTGTTTTTAGTTAGTTGCTTATTTATATTACTTAGTTTTTTATCTTCTGTTAAATTATATCCTGTTTGATATTTATAATTATCATAATGCAAATACCCACCTATACATCCAATTAAGACAATCATCAACAATACACCTATTATTATCTTTTTCTTTTTTGATATGTTAGAAAATTTCGCTTTATCATTATTTTCATATCCACACTTATTACACTTCATAATTCTCCCCCTAATTCCCCATATAACATAATTATACTATTATATATATTTAGTAACAAATAATTTATATTTGTTGAGTGCAAAATAAGACTAGGTTCCAAACCGTGATATACCTTTTATTATTTATTGTTTAATTGATATCAAATTTCAACTTTTTGTATTTTTTATGTAGTTACCGATCCTTTCATATAAAGACTGTGTTATTACTGCAATAAAAACAAGTCTTATTTCAAAATAATTTTTATGCTAAGATGTTGGTGGAATCTTGTATGGAGGTAACAATATATGTCAAATAAACCAACTAAATTTACCACGAAATTGATTTTTCCGAAATGTAGAAACACCGATTACTCCGCCACAATCCTATTATGTAAAGATATACCAACCTTTATAGAGACCAATAAAGAGATAAAATATAACCAACTAGAATTGAATGATAAAAACTTCAATACTTATTATCATAAATTTCTATTTATTGCAAATAAAGCTTTGCAATTTAAGGGTACAAAACTTACATACAATGATGAAGCAATTGTTCCTGAATTTTTACATAAAATATTTATTAGTCTACACGAAAATAATGCAGATGAAAAATCCAATAAAGAAGTGATTAAAACTACTGAAATCCAAAATTCATTAGAGATAAAAAATGAAAAAATACTAAAACAAAATGAAATTTTTTCTATTGAAAAAGAGTCCTCCTCCGAAAGTTCTATAGATAAACTCATGGATGAAATCACAAAGACTAAAACAACAGAGGAGAGGAAACGAAATATACCTAAAGTGACTTTTGTTGATATTGGTGGGATAGATAATGTTCTACAAGAAATTAGAGAAAGCGTTGAATTGCCTCTAAAAGCACCTCAAATTTTTAAACATTTAGGTATAAAGCCACATAAAGGTATTTTATTATACGGAGAGCCTGGTTGCGGTAAGACACTCATAGCAAAAGCAATTGCAAATGAAACCAATGCTCATTTTATTTCAATTAAAGCTTCTGAGTTAATGAGTATGTGGCATGGACTATCTGAATCGAATTTAAGAAAAATTTTTGAAGAAGCTAAGGAAAGACAGCCGAGTGTAATTTATTTTGATGAAATAGATTCTGTAGGTAGAAAAAGAACTGGTGACGAGAGAGAAAGATTTGACGCTAAATTCTTAACACAGCTTTTATCATTAATGGATGGAGTAGAAGATTACGGGGATATATGTGTAATTGGCTCTACAAATAGGATTGATATTCTAGATGAAGCGTTGCTTAGATCTGGACGTTTCGATTTAAAAATTGAAATTGAGAAACCCGATCAAAAGGGATGTTTAGATATTTTAAATAAAGTAATTAGAGAAATGCCTATCGATAAAACTTTTGATAGAGAAACTTTTTCGTATAAACTGGTAGGATTATCTGGAGCAGATATTACATTTATAGCAACTGAAGCAGGTTATAATTGTATGAGAAGAAATATTGATTTAGAAAATATCCTTAAAGGAATTAGTTGTAAAATCAATCTTAATAAACTAAATATTACAGTTGAAGATTTTAATAAAGCTTTAGAAAAAGTTAGTATTATTTAATTTGATATAATATTTGTAAAGTAGTTAAATATATTATCATTTACTCTTTTTACAATTTTCAACACACAAGAACAGCTTACATTCCTAAGTAAGTCGTTCTTGTTTATTTGATATAATATTTATAAAACGCCTCAACCGATATTATTATATTTATTAAGTTAACTTCGCTTAGTGTGTATATAGCCCTCTTAACTGCCTCACAGTTACAACTAAATAAATATAAAGCAAATATCAGCATTCACAATGCAAGCCATTAAAAGGCAATATGATGGCAAATTGGCTACACACCAATTGCATCTTCAGATTTTCTTTCAATAATCGTAACTTTTAACTATTTGCCCATATTTTTATTAATTGAAATAACATTATTAATATGTATATTAATATTATGCTTTCTACAACTAATTTTCCTAATATTAATCCTACCATGTTCTCACCTCGCTATTTTGAGTATAGACACATTAAGGTAGTTTTAATCTAATACATACAAAAATTTTATAAACTAATTTAACTCAAGTAGCTCAATTGAGTTTGAACTACTATTTCTTCTCTTCCCTACTAAATCAACTTCTTTTTTATTTCTTCGACGAATATAGATGGCATATTCCCATTATCTAGTGGACACGTTATAAACGCTTTTTTCTTTGCCCTAGTAAGTGCTACATACATCAATCGACGCTCTTCTTCTATTGTTGTTGGAGGTTCAGCTTTTTCTTGACATAAAGTCATATTTATACTTTCCTCTGGTATAGCTCTTTGAGAAGGAAATGAATTTTCACTACAACCTACTATAAATACATTTTCAAAAGCTAGTCCCTTGCTTTTGTGGATGGTTAAGAAATAAACTCCATTAAAATTTCCATTATCATATAACTTCTTTTTATTTTCATTTTCCTTTTTCTTAGAATTATCTTTATTTACCTGCTCATACTCATTAACTATTTCATTAAAACTAAAGTAAGCTAAAGCATCTGTTTCTATATTTGTCCACTTCTCAGCATTGGGTTTTTCTTTACTAAATTTCATCAATATTGAAATAAGTTCAATAGTCTTTACTAATTTACCTTTGCATATTTCACTTACAATTTCTATATAACTGTTTATACATTGTTCTTCTTTTTCTGAAAGTTTAAATTTCAATTGATTACTACTAATAAATGTTACTAATTGATCAATATCATATAATTTACCATTTTTATTTTCATAATATTGCCTTTTTATATCTTCATTTTTTAAGGCTTCAGACTTTATAAAAGTTTTTTCAGCTACAGAGAACATAAATTTATTCCAATCTTCTTCAAATTGTTTTGATTTAATTAATTCATATATATTTTGAAAATATGTTTTAAAAGGATAAGTATTTGCTAAAGAAGTATCTACATCTTTCTCAATAATATATGGAATTTTTCTTTCTTCAAACTCTTTTACTAAGTCTACAACTTGATGAGTTGAACGAAATAAAATTACGCTCTGCGTAAAATTCGGATAATCATCTAGACTTTTTAAATTAGCATTGTCCTCAACTAGTTCTTTTTCTTCATCACTTAACCCTTTAGGTTTAAATGGTTTATTCTTTCCAATGTCATTTACTATTCTACTAATAGTAGTCTTTACTTCATCCCGCTTACTCCCTACTGGATTAACAACTACACTTACCTCTTCGCTTTTATTAAAAGAATCCATTTCAAATGAATATGTAGGCTTATTATTTCTATAATTATGTGTGATTAAATTATTTGCCTTTACAACTATATCTTGAACTGATCTATAATTTTTAAGCAAATTGATTGTATCTAACTTCCCTTCATATATAGAATCAAAATTTTGAATATAGCTTGAGTCAGAACCCCTAAACATATAAATCGCCTGATTAGCATCACCTACAATAATTAGCTTTGTATTAGAAAATTTATGTGTAGGAATAAATTTTTTAATAATATCTATTTGCATTCCATTAGTGTCTTGAAATTCGTCAATAAATATATAATCAAATTTATGCTCTAAATAGCTACTAATTAAATCTTCTTTTTCTCCTATATAATTAGTTATCTTATACATGTTTAATATTTGGTCAGTAAGTAAACATATTTTACCGCTACGTCTATTTTCATCGAATTCACAAAGCATTTTATAAAATCTTTCACTTAAACTTACTTCTGTTTCAGTATTATATTTTTTGCTTTTATCTATTTCATAATGATTTTTAATAATCTCTCGAATCTTTTCATTGGAATATCCCATACTTGACCAATATTCTAACTTACTCTTTATACTTCCTTCTAAATTCTGAAAGCTATAAAGAGTATACTTTATCATCAAATTCTTCAAACAAGTATTATATCTAGAATTACTATTTTCTTCATCATATTTTCCCAAAATAAGATATGGTTTTAAAAAATCAAACTGCTCTAACTCTAGCATTTCCTTAGTAATAGTTTGAAAAATACTATTAAACGTACCTATAACCATCTTATTACAACTTCTATCTGAAATATCGTCTATCCTATCTCTCATTTCATTAGCAGCTTTTCTAGTAAAAGTTATCATACATATTCTTTCCGGAGAAACTTTCTCTACTTTAGTTAAATAAACAGCTTTACTACAAATTGTTTCTGTCTTGCCACTTCCTGCACCTGCAATAATTCTCAGATGATTACCTTTATGCTTAATTGCGGAACGCTGTTCATCATTAAAAGGATTTCCCTTTTTTCTTTCTAACCTTTTGATTATTATATCTTCATATTTATCATTCTCATCATATTCTTCACGGTCAGAATCACTAGGTAAGATAAATTTATTTGATTTTTCTTCAATTTTTTTTATCTTTTCCTCTTCTTTACGCCTTTCTTCATCTTCCTTTAGTTTTATTTTTAATAATATCTCATTAAGTTTCGCGTCCTTTTCATATAGCAGTTTTTCAATTCCCTTAATAGTTGTATCATTTTTCTCCAAAATTTTTTTTAGCTTCACAATTTCATTATTCTTATCTTCATTTTTATTGTGTAGACTTCTAATTTGTTTTTCTAAATCTTTTACAACTAATTCCCCGTCCTTTAATTCATCAATTAGTTTTTGTTTACCTGTTATTAAATTAAATATCCCCATCTATTAACTCCTAATCTTTAAGTTTAGTTCAACTTATTTTAACATAAAATCAAATATTTCACTAAGATTTATAATGTTGTGATACAAAAACTATATAGAACAAAAAAGGACACATACTGCTCTGTATATGCCCTTTATAATATATATTAATTTTACTATTTCTTTCTAATTTTCATTTTTTCATCTTTTTTATTCTTATTTAAAACATCCAATGGATTATATTGTAATAAATCATCTTTAAAATCTATCGGCAATAAGTTTACATACCTTTCAGTGGTTTTTATATTACTGTGGTTGAGGAGCAATTTCAGTCTATAAATATCCCCACCATTTCTGATAAACATAGTCGCAAATGTGTTTCTGAATGTATTTATTCCTCTCATTTTTACCTTACAGTGTTTGAAATAGTTCACAAAATTTTGATGTAAAGTATCATAACTCATTTTAGTCCCATCTAATTTAGGAAATAATATATCACCGTCTTTCAAATTCATTGTCTCAATATAATCTTTCAGTATTAGTTTTAGAGATTTTGACAACGGTATATTCGCCTGTCTTTTTGTTTTCATATGTGCAAATAATATCATTTCTTCTTCAAAATTAATATCTTTTACTTTTATATTTAATAATGTTTCACTTCTGCATCCTGCACCGACTAAGAATGATACTGTTGCAAATGACCTATAGTCCCCCACAACACAAGTATCTAAATCTGGTTTTTTTAAAAGCTTTTTAAGTTCATCCTCAGTATATATTTCTTTTTTCTCTAAAACAACGGTTGGAATCTTAATTTCATATTCTTTTAAATACTCTCTTGTAAAGCAATAAGTAAGAAATGCTTTTAATTTAATTACAAATGTTTGATAGGTATTTCCCTTATACCCATAATCAATCATAGAATTAATCCATCCCTCTACCTTTTTTTGAGTGATAATATTAATTTCATCTTCTGCTGATACATGCTTTAATAATTCATACTTATAAAATCTTTGCTTACTAACTAAAGTCGCCTGTCTTAGCCCTATAGACTTACAATAATCCATGTATTCACTATAACATTCCTCTATTATTTCACTTGAATTATTGTTAATTTTCAGTGTTTTCAATCGTAATTTTGCCATACTAATCATTCCATCCTCTATATCAAAAATTAACTATTTACAGGTATGGAACGAACACACTTTCATTTAATTAAATTACCCTTACAAATCCTCTTGAAACGTCCTACTATATCTTCTCAATTAGACTATTATCAAGCAAAACCTTCAAAGAGAAACTCCTAATAGTATTATCAAAACTTATTGTTATCTTATCATCCTTCAGTTCTTCAATCTCCCCAATACCATAAGTCTTATGCGCTACCCTATCTCCCTCTTCATAACCAAAAGTCTCCACTGGCATATCATTTAACTTTCCTTCAACAATAAACCTAGAAACATCCTTAAACTGACCTTTCCTATTCCTTGGAGAAAATAAATAGAGCTCGTCTATTGCTCGCGTTATACCAACATAAAATAATCTTCTTTCCTCTTCTATGTTTTCTTTTATACTAGATGCATGAGGTATTGTTTCTTCTACGCAATTAATAACATATACATTTTTAAACTCCATGCCTTTCACTCCATGTATAGTACTTAATATAACGCCTTCTCTGTTTGTTTTTTTCTTGCTCTCTGCTATAGTTTGTTTTATTTCTTCTATATGTTGCAAAAATTCAAAAATAGTTTTAAAGCCTTCTGCTGATAATTTAAATTCTTCTATTATATCTTCAAAATCCTCTATACTTTGGTTAAACTTTTGAGCATATCCTTTTAAATGATCTATATACCCCAAATCCATAACTATATATGCAATTGCAGATGACAATGAAATCTTATTTAAGTAATTAATATCTTTCCTTAAGTCATCAAGTTTTTTCTTTTGGAAAGGTGGTGTATCTTGTTTATTCATTAATATAGTAAATGGATTTTCTTCTTGTACATAATTTTTTATATATGCAATGTTACTCTTACTTATATATCTAAAAGGTTTATTTATTATTTGCAAAAAACTATTAAAATCAAATTGATTAATTGATAATTTCAAATATGCAATTAAATCTCTACATATAAAATGTTCAAAGAAATTATATTCCCTATCTAATAATGTAAATGGAATCTTTCTTTTTGTTAAAACGTCTATCATCGTCATAGACTCCATATTTGTTCTATATAATACTGCATTGTCTTCATAAGATACCCCTAGTTTTTTGTTTTCCGATATTATATCAGTTAAGCTTTCAGCCTGCATTTTTTCATTATATGGACTAAACCATTTAATGATGCCCTCATTCTCTTTGTTCCAGTTTATTTCCTTATTGTTTCTTTTTTTATTAAAGCTTATTACATCCTTTGATTTATCAACTATATTCATTTTGCTTCTATAATTAATTGATAAGTAATATTTTTTACCGCCCTTATATATCTTATCAAAATCAACCATATACTCTGGCTTTGAACCTCTAAATGAATAAATACATTGATCTTCATCGCCTACAGCAAAAAGACTATTATCTTCTCCATCATTTAATAATTTCAAAAAGTCAATTTGCATTTCATCACAATCTTGAAATTCATCTACTAATACATATTTAAATAATTTCCTATATGACAAAAGCATGTTTTCATCTTTTTTAAGTAATTCCAATACATCTATAGCTAAATCATCAAAATCTCTTTTATTATGTTCTTTTTTATACCCCTCATATTTTTCTAAGGCTTCCTCAAATATTTCTTTTGTAAGGGTTGGTTTGAATTCGCTTAAAGAAGCTCTAGAAGTTTTATATAAAGAAATATTATTTATTGCCTCTTTTATTTTATCTTCATTAACTTCATCAAAATATTTACTTAAAACATTGCTAACTATTTTATGAGCAATACCACCTTCTATTATATCTATGCTCTCCCCACATCTCAAAAGTATCTTATAAAATAATCCATGGAATGTCCCAAAGAATGGAGACGTATTTTTATTAAAAGCATCTTGATATCTCTTTTTCATATTTAGAGCTGCTGCTTTGGTAAAAGTGATTACTATTATATTCCCATTTGGAACTTTTTTATTTTCTACTAAGTGATTAACTTTATTTATTATAACCGTTGTTTTTCCAGAACCCGGTGCTGCTACTATCAACGCATTTTTTTCTTCTGCCTTAACTGCACTCATCTGGTATTTGTCAAGATTGTATCCCACTATCTGAATCCTTCTTTCTTTTGACTTATCTTCATTTTTATTATACTAGTTTTTACATTTATTGAATGTAACTTCTTTCTTATTTATCTTTAAATTATCTATATCCACCTTAAATTATAACCATAATCACTATTTTTAGAACTATCTTTGCATTCCAAGGATTATTAATAATTTTTAGAACAAATGCATGCCCCCTTATTTGGGTGGATTTATGCATAAGTATGTTTTCACTATGGGTATTTATTTTAAATTCATATATGTCTAAAATTAAGTTATACGCAACTATATTGTAATCAAAGAATTATAGATGTACAATAGTTTTATATGTTTTTATTTATAATGAAATTATATAACAATTATTAAAGAGAAATTATTTTTCTATTTTATTCAAAGGAGATTATTATGAATAATAAATCTAGTTTCAATGTAAAAAATGAAAGAAACTTAACAATGCTAGTTGATTTTTACGAATTAACTATGGGTAATGGTTATTTTGATAAAGGACTTCAAAACAAAATAGCTTATTTTGACATGTTCTTCAGAAGAATTCCTGATGAAGGTGGATATTGTATAATGGCTGGTGTTGAGCAATTAATAGAATATCTACAAGCTCTAAAATTCACTGATAATGATATTACTTATTTAAGAAGTAAAAATACCTTTTCTGAAGAATTTCTTGAATATCTAAAGAACTTTGAATTCACTTGTGATGTTTGGGCAGTTCCAGAAGGAAATCCAGTATTTCCAAATGAACCACTTGTAACTGTTCGTGGTCCAGTAATTCAAGCACAATTTATTGAGACAATGATTCTTTTAACTATAAATCATCAAACATTAATTGCAACAAAAGCTAGTAGAATATGTAGAGCTGCTGAAGGACGCCCTGTAATGGAATTTGGTTCAAGACGTGCTCAAGGATATGACGGTGCCATTTATGGTGCTAGAGCAGCTATCATTGGTGGCTGTAGCTCAACTGCTTGTACTATGTCAGATAGAATGTTTAATATTCCTGCTATAGGTACTATGGCTCATAGTTGGGTTCAATTATATGATACTGAATATGATGCCTTTAAATCTTGGGCAGAAATCTATCCAAATGACTGTGTACTTCTCATCGATACTTATAACGTTGTGAAATCAGGTATTCCAAATGCAATAAGAGTATTTGATGAAGTTTTAAAGCCACTAGGCAAAAGACCTAAGGGTATCAGAATAGATTCTGGTGATATTACTTATTTAACAACTAAATGTAGAGAAATGTTAGATAAAGCTGGATATGAGGATTGTAAAATAGTTATTTCAAACTCCCTTGACGAACATATTATAAAAGATGTTTTAGAGCAAGGTGCTAGTATCGATTCTTTTGGTGTTGGTGAAAGACTTATAACTGCAAGATCTGAACCAGTTTTTGGCGGTGTTTATAAATTAGTTGCATTAGAAAATAATAATGAAATTGTTCCAAAAATTAAAATAAGTGAAAATGAAGAAAAAATAACTAACCCTGGGTTTAAAAAGATAATAAGAATTTTTGATAAAACTTCCCATAAGGCATTAGCTGATTTGATTGCTTTAAGAGATGAAAATATTAATGAAGCTGAACCTTTAGTCTTATTCAATCCAGTTCATACATGGAAGAGAAAAAAAATTAAAAATTATTATACTAAAGACCTTCAAGTACAAATCTTTAAAAGTGGTGAATGTATATATGAATCTCCTAGTGTTTTAGATATCAAAGAATTTTCAAAAATTGAAGTTGATAAACTATGGTCTGAAGTCCTTAGGTTTGAAAATCCTCATACTTATTATGTTGATTTATCACAAAATTTATGGTCTTTAAAGCAATCTTTACTTCATAAATTTACAGATTCATATGACGCACAAGATTAATTATAACTAAGAATCGAAAAGTGATGCTCCAAAAAGGGAGTGTCGCAAAATGATTGATTTTCGATCAAGAGCGATGCTCCTTTTCGATTTAAAGAAAGAAATCTCCCCAAAATTGAAATATCAAATCAATTTTGGGGAGATTTCTGAATTTCAAGCGCACTCAAATAAGCCTACTTATTTTATTCCATAATTAGGCAGTAGATTTTAATTCATGAAGATGATTTTGGGTTCTTTCATTTTGTATTTTTGAATGCAATTTGTTAATGTTGTAGCCAAAACAAAGCAAAATAAATTCAGTTTTAACACTATTTTTTCCACGTGTTAAAAATCTATTGAATTCATAATCACTTTTTAGAACTCCAAATGCTCCTTCGACCTGAATAGATCTGTTCATTCTTAATTTAGTTCCAAATTCAGTTGTGATATTTCTATAAGATATTTCACGCTTTTCCACAAAAGTTTTTGAAACTTGCATCTTTCTATTTCCTTTTGCTTTCGTGCACTTCGATTTATGAGCACAGTTATCACAACTTTCACACTCATAGATAGTAGCCTCTGATTTGTATCCACTGGCGGATTTTCTATTAATAATAGAGGTCGGAATCAACTTTCTACCATTATGGCAAATATATAAATCTGATTCTGCATCATATTTCATGTTTTCACGTTTACTAATATCATTTTTAAAACTTCTTTTTTTCCACTTTTCATAAGTTTGTGGTTTTATATACGGAGTTTGATTGTTAGATTCTAAAAATAAATAGTTCTCCTCACTTTCGTAACCAGAATCTGCAATTACATTAAGATATTTATACCCAATTTTTTCTTGCATATTATTAAGCATAGGTATTAATGTTGCTATATCATTTCTATCATCAAATATTCCGACCCCGGTTACGTATTCACTTTCAACTGCGATTTGTGCATTATATGCAGGTTTCAATTGACCATTTCTCATATGGTCATCTTTCATACGCATAAAAGTTGCATCTGTATCAGTTTTAGAATAACTATTTCTTTTTGATAATATGTTTTTACTGAAATTATATTTTTCTTGTCTTTCTTTATATTCAAATAGTTGCTCTATCCATTTCTGAATTGCAGTTTTTCTTTTACCAATACCGTGAACAAACTCTATGTTTCTTTTGTCTTTTTCATATAAAAGCCATTCGAGAATTTTATCAATATCATATATCAATGTTTCTTTTTTAACAATAAAGTCTCTCGATTCTTCAAGATTGATATTTTCAGCAAGAGTAAGAATCTTATCAAACATTTTTTCCTCATTTTTATAAATGGATTTCTTCCAAACAAAAGTATAACGATTGGCATTCGCTTCGATTTTAGTACCATCAATAAATACATTTTCAAATAATATTTCCTTTTGAGCTGCTAGATATTTAACTTGTTGATAAAATAAATCTTCAATTACTTCATTTGAAAGATATTCTTTACGGAATCTACTAATGGTAGCATGATCAGGTGCTTTATAACCTTGAAGTAGCCACTTGAAATTTATATCTCTTTTGCATGCTTTCTCTATTTTTCTACTAGAATAAACATTTTGAGAATAAGCATACGATACTATTTTGAACATGATTTTTGGTTCCACTGCCGGTTTTCTTCCAACGGAAGAGTACGCCTGATACAACTTTGTATAATTTAATCCCTCCAATATATGGCTTAGCAAGCGGACTGAATCATCTTCTGGTATTAAGTTTTCTAAATTTAATGGTAATATAAGTTGATAATTATCATTAAATTGATTATAATTTTTATTGTATAATTTGGTTTTTAACATAATTTAATTATACTAAAAATGTGAATTCTTTTGAATTCACATTTTTTATTTTTTTATAAAAAAATGAGCTGCCACAAAACTAACTACGTTAGTTTTGCAACAGCCCCTTTCTCTTTAGAGCTTTTATATTTGGGTAGCAGAACTTTCTCTTTGAGCATTTTACATTTGGTTATTCGAACTTAGTTAACTATATTTGGTGTGAATCACGTGCTCAGCTAAGGTCTGTGAGTCGAGTTTCCTTTATACATAAAGAAATTAATAGAGATTAGAATATACCATGTATTCTAATCTCTATTAACTGTTTTTAGTAGTTACTATTTGAAACTTTCTCATCTTCGTACATAGATAAATTAAGGAAACTATAATCTTCTTTTATAATATCACTAAAATTTATACTACTTGCATCTGTGCACTGTTGAAAAATACAATGTTCACCATTTTTTCCTTCTGATGATTCCACAATTAGCATAGGACATTCCTCATAACATTGAACCTTTTCTCTTACTGTTGACCAAAATGGACACCTACTCATAAAACCCGCCATCCTTTTCATATCTCTCATAATTCATAAAATGATTCTTAGCTTCAGATAGAGTTCTCATAGTACCTAAAGTTTAGAAGAATTTATCTGCAAGGTTGTGTAGCCGTTAGCTACTACTCAAATGAGTAGTAGCATTACTAATACTAACCTTAAGATAAGCATCTCAATTTATTAACCCATTATATTACATATATTACAGAAAGTAAAGATTTTATAATAATTATTGTGAAATTTCAAAAAAATAAAAGAGTTCCTTAAATTAAAGTTACTCTTTCTTAACATGTCCTAATTATCTTTAATAATTGTTTTTAAAAACAGAAATATTTATTAATTCATTTTGAAAAGCTCTAAGTAATGCTTTTTCTAAAACTTTCTCTTTATCAAAATTTTCTATATCCTTACATTCTGAAAAGACTTTATTTTTTTGACCATTAGCATTTTTATAAGTTAGTGTTACATTAGGCTTATCATATTCCACTTCTAATATCTTTATTCCCCAAGATATTTGAGCAAAATCACCTTCAACTGTTAATTGTGTAAGTTCCTTTAGTTTAGCATTGTCTTTATTTGGATCATTTACTAGTATTAATTCATCTCCAACTTTATATTTTCCCACAAAAATATGCCTCCTTATTGTTTCTATTTGTGTTTTTATTATACACTATGTACTTTAAAGTCTGTAATAAAAATTATTATCTTTTTCATGAAATTGCTAACATATTAATGTTATTTATATAATATGTTAATAATTTAACATTCATGTCTTAACTTTAGTTTAACATATATTGTATTAAAATACAATATCCTTATTACAACTTAACATTTTCAATTGTTTTTTAACACAGAAATATTTATGAGTTCATTTTGAAAAGCTCTAAGTAATGCTTTTTCCAAAACCTTTTCTTTGTCAAAGTTTTCTATATCCTTACATTCTGAAAAGACTTTATTTTTTTCACCTTTAATGTTTTTATTAGTTAATGTTATATTTGGCTCATTATATTCTACATCTAATATCTTTATTCCCAAAGATATCTGAGCAAAACCATCCTCAACACTTAATTTTGTTAGTTCTTTTAACTTAGTAATGTCTTCATTTGGATCATTTACTATTATAAGTTCATCTCCAACTTTATACTTCCCCACAAAAATACGCCCCCTTAGTTTTTATGTATTTTTATCATAGGCTACTATCTAATTTGAAGTCTGTAATAAAAATTAATATTTCTTCATTTAAATTGTAATTACTTAGATACTACTATACTTCAGCTAGTATGTTAATTAATTAACATACTAGCTTTTGTTTATATTTTAACAGACTTTTGTTTACTATACAATATATTTTTATTAAAAGTAGAAAAATTTTTAATATCAAAGATAATAATTATCATCAAATAACATTAATTAATTTCATTGACTACTTATTTATATTTATGTTATAATTTGTAGATAAATCATTATAAGTGAGGTATTTCAAAATGGATATAATAGCTCCAATTTTCAAAGAAAAAAAACTAAAATTAACCCCTCAAAGACTTGCAGTATATAATTATCTGCTTAATACAACTTCCCATCCATCAGCAGATATTATTTATACAGACATTCACATTCAATATCCAACTATGAGCTTAGCTACAGTTTACAAAGCATTAAAAACCTTAGTAGATGTAGGTTTGATTCAAGAGATAAACGTTGGTGAAGGTAATTTTAGATATGATGGAAACTCTTTATCGCATCCTCATGTGCAATGTTTAGGCTGTGGCAAAGTTGATGATTTTAAAGATTTATCTCTAGATAATCTCAATTCCTCAGCAGATGAACATACTGATTATAAAATTATCTCCAATAAAGTTTATTTTTATGGCTATTGTCCTGATTGTCAATAAATAATATATTAAAACTATAACTTTAAATAAGTGTATTTTTTAGTGCATGGTTATTTAAAGTTATAGTTTTTTTATTTCATCACTACTATATGATTAATATGCACCTAACTATTAACATATAATTTAGTGAGGTGATACATAATGAAAATGTTAATATTAAAGAAAAAAACTTTAGTAAATATAACCTTTAGTATAGGATTACTCTTTTCAATTATAACTCTCATTTATTTCTTCTCCAATAAATTCAAATCCATTGAAACCATTTCACCAATAAATATTTCTCAAAATAATCAATTTGACTTAACTGGTGATAGTAAAAAGGATATATTACAAATATTACATTCCCAAGATAAAATTGATTTCATTGTAAATTGCTCACATGACAATTTCTATCTTTCTAATCAAATTGATGATAAAATCCTTTTTACTCCTAATAACCACTTAGAACCAAAAATTTTTCTTAATGATATCTCTAGAGATAATATCCCTGAAATAATAATTCAAGGTTCAAAAAATAATAAAAGTATTTCTTATGTATTTCATTGGAATAAAAAGAATTTCGATTTGATTTTTTCAAGTACTAATAACATTTTTGGTATACTAGATTGCAAAAATTCAAGAACTCCTAAGTGTTATTCAATCTCATCTTCTGAAGGCTTTACTTCATTGAATAGTTTTATGCTCATTAATGATGCTCCTTTAGATACTAGTAAAGATAATTTAGCTCTTCCATCATTAGATTCTGTAATACACTTTATAGACCTAATTCAAATTCCTTATGTACTTGATGATATTCCCGATATTTTTACCTCTTCAATTGATAAAGAGAATTTATCTTTACTTTGGAATTTAGATAAAGACAATTATTCTTATTCTTTTCAAAATGCTTTTTTTTATGATTATAAATGGACTGACTCTGGAGAACCATCCTCTATAAGATGGCGATTATCTTTTGAAAAAAATAAACTTAAAGGTGAAGAAAATGATAAAACTGAATTAATATTATTGCTCGATTTAGAAAAAGATGCTTCTTCTTATAAAATTAATGTTATACAAAAAATTAAATAAGGCACATTAAAGAAATTGACAAATCAATGATGCAATATATAATATAAAATCTGCTTACCTGCAAAACTGTATTGGTTACAATTTTAAAGGCCGCATAATGCGGCCTAAAGGGGGATGAGGGGTTACTCAATGAATTAAAACTTGTAATTCATTAAGTTTGTAAAAGAATATTTTCTCTATTACATTAATATTATTGACATGTTTTCCTTTTGTATACATACTTTTTTAAATATCTTTAAATTCTCCACTTTTATATGCTTCTATAATTTTATCTATGAACTGTATTCTATCAGGATGAACATAACTCTTTAATGCCATTAGAAAATTTAAATTTTCATCATTATCACTAACATTTATATCATTTGTACTCTTTTTATAATTTTTCTCAACATTTGAACTTGTATTATTTTTAGAACTAGTATTATTGTTAGTATGTGCTTTCATACTGCGACTAGTATTTGAATTCATATTTTTATTAATATCATTATTTGTGTTATTCATATTTCCTTTTAAAAAATTATTATCTAAATTCAATCCCATCATTTTAGCTAACGAACCTATATTCCCCAAATTAAATCCATTTGTATTCAATGAAGATAACATATTACCCATATTTCCCATATCAAAGTTTCCACCTAATAGTCCCATTAATTGCATAGGATCTATGCCAAAAGGAATACTTTTGTTATTACTATTATTAGTATTATTAGCATTATTAGTATTGCTATCATTTATTTTTGAATCTTGTTGCCTATGTTTATGCTTAGCCATTTTTTAATCCTCTCACTTATAATTTGCCTCATTTCAATATATGTTTGTATATGTAAAAATGTTTATATTTTTAAGCATTTTTTTAGAGGGCTTATAAAGCCCTCTATCAACTATCCTAACAGCAACAATTAGATTCTTGATTTCCAGAACCTAAAAATTTAGAAAAACTTCCGCCACATAATAGGAATAGTAAAATAATTAAATATGATTTATTACAATTTAACAATCCTGATCCACATGCTATTAGTAGAAATAGGATTGGTGTACAGCCACCGCCTCCGAATAGTCCAGAACTACTAGACATTGAATCGTGACAACAGCAATCATCATGTTTCTTTTCGCAACAACATTTATTCTTCTTAGACATATTTATCTCTCCTTCCTAAAAATTCTGGATACTAACAACAAGTTCCACAGCCAATTGGTGATCCGCCTCCGAATCCACCTAAACCAGATTTTCCACCACTATTGCAAAGGAATAATATTACTAACAAGAACAAGTATGATGAACAGTTGCTTAGCATTCCACCACCATAGCTTCCTTTGTTACAACAGCAATTATCTTTCTTTTCATGACAGCAACACTCATTACCGCCTCTTCCATAATTACCTTTTCCACAACCACAATAAAACAAAATTAATAAGATCCAAATCCAGCTTCCAAATCCGCATCCACCAGTAGCTCCTTGTCCAAAACCTCCTGGAAAACATCCACTTCCTGATCCTCCGAAGCTTGGTCCACAACTACAACTGTCAGACATTGAATCAGAACAATCATCATCGCATGAATTTAAACCATTTAGGATATCATTCATCTCCATATTTATTCCTCCTTGGAAATATTTTTTTCTTTTTTATATTATATATTATTCGCATTCAGAATTTTTGACACATTTATTATAACTAGATTACAAATATAATTTTAGGAATATAAAAGTACCCCCTACAAATTTCAAAATTTGAGGGGGTACCTTATATTACTTTTAATATATTGACGTTTAAGTAAAATAAATCATAAGGAATTATTAATATTAAATTATATTTTTATATGATTTAATCTAAATCAGTTGCAAATTCTAAGAAAAGATTATTAATAAGCTCATCGCTTCCATTTCTATTTAAAGATGAAAAAAAGTATAACTTGTCCTCTGTACTTAATTTTAATGTTTCTTTTATTACATTTTCACTCTTTTTCAGCTCATTTTTTGTAAGCTTATCACTTTTAGTTGCAACAATAACAACATTATATCCAAAATGCTTAAACCATTCATTCATAATTATATCGTCGCCTGTTGGTTTATGTCTTGAATCTACAAGTAAAACAACTCTCTTCAATTGTTCTCTATCTGTTAAATATGTCTCAACGGTTTTTCCCCAACTGCCTTTTTCTGATTTTGATACCTTTGCATATCCATATCCAGGTAAATCAACTAAATAAAAATCATTATTTATAAGAAAAAAGTTAACTAATCTTGTTTTTCCTGGAGTTTGACTAACTTTTGCTAATTTTTTTCTGTTTGTTAATGAATTTATTATTGAACTTTTTCCTACATTAGATCTTCCAACAAAAGCAACTTCCACTCTATTATCTAAGGGATATTGTTCTCTTTTTACTGCTGAGGTAATAAATTCTGATTGTTTAATTCTCATTTGTATCCTCTCCAATTAACGCATTTTTTAATACCTCATTTACTTCTTTAGCAGAAATAATATTCAAACTATTCCTAATTGAATTTGGTATCTTTTCTATATCTTTCTCATTATCCTTTGGAATTATTATAGTATCTACTCCAGCTCTAAATGCAGCTAAAGATTTTTCCTTCAATCCTCCGATAGGAAGTACTCTTCCTGTCAATGTAACTTCTCCTGTCATAGCTACATTATGTTTAACCTTTTTACCTGATAGTGCAGATACAAGTGCCGTTACCATTGTAACACCTGCTGATGGACCATCTTTGGATACTGCACCTTCTGGTGCATGTATGTGAATATCTTTTTCTTTATAAAAAGCTTCATCAATTCCAAATTTAGCAGCATTAGCTCTAACATAACTATAAGCCGTCTTTGCAGATTCTTGCATAACTTGCCCAAGCTTACCTGTAAGCTCTAATTTGCCCGTACCTGCCATAACCATAGCTTCTATAGGAAGAGTATCTCCACCATAGGCTGTCCATGCCATTCCCGTTACTACGCCAACCTTGTCTACCTTATCAATTTTATCAAAGTCAAAAATTCTCTTACCTAATAAGGCTTCAATTTTATCATTAGTTATATTAAATTCCTTTTCTCCTTGCTTTAACATTTCGGCTAATGCTTTTCTTATAAGTGAACTTAACTTTCTTTCTAATCCACGCACTCCAGATTCTCTTGTATATCCTTCTATAACTTCTCTAATAGCAGAATCCTCTATTTTAATCTTATCAGTTGGCATATCTAATTCTTTAAATAGCTTAGTTACCAAATGATTTTTAGCTATATTAAACTTTTCTTCATAAGTATAGCCAGATACCTCAATAATTTCCATTCTATCTAAAAGTGGTCTTGGTATAGTTTCTAGCGTATTTGCAGTTGCTATAAATAAAACCTTTGATAGGTTCATTGGTACTTCCAAGTAACTATCTCTGAAATCCTTATTTTGTTCACTATCCAATATTTCTAATAGCGCATCAGATGGATCACCCTTATAATTCGAGTTAACTTTATCTATTTCATCAAAAAGCATAAGTGGATTCATAGATTTTGCTTCCTTCATTGCATAAACAATTCTTCCTGGAATAGCACCAACATAAGTCTTCCTATGTCCTCTAATTTCAGCTTCATCTTTCATTCCACCAAGAGATATTCTCGTATAGTTTCTATTAATGGCATGAGCTATAGATTTTGCTATAGATGTTTTTCCGACACCAGGAGGACCAACTAAACATAAAATTGGACCCTTTTGAGATTTACTAAATTGCTTTACAGCTAAATACTCTATAATTCTGTCCTTAACATCTTCTAGCCCATAATGCTCATCATCTAAAATTTTCCTCGCTTTATTAACATCAATGCTTTCCTTGGTATGCTTGCTCCAAGAAATGTCTAATACCCAATCTAAATAGGCTTTAATAACATTCCCTTCAGACGATGTAGCACTCATATTTTTCAGTCTTGATAATTCATAACTAACCTTATCTTTAACTTCCTTAATAAGCTTTGCTTTCTCAATTCTATCTTCATATTTTGCTATTTCTTTCTTTTCTTCATCATCCTCGCCTAATTCCTCTTGAATTGCCTTTATCTGTTCTCTTAAATAATAGTCATTTTGTTCCTTTGCAACAGTGTTCTTTACTTTATTTGCAATCTTTTTTTGTATCTTAGCTATAGAGATTTCTATTTTAATTCTTTCTAAAACTTTCTCTATTCTTTTTTTCAGGTCAACAGTTTCTAATATCTCTTGCTTTAACTTTTCTTCAGTAATCGAAAACGAAGCCACCATATCTACAAATTTACTTGGTTCTTCTGAGAAATTTATTAGTTTAATAATTTCTTCATAATTTTCCTCACTAAGCTTCAATAATTTTATAAATTCTTTATCTAAATAGTTAATATAAGCATCTATTTCTTCATTCTTAACTACTTTATTACCTAATTTTTGTACTGAAACCTTTATATAGTCTGCTTCATCCTCTATATACTTAACTATTTCTCCTCGTTCTTGACCTTCTACGAGAACTCTAATAGTATTATCTGACATTTTCAATATTTGCTTTATTTTGCATATAGTTCCAATTGAATAAAGTTCATCTTGATTTGGTTCTTCTACCACAGAATTTTTTTGACCTACAAGAAAAATTTCTTGTCCATCTAACATAGCTTGTTCAATTGCTGCTGTAGATTTTTCTCTTCCCACATCAAAATGTACCACTACATTAGGAAAAACAGTTAATCCTCTTAAAGGAATTAGTGGAATTATATATGACTTTTTCATTTTACTATTTCCCCCCATATCATAATCACATTATCTTATTTGAATGTGCCCTATCTAGTATACACATAATAAATAATTTTTTCAATGATTCTTCATATAAAAAACTTGTTATTATAACATAGTTTTTACAATTTAAGCAAATTAAAACCATTTTTACTTTAAAACTTATTAGAATAGGTTTTTATTAATCAATTACAATAGATAAACTAAGTTTTTTAGTTTATCTATTGTAACATATATATATTAATATTAAAAAGAAAAGGTGTGAAATAAAAATCCAAATAGACAATTACTTTCAAATTATGCATTGTTCATTTAATATATGTTTTCTAATCATTTCAAAGTCTAATCTAATTTACTAATTTTTAAACAATCCCTTTAATTTTTTAAAATGTTATTACCTTCAGCTGATAATATCTCTCTATCATTTTCACTAATAACATTATTATCTTCTATAGCAACTTTAATCACTTCTCTGATGTTTGTTACTGGAACTATATTTATTTCACATATATCATTTAGTGACTCATCATAATTTTCTTCTGGAATAATAACTATTTGTGAGCCACCTTTAAAAGCTGCCGATATCTTTGCTTTCACCCCACCTATAGCTTTTACAGATCCGAGTATACTTATTTCTCCAGTCATAGCAACAAGCCTATTTACTTTTTGTTTAGTTATTGCACTATATATAGCTGTTGCAATGCTTATTCCTGCTGACGGTCCATCAACAGGCATCCCCCCTGGTATATTTACATGTATATCATATTTATCAGTACATAAGTCAAATACATTATCCAAAGCAGTTAATACGTTTTGTACTGATGAGAAAGCTGTACTTTTCATTTTAATTTTCTTATTATTATTAGTTATTTCTTCAGCTTCAACTATTCCTGTTATTTTAAGTTCTCCTCTTCTTTCATTAACTTTTTTGCAGCTAACTTCAAGAGGCATTAACATTCCTATATTGGCACCATATACTGCTAATCCATTAACAACTCCGATTTTTGATTTAGATGGAATTTTATTGGATATTATCTTATTATATTGACCATTCTCTAATACCCACTTAATATCTTCCAATGTTATTTCTTTTCTATCTTCATTAATTGCAATACCAGAAGCTAGTTGTATTAAATTTATTACTTCTCTACCATTAGTACAATACTTACTTACTTCTTCAACACCATCTTGTATAATTTTTAATCCAACCTTTCTAACAGAATTTATAGCAATAATCTTTATTTCTTCAGGCAATAAAGCTCTAAAAAATATTTCAACACACCTTGATCTTATGGCTGGTATTATATCTTGTGGAGATTTCGTTGTAGCTCCTATTAGCCTAAAATCTGCCGGAAGTCCATTGTCAAATATTTCCTTTATGTATTTAGGCATATTACTATCTTCAGAGCTATAATATGAGCTATCCAAAAATACTTTTCTATCTTCTAATACTTTTAAAAGTTTATTTAATTCAATTGGATGGAGTTCACCAATTTCATCTAGAAATAAGAGACCTCCGTGAGCTTTAGTAACCGCACCTGCTTTAGGCTGAGGAATTCCTGCTATCCCAAGTGAACCTGCTCCTTGATATATTGGATCATGCACAGATCCTATAAGTGGATCAGCAATTCCTCTTTCATCAAATCTTAAAGTAGTTGCATCTAATTCAACAAATTTTGATTTTTCTGCAAAAGGTGATAATTTTGATTTTCTAGCTTCTTCTAATACTAACCTCGCGGCTGCTGTTTTACCTACTCCTGGTGGTCCATAAATAATAACGTGCTGTGGATTTGGACCACATAATGCAGCTTTTAATGCTTTTATACCTTTTTCTTGACCTATTATTTCTTCAAAAGCTTTTGGTCTACTCTTTTCTGCTAAAGGTTCTGTTAAACTTATTTCCCTGAGTTTATTCAACTTATTTAATTCTTTTGTATTTTCTCTATCAATTACAATATTCTTGCTTTTTTGTGGTTTATTCATTGAATTAAACATTACATAAACCATGAGAATTAAAACTAGTATTTGCAAAATCACTAATACATTCGTCATATTATTGAAATATATTTACAAGTAATAATATATTAAGTACTTATTCAAAATTTTATTTTTATTATTGTAAATATACTCTTCCTCCTTCTACTTTTAGTATTACTATTATTTGCTTATGATTACAAATTTATTCTCAATTCATAAAAAAATAAAAAAAAATAACAAGTCATATGTTTGACTTGTTATTTTCTTTCATCTGCTAATAATCTAAGCAGTTTCTATATCCTTTTTCACTCTAGCTTTTACTAAAGTAGGTCTAATCTTTCCATCTTCCAATCTTTCAATTGTAGGTTCTTTCTTCTCTTTAATAGCTTCTTCAGTTATTATAACCTTAGTTATTGTCTTATCAGAAGGTATCTCATACATTACTTCATTCATTATATCTTCTATGATAGCTCTTAATCCTCTAGCTCCTGTTTGTCTAGTAATAGCTTCTTCTGCTATTGCAACTAAAGATTTTTCATTAAAGTCTAACTTAACATCATCTAGCTCAAATAACTTCTTATATTGTTTTACAAGAGCATTTTTTGGTTCAGTTAAAATTTTAATTAAAGCATCTTGATCTAAAGATTCTAATGTAACAAGTATTGGAAGTCTTCCAACGAATTCTGGAATTAAACCAAATTTTAATAAATCGGCTGGCATAATTTCCTTAAGCAAGCTTCCAATATCTTTTTCATGTTTAGACTTAATTTGTGCTCCAAATCCCATAGAACTCTTTGTTGTTCTATTTTCAATTATTTTATCAACTCCATCAAAGGCTCCACCACAAATAAATAATATATTAGATGTATTTATTTGGATAAATTCTTGATGTGGATGTTTTCTTCCACCTTGTGGTGGAACCGATGCAACAGTTCCCTCTAATATTTTTAGTAGAGCTTGTTGTACACCTTCTCCTGATACATCACGAGTAATAGATGGATTTTCAGATTTTCTTGCAATCTTATCTATTTCATCTATATAAATTATTCCTCTTTCAGCTTTTTCTACATCATAATCTGCATTTTGAATTAATTTAAGAAGAATATTTTCAACATCTTCACCAACATACCCTGCTTCTGTTAATGTTGTTGCATCAGCTATTGCAAAAGGTACATTTAAGAATTTTGCTAAAGTTTGAGCAAGTAATGTCTTACCTGAACCAGTTGGTCCGAGTAGTAAAATATTACTTTTAGACAATTCAACGTCTATATCTTCCTTATTTGTATTAATTCTTTTATAATGATTATATACTGCTACTGATAAAGATTTTTTTGCTCTTTCTTGCCCAATAACATAAGAATCTAAATATTCTTTAATTTCACTTGGTTTTGGGATACTTTTTGGATCAAAGTCAACAGTTTCTTGGAATTCATCTGCTATAATTTCAGAACATAAATCAATACACTCATCACAAATATATACTCCTGGGCCTGCAATTAATCTTTTCACTTGTTCTTGAGTTTTACCACAGAATGAACACTTCAACTGTTTCTTTTCATCATATTTAGCCATATACTCACCTCACTTAAAACGTATAGATTAAAATTTTATTTTATTTTTTCTTTTCTATTTTGTGTGTTGCTATTACTTCATCTACTAAACCATAAGCTTTAGCTTCATCTGCACTCATGAAATTATCTCTTTCAACATCAGCATTTATCATTTCTATAGGATTACCAGTAACTTCACTATATATTCTATTAAATTTTTCTTTCATCTTTAATATTCTTTTAGCATGGATTTGAATATCAGTTGCTTGACCTTGAAATCCACCTAATGGCTGATGTATCATCACTTCAGCATTTGGAAGAGCAGATCTCTTTCCTTTAGTGCCAGCCATTAATAAAAATGATGCCATAGAAGCTGCCATACCAATACATATTGTTGATACGTCACATTTAATATATTGCATAGTATCATAAATTGCCATTCCTGAAGTTATTGATCCACCTGGACTATTTATATATAAATAAATATCCTTATCTGGATCTTCACTTTCTAAAAATATTAACTGCGCTACTATTAAATTAGCAGTATCATCATTTATTTCTCCACTTAACATAATTATTCTATCTTTTAACAGTCTTGAAAATATATCATAGGAACGTTCTCCCCTACTTGTTTGTTCTACAACCATTGGTACTAAACTCATGTCAATCCTCCCTTTTGCTATTATATTTTTATCTAACTTTAATTATATATTCTTTTAGTTAGTTTGTTAATTATTATTTGAATAAATTGCCAGAAAAATTTTTTCTGGCAATTTATTAATTCATATGCTTATTTTATATTATATCTCAAAATAAATTATTTGCAATTTTCTTTTATAAATTTAAGAGTATTTTCCATTATTATGTCTTTTTCAATCATAGCTTTTTGAGACTTAGCTAAAATTTTAGCCATTTTTTCTGGATCTTTAGGTCCATATATTTTTCCAAGTTCTAAAGCTCTTGCATTTAACTCGTCTTCAGTAGCTTTAATTTCTTCTGCCTTAGAAACTGCTTCAAGAACTAAATCAGCTTTAACTTTTCTTTCTGCATTTTCTTTCATGAACTCTCTCATTTTTTCAGTTGTATTTCCTGTAAACTCCATATATTGATCTAAGCTTAATCCTTGATATTTTAATCTTCCTTCAAGGTCTTTCATCATATCATCAATTTCTTTGCTTACCATAACTTCTGGAATATCCATTTTTGAATTTTCAATTACTGCAGTAATAACAGCTTCTTCAAATTCTCTTTCAGATTTTTCATCATTATTCTTTACTAATGTATTTTTAAGATTTTCTTTCAATTCTTCAAATGAATCAACTGCTGAAACATCTTTAGCAAATTCATCATCTAATTCTGGTAATTCTTTAACTTTAATTGACTTGATTTCAACTTCAAACATTGCTGGTTTACCATTTAAGTCTTCTTTTCCATAACCTTCTGGGAAAGAAACGTTAACTTCTTTCTTTTCACCTACTGCTAAACCAATTAATTGATCTTCAAAGTTATCAATGAAAGTTCCTGAACCTATTTCTAAAGAATAATCGCTTCCTTCTCCGCCATCAAAAAGAGCTCCGTCTATGTATCCTTTAAAGTCTATAATAGCTATATCTCCTTTAGCTACATTTCCTTCTTTTTTAACTTCTACTCTAGCATTCTTTTCTTGCATTTCTGCAATTTGCTTTTCTACTTCGCCGTCTTCAACTTCATATACAGCTTTCTTTACATCTAATCCTTTATATTCTCCAAGTTCTATTTCTGGATAAGTAGTAACTATTGCAGTATAAACTAATTCTTTACCTTCCCCAAGTTCTACTATATCGATTTGTGGATAATCTACCGGTCTGATATTTTCATCATTTAATGCTGCTGGATATGATTCATCAATTGCAAAGTTAACAGCATCATCGTAGAATGCTTCCACTCCATAGAATTTCTTAACCATTGCCATTGGAACTTTACCTTTTCTAAATCCTGGTATGTCATATCTGATCTTGTTTTTATTATAAGCCTTAGTTAATGCTGCATCAAATTTTTCAGCTTCAACCCTTATTTCTAATTTTATTACATTCGTTTCTATCTTTTCCACTTTAGCCTTCATTTATTCTTTCCTCCTAAAATAGTGTTCATCTTTAATTTAACTAGGTTATTATACCATAAACCTCTAAATCTTATCAAATAATTTATTAATATTATATTTATTGAATACAATTCCCGTTTACATCCATATAATAAACCTTGCCATCAATCGTGATTTTTAATCCTTTTTCTTCCTTTTCTCCAACAGTTATGCTTGCTCCAGCCAAGTTCCAAAGCACCTTATCTTCACCAGTTTGAATATCAGTCCACCATAAATATTGTTTAAGAACTGCATTTCCAAAGTATGGTCTATTGCTCACAAAAATTATTTTTTCTTCACTAATAAATCTTGGAGTTACATTCCATAAATATTGTGGTGTTTCTTTCATTGTAGCTTCTTTTGTAAAAACCCCTCCACTACTAGAAATATATTGTTCCTTGGATATTATTTTAGTAGTTCCATCAACATTATATAAAGTAATTACTGAATTAGTATCTGTTACAATCATTTGTTTGCCTGATGGACTAACATTGAAGCTTACACCACTATCCGTAGTATTCAAAGTTTTAAATACTTTTCCACCATTATTATCATCTACATAAATTGCTTTTGCAATACTTCCACTAAATAAAGTAATATCAATTGATTCTTCTAGAGGTTTTTTTGGTTCTTCTTTTATTGATTTCTCATCTACAGTTTCTTCTTGATTTGTTATTTTTTCTTTTGTTTTTTCAGTTTGTTCTGAAATATTAGTAGTATCACTATCAATCCAAGCTTGTATATTCCCCTTAATGTTCCTGTAATCTATGGGGTTACATACAACTTTAATTATTAGTACAGATATTACCAATACTATAGCCAAAGAAATTATTAAAATATTTCTTCTTCTTCTCTTCATTTTCTTTTCATATTCTCTACTAAAAATACTTGGCTTTCCCAAATATGGCCCCCTCCAAATCTTTTTAATTTATTTTTATAACAAACATATTTATTATATATTATTCTTTTCCTTAAATCTACATTTTTTTATAATCAATTTAAATTTTGACTACAATAATATTATTTTTTGCAACTATTTCTATCCTTACAGCCAGTGCATTTATTTTTATCCTTTTCTTCTTTCAAGCAACATCCACCACACTTAAGTAATCCTTCATCTTTCAATTCTCCTAATGTTAGCTTACAAATATTTTCTGAATATTCTTCATAATCTATAGTATTTTTTAATAATTCTTCTTTATAAATTTTGATCATTATTTTTCTCCTATACATAAATCCTATTTTTTCTATTAATTATAAGCTTTTTGAATATACTTAAATTATTATAATGTGAAAATTTAGTATTACAATTCAAAATAGCCTTCTTGATTAGTTATTATATCACATCAAGAAAGCTATTCACTTAAATTTTAAAATTTCTTTTAAATAATTTATATATATTTATTAAACATTTGTTACTGGTTTTCTTTCACCTTTGAAGTTATTAATTTTATTTTTTCTCTTTCCAAGCTCTTCCGAAACTTCTTCAATTGAAATCTCCATTTGAGCCATTAAAACAAGTACATGATACGCAAGATCACAAATTTCATTAATTTGTTCTTCTTTATTATCTTCCTTACAACTTATTATAACTTCTGTACATTCTTCTCCAACTTTTTTTAATATTTTATCTGTTCCTTTTTCAAATAGATACCTTGTATAAGATCCTTCTTCTCCTTCAGTCTTTCTTTTTAAAATAACATCATATAAAGCACTTATATTTTCATCCATTTTTTAATCCTCCAATTTTATTCAGTTAAGAGTTAGCAATTAAGCGTTGTGGTTGAAATGTCTTCAACATTTCTAAATAATAATATTTTCTCAAATTTCAGAGAAATTTATTCAACAATTGTTAATTGTTAATTGATTATAAATCTCTATAAAAACAGCTATTTTTCCCTGTATGGCATGCTGCTCCTGTTTGCTCTACAAGTATTAAAATTGTATCATTATCACAATCTATCTTTATTTCTTTAACATATTGAAAATGACCAGACGTTGCACCTTTATTCCAAAGCTCATTTCTGCTTCTGCTATAAAACCAAGTGGTATCTCCTTCTAACGTCTTCTTTAAACTTTCTTTTGACATATATGCAAGCATCAACACATCTTTAGTTACATAATCTTGAACTATAGTTGGTACTAACCCGTTACACTTTTCAAAATCAACTTGCTCTACTCTTTCACAATTTTCCATATATAATCCCTCTTCCCAAGTCGTTAATTTCTCTAAACCTCATTATTACTTTAAATTCTTAAATTCTTAAATTCTTAAATTCTTAAATTCTTAAATTCTTAAATTCTTAAATTCTGGGCATTATAATCCAATATTTAAATACGTACAGGAATATTTCTATCATTTAGATATTTTTTAACTTCATCAACAGTCAATTCTCCATAATGGAAAAGTGAAGCTGCAAGAGCTGCATCTGCTATATTATTTTCAAATACATCATAAAAATCTTCTAAGCATCCACATCCTCCTGATGCAATTACAGGAACGTTAGTTATATCACTTACAGCTTTAGTTAATTCTAAATCAAAGCCCTTTTTAGTTCCATCTGCATCCATAGAAGTCAAAAGAATTTCTCCAGCTCCAAGTGATGTCGCTTCTTCAACCCACTTTAACAAATCCATGCCAGTATCAATTCTTCCGCCATTAATAACTACGTTCCACCCAGTATTATCAGCTCTTCTCTTTGCATCGGCAGCTAATACTATACATTGATTTCCAAAGTAAAAAGCACCTTCTTTTATAAGGTTTTTATCCCTAACAGCAGCTGAGTTTAAGCTTACCTTATCTGCACCAGCTCTAAGTATTGACTTTATATCTTCTAAAGTTTTTAATCCTCCACCTACAGTGAAGGGAATAAAAATCTTTTCTGCAACACTTTGAACAACCTTTTCCATTATACCTCTTTTTTCATGAGTTGCAGTTATATCTAGAAAAACTAATTCGTCTGCCCCTTGCTTATTATAATGTTCTGCAAGTGCAACAGGGTCACCAACATCCACTAATCCTTCAAAATTAATGCCCTTAACAACTCTTCCTTCCTTTACATCAAGACAAGGAATAATTCTCTTTGTATGCATAACCCTAACCCCCTATTATTTCTTAGAAACTTGTATTGCTTCCTCTAATGACAATGTTTTAGCATATATTGCCTTACCAGTTATTGCTCCATATAAGTCTATGTTCATTAGATCTTTTATATTTTCTATATCACGAATTCCACCTGAAGCTGTAATATCAATATTAACAGTTTCTTTTAGAGCTTTAAGCATCTCAACATTTGGTCCTTCTAAAGTTCCATCTTTACTTATATCAGTTACTATTATGTTCTTAACTCCTACGTTTTCCATCTTTTTAGCAAAATCTATATAATCTAAGTCACTTCCTGCAAGCCAGCCTCTTCCGTATACCTTACCATCTTTACAGTCTATTCCAACTGCAATTTTTTCACCATATGTATATATTGCTTTTTTTAATAATTCCTCATCTTCCATAGCTATAGTTCCAAGGATTACTCTTGCTACACCATTATCTAATAGATATTTAATAGTTTCAAAAGAACGAATTCCTCCACCAAGTTCCACAGGAATTTTAAGGAATTTCGCAATTTTGATTACTAATTCATGATTTTGGTTACTTCCACTTTTTGCTCCATCTAAATCAACTAAATGTACATATTCCGCACCCATATCTTCAAAAGATTTTGCTGTTTCAAGTACATCCTCTGCAACTATTTCTTTTTTATTATAATCTCCTTGATACAACCTTACTGGTTTTCCATCGATTATATCAATTGCTGGTAAAATTATCATTTAATCAACTCCCCAAATTTTTTTAATATATCTAAACCTACAGTTCCACTCTTTTCAGGATGAAATTGAGCTCCCATAACGTTCTTACATCTAACAACACCTGGAATCTTATTTTCTCCATACTCACTATAAGCTACTAAATCATCATCATTATAATTTTGTACAAAATATGAATGTACATAATAAACAAATTTGCCCTCTTCTATAGAATTAAATAATTCATCATTTTTGTTATATATTAAATTATTCCACCCAATGTGAGGAATCTTAATATTATTTTTTTTATCAGCTTTCATCTTAACAATACTACCCTTTAATAATCCAAGACCTTTTCTTTCAAATCCTTCAAAACCATTTTCAAATAATAATTGCATCCCAAGACATATTCCAAGAAGAGGCTTATTCTTAGCTACTTCTTCTCTTATTATCTTATCTAAAGATAATCTTTCTATAGTATCCATAGCATCAGGAAATGCTCCAACCCCTGGCAATATTAATGCTTTAGAATTTCTTATATCTTCTTCATCAGATGAAATTTTACTTTCAAGTCCAAGAAAATCAAGAGCATTCTTAACACTACTTAAATTTCCCATTCCATAATCTATTATAACTATCATTTAAACACCCCTTTTTGTAACAGATGAAAAATTAAAAATGAATAATGAATGATGCTAAAGTATTTCTTGAATATTTTAGAAATCCATTGGGATTTTTTTCTCAATTATTCATCATTCATTTTTCATCATTCATTTTTACAGTCTTCCTTTAGTTGATGGCACTCCATTTTCATCGCTTCTAAATTTAGCTTCTTTAATAGCTCTTCCAAACGCCTTAAATAATGCTTCTATTTTGTGATGATCATTTTCTCCATATAAAACTTTTAAATGAAGTGTTATTCCAGCATTAAAAGTAAAAGCTCTAAAAAACTCAACTACCATTTCAGTAGCCATTTCTCCAACCTTTTCTCTTTTAAAATCACAATCAAAAACTAAAAAAGGTCTATTACTTATATCTAATGACACTAAAGCCAACGTTTCATCCATTGGCACATAAAATGTTCCATATCTATTTATGCCTACTTTATCTCCTAATGCTTCTTTAAAGGCTTCTCCAAGTGTTATTCCAATATCTTCTATAGTATGATGATCGCATACCTCTAGATCTCCTTTAGCTAACACTTTTAAATCAATTTTACCGTGAAATGCAAATAAAGTTAGCATGTGATCAAAAAATCCAACACCTGTATTTATTTCACTCTTTCCACTTCCATCTAAATTTATATCTAATTTAATACTAGTTTCTTTTGTTATTCTTTCTTTTTTTGAGCACCTATCTAACATATTAGCCCCCTTAAATATATATTTTCTAACTTATTTAAATAAAATTCTTGTAAAAATATCTCATTTCAGATTTATTAACTATGTCTATTACCTTAATAAATCTAAAAGAGATTTTCTCCTAAATTGATATTGCTAATTGAACATTAATAATTTTCATATATTTATATAAAAATTATATACAAAAAATATTCTTTATGCTATCGACTACTTTTCTATTTTGCATAGGTGATCCAACAGTAATTCTAAAAGTATCATCATTAAAATTTCTAATTACAATCCTATTATTTTCAAGACCCTTTATAAGAGCTTCTTTATGAGCAGTTCTTCCATATATATAGTTCCCCTTCGATGGATAGAATTGTATATTCATTGCCGCACTTTTTTCAATTTCTTTAAGATTATTATATAACTTTTCTCTTTGTTCAGTTATTTGCTTTGCATTATTTAGAACCTTTTGTGGATATCTTAAAGCAATAGAAGCTAAATTTTGTGAAAAAGAACTTATGGTATAAGGCACCTTATAGTTTAATAATTCACATATATTATCTTCATGAGATATTAAAAATCCAACTCTTAAGGATGCAAGTCCCCATGCTTTTGAAAGAGTTCTTGTTACAATTAAATTTTTATACTTATTTATATATGGAATCATGGATTTTCCATAAAACTCATAATAAGCTTCATCTACAAGAACTATTTTATCTTTAAATGCCTCTAATATAGTAATTATACTTTCTAACTCCATTCCAATTCCAGTAGGATTATTAGGATTTGAGAAAATAATTAAATCCACATTTTCTTGTTTTCCAAGTTCTATGAATTCTTGTAAATTAAACTCCATAGATGTACCTATATCATATGTTTTAAGTTCTCCACCGAATCTTGATACATAAAAATCATACATTATAAAATCAGGTCCTAAGCTTAATGCTTTTTTACCTTGTTTAATCACCTTGCTTATTGCAAGTTCTATCACTTCATCGGATCCATTTCCCACAATAATATTTTTGCTTTCTGTACTTGCATAATTTGCATACAATTCTTTAATAGTCTTCATTTCATTAGTTGGATACCTATGTAACCCTATGCTAGTTAAACAAGACTTCATATTCATTAGTATATTTTCATCCATTTCTAGATATATTTCATTACTATCTAATTTTATGGTGTATTCATCATAAGAATTAATATATTCCTTATAAATTGCCATTATTTAATCTCACTTTCACGGAATTCGCATGAGCTGTTAACCCTTCTTTATTAGCTAATGTTATAATTTTTTCTCCATTTTCCATAATTGCTTCTTTTGAGTAATAAATGAAAGATGATTTTTTTATAAAACTATCAACTGATAAAGGTGAGAAAAATCTTGCTGTACCACTTGTAGGTAATACATGGTTTGTTCCACCAAAATAATCTCCTATAGGTTCTGGACAATATCTACCTAAGAACACAGAACCAGCATTTCTAACCATACCTAAA
Source organism: Clostridium gelidum (assembly GCF_019977655.1). Lineage (NCBI taxonomy): Bacteria > Bacillati > Bacillota > Clostridia > Eubacteriales > Clostridiaceae > Clostridium > Clostridium gelidum. Next base: position 4,040,132 of record NZ_AP024849.1, read on the forward strand.
TATTGCATAGGCTCATCTACCATAATTTCCAAATGTTCAGGTGCAATTGCATTAGAAATATCAATACATTCTTCAATAGTTTTGCAAAGTATTGCACTTCCAAAATCTCTAAGAGAAGTTCTTATTATCTCTTCTCTTTCAAGAGTTTTAACTTGCCTTTCTAATTCAACTTCAACTTTTTCATATAATTCTTTAGATGTTGTAATTAATACAGATGATGCTAATTTATCATGTTCTGCTTGTGACATTAAATCTGCTGCAACAAAACTCGGATCAGATTTTTCATCTGCAATAACCAATATTTCACTAGGGCCTGCAATCATATCTATATCAACGTCTCCAAATACTAATTTCTTAGCTGTCGCAACAAATATATTTCCCGGCCCTACAATTTTATCAACTTTTCCAATGGTTTCTGTTCCATAAGCTAAAGCCCCAACAGCTTGTGCTCCTCCAACTTTGTATATCTTGTCTATTCCAGCAATTCTTGCAGCTACTCCTATATATGGATTAATTCCCCCATCTTTATCTGGTGGCGTTACCATTATAATTTCATCTACGCCAGCAACCTTTGCAGGTATAACATTCATTAGTACTGATGAAGGATACGCAGCAGTTCCCCCTGGAACATAAACGCCAACTCTTTCTAGCGGAAGAACTCTTTGACCTAAATAAACCCCTTTATCTTTGGTCATTAAAAATCCATTTGCTTTTTGTCTTTCATGATAATCCTCTATATTCACCTTAGCTTCTTTTAGTGCTTCAATAAAATCTTCTTCTACGCTATTAAAACATTCATCTATTTCACTAGCAGTAACTTCCAAAGTTTTAAGTTCAACTTTATCAAATTCCTTAGTAAGTTCAAATAAAGCCTTATCTCCTTCTTTTTTGACTTTTGCTAAAATGTTATTTACACTTAACAATATTTCTTGTTCTGTTTCCGTAGATCTTCCTTTAAGTTCATTAATCAAGCTTTTCTTATTGCTTTCAGTAATTTCCATGAATTTTAACATATTTAAAATAGCCCCCTTTAAATTCATAACAAATCAATAATTACAGAAAAAATAATTTGTTAAATTACTTTATTATTTTTTAATAATTATTTAAAATATGTTAATTATAATTATCAACATTTCACGAATTTTGTCAATTATTTATCACATCTTTAATTCTATCTATGAATTCCCAAATCTCATTTTGCTTCATTTTGAAACTTGCTTTATTTACGATTAACCTTGCACTTATTTCACAAATCCTATCTAATACAACTAAGCCATTTTCTTTCAGTGTTGTACCAGTTTCCATTATATCTACAATACCATCACATAACCCTAGTATTGGCGCAAGCTCTACTGAACCTTCTATTTTTATAACTTCAACATCCATACCTTTCTTTTTAAAGTAATCTTTTGCTACCTTTGGATATTTAGTTCCTATCTTTACGTGACCAACCTTCTTAAAAATATCAGTTTCAGGCAATGATGCCACTATAAAACCGCACTTTCCAAAACCTAAATCTAGCACTTCATAGCAGTTATTATCACTTTCTAAAATTGTATCTTTTCCAACAACTCCAAGATCAGCTACTCCATGTTCTACATAAGTTATTGAATCAGCAGCCTTTACTAAAAAATACTTTATATCTTGCGTTTTATCTTTAAATACAAGCTTTCTTCCTTTATCTTTTAATTCTGAAGGATCATAGCCCGCTTTATCTAAAATTTTAATTGTTTCTTGTTCTAATCTTCCTTTTGTCAATGCTATACTTATACTCATTTTACAGTTCTCCTCCTTTAACAATTTTCATTTCTTCAATATCTTCTTTTGGCAATAAATCAACTATATATCCTTGTTTTCTAAGTTCTTCACTCTTTTTTATAGCTTCAATTCTATTTTTTTCACTATAATATATCTTATATATATTTTCATCTTCATTTAAGTTTTTATTAAGCTTCCCATTTTCAATTACAGAATTAATATCTATTGAAAATCCTATAGCAGGAACATAATTATTAGAAGATTTAATTAATCTGTCATATCTTCCGCCTCTTAAAAGTGTATTTCCTACACCCTCACCATACCCTCTGAAAATCATTCCTGTATAATAGTTAAGCCTTGGAACCATTCCTAAATCAAAAGTTACATTTTCTCCATATCCAAGCGCTTCTAATTGTGAATATAAAACTTCTAAATACTCTAAGTTTTCTTTTACCTCATTATTAAATGCTAATTTCTTAGCTTCTTCTAAAATATTCTTATCCCCAAACATCCAAGGTAATTTGTTAAAGAATTTCTTATATTCTTCTTTAATATCTAAGGCATCTATATAATCTTCTAAGTTCTTTAAATTTTTATCTTCTATAAATTGAGCAATAACTTCTATATGTTTTTGATCTATTTCTAAATTTTTAAATGCCCCATTAAAAAACCCAATATTACCTATTTCAAGTTTAAAATCATTTAATCCAAGCTTCTTTAAAGCTTCTAAAGCTAGAACTAAAACTTCTAAGTCAGACTTTTTATCTTCAATCCCTATAAGTTCAACACCGCAATCTGTATACTCATTTCTTTTTCCACCAAGACTTTCATGAACTCTAAATACATTAGAAGTATATCTTAGCTTTATAGGTAATTCTGCATCCTTAAGCTTTGTTTCTACCACTCTAGCTATTGGAATTGTCATATCTGGTCTTAAGACTAATATACGTCCTCTATTATCAAAGAACTTATACATATCTTCTTCTCTTAAAGTTTGAGAATTATAGTTAAATGTTTCATAAAACTCTAACGTTGGAGTTATAACCTCTTTGTATCCCCATTTTTCAAAAATTTCGTCTATATCTCTTTCTAAAGATCTCTTTATAACACATTCATCTAATATTAAATCTCTTGTCCCTTCAGGAAGCATATTTTTTTTATTCATTTTAATCCCCACCTATCATTTATTGCTTGATTGTTCTATCGTTTTATCGTTTTATCAATTTAGCGTGCTAAATCGTCCTTTAATTAATAATATCTTATTTTTTTTACCATGTCAATAATTTAAAACTACTAAATTCTCCATTCTTAATATTCATTTTTAAATTGCTAATCATTGAACATTAATACTTAAATCTTCAGGTTTAAATATCGTTTTAGTTGTCCATTTTTATATCTATATTTATCATATGTAAAAATTAATGTTATAATATAAAATAGTTTATTTCTTTAAAATTTTTCATAGGTCATATGTGAATATTAAATTGAAAGGAGATTTTTTAATATTGATTATTAAAGATATGCACATAACTAAAGAAAAAAAAATTCAAGTACCTACTAAAACTTCTGAATCTGTTCGACTTGGAGTTCTCCTTGCGATAGTTGGAGGCTTTTTGGATGGATATACTTTTATATGTAGAGGTGGTGTTTTTGCTAATGCCCAAACTGGAAATATTGTGCTATTTGGTGTAGACATTACAAAGGGAAACTTTAGACAAGCTTTTATGGCTTTTTTGCCCATTTTAGCTTTTATAATTGGGATATTAGTAACTGAAAAAATAAAAGACTTTAGATTTCCATCATCTATTTCTGTTACATATTCGGATCGTATTATTTTACTCATTGAAATCATAGTTCTTTTTATTATAGGATTTATACCATCTACTGTACCTGATGCATTTGTAACCATTCCAATTTCATTTGTTTCTTCGGTTCAAATTGCTTCATTTGCAAAGCTGGTTGATTCACCTTATAGCACAACTATGTGTACAGGTAATTTGAGATCTGCATCACAAGCAGCTTATAAAACTTTTGTAAAAAAGGATAGTAATTCATCTATTATAACTGCTCGCTATGCAATAGTAATATTTTCTTTTATAATTGGATGTTGTTTTTCTGGAATCTTAACTTCACAAGTTGGAGTTAAATCAATATGGTTTGCTGTAATAATATTAATTTTATCTTTGAGTTTATTTAGCATAGATGAATATAGATTTAAGTCACATGAAAAAGGAACAGAAAAATCAGAAAAGAAACCTTTTGAAATAGTAGGTTAATTTAAAAGGCTAATATATAGAAAATAGACTATTTTTTTAATAATCCTATGAATTATTTAAAATAATAGTCTATTTTTTCAATCTTTTAAGCTATAATTTGAAATTTATTATATTAACAAACCTTATTTTGCAGCAACACTGAAAAATAATGCTTTTCCAAGTTCAGTAGCTTTTATTTCTTTTTTTACTATTGCAACTACACTGTTTTGATCACTAAGGCTACAATCAAAATGTATTTGAAGTCCTTGCTTTTTTACAAACTTAAAAACTTTTTCGTTTTCAACCTCAAGATTTTCTACTATTGCTATTATATCGTCTTGTCTTAATGCACAATTTACTATTATCATTATTTATACCCCATTCCTATTAATTTTTTCAAAATAATAAAGCTATTTTTATTTAATTATATAGCAATTACTATTTTACTGCATGCTTATATTAATTAAACATATCATATATATATTTATAACATACTTTTTTATATATTTCAATTTTTTCTGTTAACAATCAATTTATACAAAATCCTCGTTATAATTAAGTTACGACTCAAAATACAACTTGGAGATTTATATAAATGCACTATTAAAAGTTTTTTATAAAGTAACTAAAAGTTTACAATTTCAATATTATTAATTGATTTTTCTACTAATTCATCTATATTTAATTTTTCTTCTTCTTTTCTGATTTTATCAAGCTTTGGATTAGTCTTTGGATGCTTTGGAACAAATATTGTACAACAATCTTCATAAGGAAGAATTGACGTTTCAAATGTTCCTATTTTTCTTGCTATGTCTATTATATCTGTCTTATCCATAGCAATTAGCGGTCTAAATGCTGGTCTATCAGCACAATCATCGCTCACAATAAGACCATCCATAGTTTGACTTGCAACTTGGCCTATGCTTTCTCCTGTACATACTGAATCAATTCCATAAATATCTGCAAGCTTGCAGGCTATCCTCATCATAAATCTTCTCATTATTATAGTAAGTTCATCTTCTCTACATTTATCTATGATTTCCATTTGTATCTCTGTAAATGGAACAATATATAAATTTATTTTTTCTGTATATTGTGCTAGTATTTTAGCTAAATCCTTAACCTTATCTTTAGCTCTTTCTGATGTATATGGGTGACTATGGTAATAAACACAGTTCACCTCAACACCTCTTTTAGCCATAAGATATCCTGCGACGGGAGAATCTATTCCTCCAGATAGCATTAGCATTGCGCTACCATTCATTCCATAAGGAAGACCTGCTGAGCCTTTTGTTACATCTTTATTAGACCAAATATATGTATAATTATTTCTTATTTCAATATTTATTATAAGGTCTGGATTGTTAACATCAACATTTATTTCACCATCATAATTATCAAGAACATATCCACCAACTTTTCTTGATACTTCTAAAGAATTTAATTCAAAGCTTTTATTTGCTCTGTTAGTAACTATCTTAAAAGTCTTATCCTTTGTTTCTTTAGCTTTTTCTAAAGCAACTTCCTTTATTGAATTTAAATCTATTTCTACTTCTTTAACTAAACATACTTCTAATATCCCAAACACCTTACTAATTCTTTTAATACTTTCTTCTACTTCTTCAGTCTTAATAAAATATCTTCCACTATCATGTGTAAATTCTGCATTTATACCTTCAAGCTTTTTACCTATATTATCTCTTAATTTTTTTTCAAATTTACCTCTGTTTAATCCCTTTAAAAATATTTCCGGGGCATACTTTACTAAAATAAGTTCATTCATTATTTTTTCCTCCTTAAAAAGTTAATTCCTTTATTTAAATTATCCATTACATAATCTACTTCTTCTTCTTTATTATCATCAGAAAAAGAAAATCTGATCCCACCTGATATTTCATCTTGAGTTAATCCTAATGCTTTTAATACATAACTTCCACCAATTTTTTCTCTTTCTCTAGATGAACAAGCTGAACCTGTAGATACGTATACTCCTGCTTCTTCCAAAAAGTGAAGTAATACCTCACCTTTTATTCCTTTAAATGAAACATTTAAAATATAAGGTGAAAAACTCTCATTTAATAAACTGTTTATCCTTATATTTTCTATAGATCTTAATTTCTCAATAAACTTTTTCTTTATTCCAGAAACCTTTTTATAATTTTCATTGATTTTATCATTTACAATTTTAGAAGCTAAACTCATCCCCATTATCCCTGGTATATTTTGAGTACCAGCTCTTAGTCCAAATTCTTGAGATCCACCTTCTATTAACGGAATTAAAGTATTAGGCTTTCTAATATATATAAATCCTACGCCTTTGGGTCCATGAAATTTATGAGCACTTACTGTCAAGAAATCTATATTCATTTTCTTTACATCTATAGGTATTTTTCCATAACTTTGAACAGCATCAACATGAAATTTAGCTCTGCTACTACTTTCTTTTATTATTTCACCTATTGTCTTTAAATCTTGAATTACTCCAATTTCATTATTTATATGCATTATTGAAACAAGTACAGTTTCCTTAGTTATAGAATTTCTTAGATGATTTAAATCAATGCTTCCATCTTCATTTATCTTTAAGAATGTTACTTTAATGTTGTTATCTTCTAATTTTTTTATAGTATTTAAAATAGATGCATGTTCAAATGGAGTCGTAATAAAATGAGTTCCACTTTTTAAAATCCCCTTAAGTACAGAATTATTCCCTTCACTTCCACCTGAATTAAAATGTATCTCATTTTCACTAGAATTTATGGTCTTAGATAATATTTCCCTGCACTCTTTAAGCTTCCTTTCACTTTTCAATCCTAAGTTATGCAGAGAAGAAGGATTCCCATAAAACTCCTTCATACCAAAAGCTACTTCATCTATTACAGTCCCTAAAGGTTTTGTTGTCGAACTATTATCAAAATAAACTTCCATTAATTTTTCTTCCTTTCAAGTTTAAGAATATGACACAAAACATACTAATATACTAACTTGTATTTTTTTGAATATACCTTATATAATAATCAAATATGTATTAATTTTTCTATCTCATCCCCAATATCTAACTTTTCTGATAGCCTTACTATGTAATGTACATGTTTTATTATAACAAAAAAATAATATATGCATAGTCTTTTTTTATTTAAACACAAATAAGGCACTAGAAAGAAAATAACAAGTTAAAGATGCAATGTATATTTTGTCTTAAGACGAGGTACCCCTTGAGGGTATAAGTTCAACTAAATTCAGCTGAAATGTGAAATTTCACCTTAAAAGTTTCACTTTATGTCAGCCAAGGAAGTAATGTTAACTAATAGTTGACTATTAGCTAATATTACTGACGAAGTATGACACAAAACAGACTAACATACTGACCTGTTATTTTTTTGATAGTACCTAAAGCAATAAACAAGAATTTCTTATTTACTGCTTAGTAGAGAGAAAATTGTTAAAGTGCACTTATTGTGATTAATCATTTGTTTATTAAATAATTATAATCAATACCAGATATTACAATGTTTTTCAAATTAAAATCATTGTGAAGATCTAGTATTTCTTCTTTGCCTCCTATGATTTTAAGAACAGGTCTTAATGGATCATTAGGATTTCCTTTTATAACGTCTCCAGTTCTCCCATCACTTAACCACACCCGTGAACCAATAGGATATGTCTCAATTTTTTTCAAAAATGCTTTTACAATATCATAATCGAAGCTTGTCCCAATACCTCCCATGATATATTCAATTGCTTCGGATGGTTTCACAGGTTTTCTATATGGTCTATTAGCCGTTAATGCATCATATACATCTGAAACTGCAATTATTCTTCCAAAAAACGGAATTTCCATTTTTTTCAATCCTTCAGGGTATCCTGTTCCATCAAACTTTTCATGATGACTAATCACACCTAAATATATATCCTTATTGATTTCTTTATTTCCACTAATATACTTTGCTCCTAAAGTCGTATGTGTTTTAACAATATCATATTCAGATTCTGTAAGTTTTCCTGGTTTTGATATTATTTCAATTGGAATTTCCACTTTTCCTATGTCATGCAGCATAGCACATACTCCTAAATTGCATAATTGTGTCCTGTCTAAACCTAGTTCTGTTCCTATTGCAATTGCTATAACTGTTACACTTAAGGAATGCAAATACGTATTTGCATCATAGGTTTGCAAATCAGAAATTCCTATGGTAATTTCTTTATTTTTTTTTATGTTACGAACAAGCATTTCTGATACCTTTTCTATTTGTCTTATCGTATTTTTAGCTAGAATTCGATGCGTATTCCCGCAGCTATCGAAAATTGTTTTAATTGCTAGCACTGATTCTTTTTTAAATCTATTATCTAGAATTTCATTTGTTCTTCCGTCTTCAATATATACTCCTAACACGCCAAAACTTATTAATTTATTGATATTTTTTTCTGTTAATATTTTTCCTTTTGTCAATAAAAATGCATCAGATTTTTTATTATAATTCAAGTCTATATTAGAAGCTAGTTTCATTCCACTTTTCAATTTGTATTGAGGCACAAAAATCATTCAACTACCTCCTACTGATTTTTTTCTTATATATTAATTATATATAAATTGTTCATTTATAGTCAAGTAACTATTCTTCAATTTTGCCAAATTCAACATTTCCCGACTTGTTTATAATTTATGTAAAAAATAGAATCATACAACTTTACTAAGTTAAATATCTACATCTCTTCTTCTCCATAAAAAATCATTTTTTTAAGTATATTCATATATTCTCTATTTTCACTTTTATTTCTGATTCACCTTATAAATTGTTTTCTATATTATTTTTATTCACTTGTTTTTTTAATTTAGCTATCTCTGCTTTCTGTTTTTCTATTATATTTTTTAAATTTAGTTCCTTTGCCCCCCATTCCTTACCCAGATTGTTAATTAAAGAAGCCATTTCATCTGCACTTCCTACAATTCTATTGAATAATAATAAATTAGATTGAAGAATTTCAGGAATCTCCTTATGTGAATACCTGAGCCTATGGTCTATCTCACCATAACCTTCTTCAAAAATTGTTCTGACTTGTATTTCTGCAATAACTTTTTGGCTTGTTGGATAAAATTCTACTAAATAATGCACTGAACGATATCCTGAAGCTTTTGATCTCACCTCAATATTTTGATCAGCAAAAACCTCTATATTATCTCCAGCCCTAACATTTGCAGTTATCTCTATAACCTTCCAAGTTTTTAAAATAAATTCATGTATTTCTTGCCATTGATCCTTAAATATATGTATAACCCTTATTCCTATTAAATCATTTATTTCATTTTTATAGTTATCTATTGTAAACTCAAATTCGCTCCCATATTTGCTTTTTCTGTCAATTGTCTTTCTTATAACCTTTTCTATTAATCTATCTGGCTCTTTAATTCTAGACTTAACTGAATGTACCATTTTTTGTGAACGCAATATATTAGCTATGAACTCTGCTTGATTTTCATATGAGTTTTTATATTCCATGTAATCTTTATAAATTTCTTTAACATTATCAATGTTAATGTTATCTTTTAAAATTGTTTCCTTAGAATGTGGATACTTTAATAGAAATTCATCTATATTAAAACCTTTTTTCATTAGGATATACTCCTTTATTTATAATCGTTATACTAAATTCTCTACTTATCATTCTTTTTTATACTGTATTATACTACATTAATTTGAAATTCAATAAACAAAAGCTCCAATCAATTTCTGGATTGAAGCTATTTTTATAATTATTCAATAAATTTACTTAACTGTATGCTTAATTTTCTTTATAGATTCAATCTTATCTTTCGCTTTGTATTTAGATATAGAATAACTTCAACCATTCCTATTCAAGTTGAAGTTATTCTTTCTCACTCTCTTAAAAGTAATTATTAAAAATCTTTGAAGTTCCATCAATAATTATAAGCCCTACTATTTAACCTTTATTGTGAACTTGTCATCATTATATACTTCAATAGCTTTTGATTGATCTTTAGCCCTAACTGAATAGTCTCCTTCTGTGATTACTTTATCACAAGTAATTACATATTCATCGCTATTACTTATATAAGTACTCTCTTCCTCTTGTTTTCTGTAAACCCTATCATCAGAATTATCAATAGATAATATCTTCTCATTAGTTTTATTATTTGTTATTTCAATTGGTGCCACATGAACTCCATATTTAGATTTATAATAAATTTTTGTTTTTCCATTTTTAGTTTCAATTCTCGTAATGGTAGCATACTCTTTTCCATCATCCGAATATAACCTTGTTTCTCCTTGCAAATTAAGTTTTGCAGTAATTTCCTTTTCAGTATCATCATCGTTATTAAAAATATACTTGTATGGTATAAATGTTAGTGATTCTGTATCATCATAAACTTCTTTGAATCTATTATTAAAATACTTGATATGGTTTCCATCATCATCAATATAGCCCTGACTTTCTGAAGATTTAGACTCAATATATCTTCCTTTATCATCAAATACAACAAAATATAAATCCTCATTTGAATTTTCTTGATCATACGTTTTAGTTCCTTGTATTTCTGTATTTATTGGCGTTGTAATAATCTTATTTATATGATTTTCACTACCTATATTGCTTAAATCTATATTACACTCTTGTTCATTAACGTTCCCATTAACTTTTTCACTGCTTACAGGAATATTAAAATCCCATTTTCCTTTAATATAATTATTTTCTGAATACTGCATCTTATCTATATTTAAACTTAATATAAATTTATCCGGTATTTCTATATATCCTCCATAATTTTTTTTATTTTGAATATCTTCCGGTACTATATTATTCATTACTACTGAATAATGCTCCATACCAACATAAGTCTTGTTATCATCTATAAAATTTCCAGTTCCTCCACTAGCAAAAGATGTTTTCTTCCCATTTATTTTTAATTCAGCCTCATCAAAACTTGGACTGTGTTCCATTCTTTCTTCACTTTCACCAGTATAAAATATATATATTTCAAGTCCATCGTAAACCACTTTATTAATAGTAATCTTCAATCCATTACTTTCTTTAGTTATGTTTAAATCCGAAGCATATTTATCATAGTTTTCATAAGTTTTATAATTAAACATTTTAAGGATACTCCCTATAATAGGAATATTACTTGCATAAGCCGGCATGGCTATTCCTAATATTATTGTGGCTGTTACACAAATAACACATATGCTACCAACCTTTTTTACATTAAATCTTCTTTTTTCTATTTTCTTAACTGCATCATTTATTTTTTTATTAACATCTTCCGGAATATAGTTGATTTCATTTTTTAATCTCTCTTTTATTTTATCATCAAATAAATCATCACTTACTTGCATCATATTCCACCTCACTTATGATTTCTCTAAGTTTTACTCTTGCTCTTGTAAGTCTAGATCTAACTGTTCCTTCTGGAATTTTCAATATTTTTGCAATATCCTTAAGACTCATATCTTCAAAGTAAAATAATACTGTAGTTATTCTTAGCTCTTCACTCAGAGAATTTATTGCTCTTGTCAAATCCATATTTTCATAACTATCACTACAAATTTCAGTATTATTATTTTCATCTAAATAAGTAACTCTTTTACTTTTTCTTAATATTTCATTACACTCATTAATTAAAATTCTTATTATCCAAGTTCTGAAATATTCATCCTGTTTTAAGGAATTTAGTTTTTGAAACGAATGTATTATTGTATTTTGAAGAGCGTCTTCAATATCTTCCTTATCTATTAAAATTCCTCTAGCTACTCTATAAAGGTTTAATCTATTTTCATCTATAAGTGCTAAAAAAGCTTCTTTGTCACCTTTCTTTGCTTTAGACACCGTTGATTTTTTTCTATAATTTAAAAATGATATCAACTCCATCTTTTTCCTCCTTAATTTATACTACCTAGCTAAGTATTACAGTTATTAGATGTATCAGTAGCATAAAATGCTCATATGAATTTATTAAAATTAATACTTGGATATATTAACAAAAAAATCAAACCCACAATAAGCTTTAATAAAAAAGCACCAACAATATTATCTCTAATACTATTGGTGCTTTAAATCTAATTTGAAATTTATTTAAAACTTGTTCTTCTAGTTGTATTCTTCTTTGCTCCAGCTGTACGTGTATTTGGGTTTGCTGTTGCTCCAGTTCTGAATGTATTTTGATTTCCTGTAGCTGTAGATTTAAATGTATTTTTATTTCCTGATGTTGTTGTTTTAGCTTTGTTTGTATTTCCTGTTGCTACAGCTTTACGTGTATTTTCACTTCCTGTTGCTGCAGTCTTATTTGCATTTGTATTTCCTGCAGTTGTATTTTTAGATGTACTTTGAGTTCCTGTTCCTTTAACTCTAGTATTATGCCCAGTTCTTGGTCTATTTCCTGTTGCTTTAGTCTTAGGGCTTGGTGTTAAATTTACCATTGGAAATTTATGTCCTTCAACCACATCTATTTTCTTTTTAATCAATTTCTCTATATCTCTTACAAAAGGTACTTCATCTACATCACTAAATGATATAGCGATTCCACGTTGCCCGGCTCTACCTGTTCTTCCAATTCTATGTACATAAGTTTCTGGTATATTAGGTAAACCATAATTAATTACATGTGACAATTCATCAATGTCAATTCCTCTTGCTGCTATATCTGTAGCTATTAAAACTTGTATTTTTTTATCTTTAAAGCTTTGAAGTGCTTCTTGTCTAGCATTTTGAGACTTATTCCCATGAATTGCTTTTGCTCCTATTTGTGCATCTTCTAAATACTTTACTAATCTATTAGCATCACTTTTAGTTCTTGTGAAAACTAATGCTGATTTTATTTCATCTGTTTTTAATAAGCTTATTAATAATTTTCTCTTATTAGCTTTGTCAACATAGTAAAGTGATTGTTTAATCTTATCAACAGTTGATGATACAGGTGTTACCTCTACTACAACTGGGTCTACTAAAAGTGTGCTTACTAATTTTTTGATTTCGCTAGGCATAGTTGCTGAAAAGAATAGTGTTTGTCTTTTTTTAGGAATATATCTTATAATTTTTTTTACGTCATTTATAAATCCCATATCTAACATTCTATCAGCTTCATCTAATATGAATATCTCTATTTCACTTAAATCTATAATTTTTTGATTTACTAAATCATTCAATCTTCCTGGTGTTGCTATTAATATATCTACACCTTTTCTTAATACTTCTTCTTGTGGTTTTTGTGATACCCCACCAAATATTACTGCAGACTTTAAATTCAAATTCTTACCATATGATTGAAAATTATCATATATTTGTATTGCTAATTCTCTAGTCGGTGTCAAAATTAGCGATTGTATTTTTTTCTTCTTTGCAATCTTATTTGAATTATGTAATAACTGTAATGTAGGTATTGCAAAAGCAGCAGTTTTACCTGTTCCTGTTTGTGCACATCCAAGTAAATCTTTTCCAAGTAAAATCGATGGAATTGCTTCTTCCTGTATTTTACTAGGCTCTTTATAATTTTCATCTTTTAATGCTTTTAATATTGGTTCTATTATGTTTAATTCTTCAAATTTCATATATTATATTTCTTCCCTCTTTTTCTAAGCACAATAAAAATGGCCATCATTAATAGCCATTTTAATCATACTAAAATCTATTTCCATAAGTATAACATGGTTTACGTAATATAGATAGCTTTAGATTTAAATTAAATAGAAATGAAAAGTTTTTCAGATGCATTATACAAATTCATCCTATTGTTTTCATTATATATTTCCCATTCTGCGTAAACTATTAACTCTTCTTTCTAATTTACAAAATAATATTGTTTTGAATCCATTCCTTTTGCTTTAAAATCTGTGTTTAAAAATTCAAATACGCTTGGAACTACTTTTATTAAATTCAAATTCACTGAAAGATTTTTTAACGTTTCAATATTTAATCCTTTAACTTTTATTAGTTCAATATATTCTTCACTCCAGCAAGGAATTATTTCACTTTCTCCTGATATTTGCATTCCTTTAAGTTCATTCATAGATGTATAACTATCAAATATAGCTAAGCACACATTGGAATTCTGTAATATCCCTTTAAACTTAAAACCGCCTTCACTAATAAAATAAAATTTATCTTTATAATATGTGTATTCTATAGGTGTATTTCTAACAAAATCTCCACTTCCTGTTGCTAGTGTACAAGTATTATTAATTTCAATAAACTTATTAATTTCATCCTTTAATTCTTTTTTATTCATTTCTTTATCCGGTTTATTTAGCACTTTAGCCAATTTACTACCAATGTCAAGTATTTCCTTTTTATTTAAACTTCCCATGTCTGTTAATGGTATACGTTTCTCTTTTAGAAATGCTTTTAATATTTTTTTATCATCTTTAGTAAGTTTCTCTACCCTAATTTCCCCTTGCACAAAATTTATTATATCAGCTTCTCTATTCATTGCCTTTTCAATGGACAAAACATCATTATTGATATAGTTTTCCAACAACCCTACTCCTACTATAGCTATTCTTTTATTTTTTATTATATCTTTTATAGAGGATAAATACTTTTTTAACTTATCCGCTGTATTAAATCCATAAAAACCAAGTACTAATACTATATTATTATATTTGCTTACTTCTGGTAATTCTTCATCTATCTCAACATGCTTTGCAGGACCTAAGATTAACGATAATATATCTGCTACCTTCTTTGAAGTTCCGTAATAACTTTCACTAATAAGTAATGTACTTCTCATAAATTTATCAGACTCCTCTACTCTAATTTTACATTTATTCTATTACAATATATATATTCATAATTATAAATGTATATTAACATATCTTAAAAATAGGCACTCAAAGCTGACTACCTATTTTAATTTTGTACTATCTTGGAAATGCAACTCAAGTTGTATGTATTACCATTGTATTTCTAGACCTACTCCAACTTCTTTTATAGGTATAGTTTTATGTATTTCTGCTTTAACAGCAAATGATGTGCAGTGGCAAGGATATAATTCTCTTATATTATTCGCCTTAAAATACTCAATAGTCTTACTTACTTGTTCTGACAGTTCAAACAAATGAAAGCCACCTATAATTCCAAGTACTCTATTATCATTACACACTTCTTTAGCGTATTCTACTATATTGCAAATCCCACTGTGTGAACATCCTGTAATAATATATATACCTTTATCACTTTTATATACAAGTGCTGTATCATCCATTACATAATCATCAACTAAATCTTGGTTATCCATTTGTTTACCAATATCTTTTCTCTTTTCAAAATTCACCACTTGTGGTATTTCACCTAAAAATATAATATTTTCACTAAGTTTAACAGGTTGTTTTGATAGAATTAAATTACACTTTTCTTTTAATTCTTCTTCTAATATAGGAGAACAAATTCTTAAATTGCCAATAACTTTTTCCTTAAATGCATCTGGATGAGCCAAAACAGATATCTTATTTTTACGAGGTTGGTTAAAATAATATTTCAACCCTCTTGTGTGATCATCATGACCATGGGAAATAACAATAGTTTTTATACTATCTAAGTCTATACCAAATGCCTCTAGATTTTTCATAAACAAATCAGAATATCCTACATCTAATAATATAGAAATATCTTCATCTTCTATATAATATGAGACTGCTGGTTCACCACAATAATATTGGTCAATATATGTGTTATTATCTACTAAAATTTTTAATTTCACGTTTTTACTCCTTCTGCTTATATAATACTATCTACACTTTTCTCACTTACTACACGCAATGGGAATATTATAAATTTCTATAACACTATATACATAATTTTTATCATTTATTAATTCTATCTTTGCACTATATCTTTACCAAATTTTTTAGCAGCCAGATTATCTTTTGGGATTTTCGCATTCAAATATTTTATTCTTTCTCTATTATACACCTACATTTATAATAGGTAATCTCAATAAAAGATTACCTATCAACGTCTTGATTATTTCACCTTTGAAATGCTCTATTATTTCATTTATTTCATGGTATATTTTTAATTTTAGCATTTCTCTGTAAATTTAGATATTATCATTGTACAAACGGTATTTCCTGCTGAATTTAATAGTGTAGCAGGCGCATCAATTATTGTAGCTATTACCAGCATTATCGCTAGTGCTTCTTGTGGAAAATTAAATATACTTAAAATTAGCATTTCACCTATGGCCCCACCTCCTGGCACTGCACCAACTACGGCACCAATTAAAAGTCCTGCTCCTAATATAGCTATTAAAGAGCTTATATTATTTATATCCCTACCAAATATAGCAAATAAGAACATTATCTTATATATTCCTCCAATAACTGAACCATCCTTATGAATATTAACTCCAATTGGCATTATTATATTAGCTAAAGTATTTGATACCCCCATATTTCTAGCTGCTTTTATATTAACTGGAATACATGCTGCACTTGAGCATGTTGCTAATGCTGTTATTGAAGGCTCTATTGCATTTTTCCAAAACATTTTTATTCCTCTTTTTCTTCCTGCTATATATGCATATATGCTAAAAAATATAAAGAAATATATTATAGAAACAACTAAATACAATACAAATACTTTTACATATCCATTTAAGATTTGACCACCTAATTGACCAATAACATTTGCAAAATATGCTCCGAGTCCAATTGGTGCATAATACATAATTATATTAACTACTTTCATAGTTACAGCAGCTCCACTATTTAAGAATGAAGCAAATGCCTTGCCTTGTTCTCTGCAAAGCATAGTCCCAAATCCTATTAACACAGAAAATAATATTAATGCAAGTAGGTTACTTCTAGATAAAAGTTCTCGAAAGTCTCCAACAGTAATACTAGAAACTATTTTTTCTAGAGCACCTACATTTTTAACTGTCTCTGCTTCATTAGTGCTCATTAAATTATTAAATGTTGACGAATCTAAACCAGTAGTTGGATTAAATAGTTTAAAACTAACTACTCCTATTATTCCTGAAATAATTGCAGTAACTCCAAAAACAATTATAGTTACCACAAGTATTTTCCCAAGTTTTTTTGAACTATCCATGTTAGCTATAGAAGATGCAATACTAAAAAATACTATAGGCACCAACATTGTAAATATAAGATTTAAAAATAGATTTCCAAAAGGAGCAAATATACTTGCTTTCTCCCCTATTATTAATCCTATACATCCACCTAACAAAATGGAAAATAATAAAATTAGCGATGACTTATAACTTTTTAGAAACTTCAAATTTCTCTCCTCCTACAAATTACTTAGGCATATGAAAGAAAATAACAAGTCCAAAATGCGATGTATATTTTGCGTCAGACGAGAAGGTATGTTTACCTCATAGTTGCTATTAGGTGAACACACTGATGAGTAGAGAACCCAAATCTATGATTTGGTGTGAATCACTTACTCAGCGAGCGAATACGAGTCGAGCTTCCGTATGACACGAAATAGACTAGCATATTAACTTGTTATTTTTTTGATTATGCCTTATCCTAAAATTTCTCTAACTACTTCTCTATCATCAAAATGTATTTTTGTAGTTCCTATAATTTGATAATCTTCATGACCTTTTCCTGCTATTAATAATAAATCATCATCATTTAATAATTTTAATGCCTTTTCAATTGCTTTTCTTCTATCTGCTATTTTTTCATACTTTGAATCTATATTTTCCATTCCATCTTCAATCTCTTCAATGATTCTTATTGGATCTTCAGTTCTTGGATTATCTGAAGTTATTATACAATAATCCGATAAAATTCCAGCTGCCATTCCCATTATCTTTCTCTTAGTTTTATCTCTATCACCACCACATCCAAATACCGTAATAAGTTTTCCATCAGTTATATCTCTTGCCATCATTAATAATTTTTCTAAAGCATCAGGAGTATGCGCATAATCAACTATTACATTTTTGTTTAAATTATTTTTAACCATTTCAAGTCTTCCTGGAACATGTTTAATATTAGATACTAATTTTAGAATTTCATTAATATCTAATCCAAGTCCATAGCAAGCTCCTATAGTGGCCAAAACATTGTAAACTGTAAACTTTCCAGGAATATTAACTTTTACTTCTTTACTTATTCCTTTAAAAGCAACATTAAATCTCACTGAATCATTTTTATATTGTATTTCTGTAGCTCTAATATCTGCTTCTTCTCTTATTCCATAAGTTAAAATTTTGCAAGTAGATTTTTCTATAATTTCTTCAGCAATTTTGTCATCAAAATTAATAATACCAAGACTACATTTACGAAATAATTTTATCTTTTCATTCTTATAATTTTCCATTGTCCCATGTTCTTCAAGATGATCTTGTGATAAATTAGTAAATACCCCTATATTAAAATTACAAAAATCAACTCTATGCTTTGCGAGTGCTGAAGATGTAACTTCCATTACTGCATTTTTAGCATCCTTATCAATAAATTCTCTCAATACAGCTTGAAGCTCTAATGATTCTGGGGTTGTTGGATTTATCTTTTCTATACTTATTTCTTTATCTTTTAATTCATAACCTAAAGTACCTATTATTCCTGTAATTTTTCCATAAGCTTCTAGTACATCTTTAATGTAATGGATAACTGTAGTTTTACCATTAGTTCCTGTTACTCCAACTAATTCTATTTCTTTAGATGGTTCTTTATAAAATAAATTCGACATACTTGATAAAGCTAATTTAGCATTTTCCACTTTTATTAATGAAATATATTCACTTTTAATACTAATTTCTTCCTCAACCACTATTGCTATAGCTCCATTTTTAATAGCCTCACTTATAAAATCGTGCCCATTAACTCTATTTCCATTTATACATATAAATATTGAATTTTTCTTTACCTTTCTAGAATCGTAGCAAATACTTGTAATATCATTATTAACATCTCCATTTATTAGCATATAATCTATATCTCTTAATAATTCATATAATTTCATTTCTATTCCTCCATTAATTGTTTATCTATTATACTTTTATTATATACAACATTTTTGCAACAAATAGTGTATATATTGCTTGATATAGTGTAAAAAGTGCTTTATGATATTATTTAATATCATATTAATTTTATATTGTAGTTCTTCAGCTATACATAATAATTAATTTATTAGGAAGGATATTTTTAATATGCATGACAACGATTCTAGTAATAAATTGGGATACTTAAACAAAGATTTTCAATTATTTCACTTAAAAGATAAAAAAAATCAGGATTTTGAATTTCATTACCATGATTTTAATAAGATAATAATATTTCTTTCTGGTACAGTGACTTATTTAATTGAAGGAAAAGCTTATTATTTAAAACCCTGGGACATCTTGCTTGTAAATAATCATGATGTTCATAAACCTATTATTGATTCTTCTAAAACTTATGAACGAATAGTAATTTGGGCTAATTCACATTTTATAGAAAATCACAATTATGAAAACTGTGACCTTTCAACATGTTTTAAGTTAGCAAATGAAAAAAGCTTCAATCTTATTAGATTAGAAGCTGAATTTCAAAATTATATAAAGTTCATAATAAAATCCCTTGAAGCATCTCTTCATTCTAATGACTTTGGGAGTAAGCTTTTGAATAATTCACTTTTTATTCAATTACTTATCTACTTAAACAGAATACATCTTGGTAATATGTATACTATAGAAGATGAAGCACTTAAATATGACAAACAAATTGAAAAGATTTTAAAATATATTAACAGTAATTTATGCACTGATCTTTCCATCGAATTTTTATCTCAAGAATTTTATATTAGTAAATATCATCTTATGCATAAATTTAAAAAAGAAACTGGATATACTCTTCATAACTATGTAATGCAAAAAAGACTTTTAATGGCAAAGGATCTTATAAAGAATGGAGAACCAATTACTAAAACTTATATACAATGCGGTTTTAATGATTACTCATGCTTTCTTCGTTCCTTTAAAAATATTTTCCATAAATCTCCTAGTGATTTTTCACCAAAATAAAAAAATAAATGCCTTAAAGGGAAACCCCTAAGGCATTTTATTTTTCTTAATTTTTCGCAACTAGAGCTTTCTTCTCAATTCTTTTCATCTTAAAATCTATATCTGAAAGTATTTGAAATATTATACTATCGTTTTTCCTACTTAATAAAGCTTCTTCCAATTGTTGATTTAAAAAGTGAATTTCATTTGATAATTCACTAATTTCTTTTTCTTTTTGACTAATTTTTGTATCTTTATGCTCTAATTGTTCTTTTAATGTTTTTAATTCTTTGTTAAATGTTTCTATACTATTATAAGAAATCTTTTCTAATTGTTTATGAGATATCTGTACTGCTGTATCCTTATAAATTTTGTGCTTTATTACATTAAATATTTTATCAGTATTCCCATATTCAATATATGACATTAGTTTACTATCAAATTCTCTTAACCCATTTGAAACTCTAAAGAATATATTATTTAATATATTTGATATTTCTATGCCTAATCCATATTTTTCATTATCTTTTTCAGATACAATGAATGCATTAATTTTATTTTCCATATCCTCTGACATACTTAAATTTCTCTCGTTATATACATCAAAAAAACTTTGTTGTACTGTATATCTAGTCTTTGAGTCCCTAGCTTCCATAATTATCGTACCACATTCCCCATTTTTCTTTACGATGAATGAGTTGAAATTTTTAAATAAATTGTTAGTTGCTATATCATATGATTCTTTTATATTTTTAATATCTTGTTTTATTGTACTTGATATTATAGTAAATTTTAAACCTTTAAATAGGAATGGTAGTCCATCTAAAAATTCTTTTCTTTTTGCTTCATTATATTTTTTTAAAACCTTTTCATTAACTATAATATCATCTAAAAAAATATTAATATTTTTCTTACCAAATACTTCTTCCTTGTATTTATCAATTTTTGTTTTTAATTCACATTGTTTATTTTTTAAATCCATGCAATAATCGTGTTCAAATATCACTCCAATCATTGAAAAATTATTAATTCTATCCGTACTTAAAAAGCCTCTTTCATCAACAAACATAACATATTTTTTTCCCATATAACTCTCCCCTTTAACAAATATAATAATTATGTCTTCACATTTATTTGAATGTTTTATAATTAGTATTCCAATTATTTAAGCGAGTACAAACATCTTATCTAAACATTATTTTGCATAGTTATTTCGGGTCATTTTTATGTTAACGTTCTCAGACCAATGGAATTTATTCATTGATATATAAATTTTTATTGGTATTTAAAAAATATTTTTTACTTATCCCATTTGTTCCACCCCCATTTTTTTTATTTTCTCTGCTTACTTTACTTATTCTACACCAAATCATTTTTTCCTCTAATTATTTAGCAATAATAAATATAATTGTTAAATAAATTCAAATTTATATTGCAATTGTATTATTTCATTCTAAATACTAATATGTTATGTAACCCCATATTTAGAACAAATTTATCAAACTATATTTAATCATATAAAAAATAACAAACCGATATAAATCGATCTGCTATTTTTTGATGTATCTTATTTAATTATCCTAATTTTTATTTTTATTATCACCTTTATTTTCTGAGCTTGAATTTCCATTATAACTATCGCTTGCTTTTAAAACGTTGCTATTGCTACTATTACCTTTTGAGTCTGAGCTACTACTATTTTCTGACTTTGAAGAATTGCTATTTTCTTGTGACTTTACATTATTGCTGTTATTTTGTTTTTCAGTTGTAGTGGTTGTAGTCTTTTTTTCTTCATTTCCATTGGTATTACTATTTTCTTCTTTTTTACTATTACTATTTACATTATTATTTTCCTCTTTTTTAGCATTACCATTATTATTTTTTTCTTGTTCTACAATTTTAGCTTCCTCTAAATCATTTGATGTTTCAGATAAAGTTGCTTGTTCTGTAACTGTATCTGCAGTTGCATCAGTAGCTACATCAGCTTTTGTATCAGTGCTTGTACTATCCTCTGTAGTAGTCTCTTGACTCTTATTATTTTTTCTTAATTCTTTAGTTTTCTTTTGTATGTCCTTTACAGAACTATCTTTATAGTCTTCTATTGTTATTGCTGAATCTAATTGTTGAAGTTTTTGTATAAGATTTAACTTACCAGGTGTTATTCCAAGTTTTCTAGCTTCATCTCTTCTTACAAGAGCCACTTTTTCAGTTTCAACTTCTGCATCCACATCATTGTTATCTAATGTTACCTCTGCAACTTCTTTTAAAGATTCATTCAATTCAGTTGCCACACTTTCCTTGTCTGTAGATGTAGTAATTTCAACTACAACTGCAGATGTAGTTGTAACATCTTGAGTTATGTACCCTTCAGAAATTGCATTTGAAATTACAGCACTAACAGCAGCCTTAACATCAGTGTTTACTAAATCAGTACCTTCTAATATTTTTTCACCATCTTTATTATACGCTTCAACTGATACTACCGTGTCAAAAGCATTTACACCTAATTCAACACTTGGATTAATATCCATGCTAACATATGCCACTGGGGTTTTAGCATATGCATATCCACCGCCTGCTAAACTTAAAATCACTGCAGCAGATAATGCTAAAGCTATTTTTTTCTTCATAAAAATACCTCCTAAAATATTATTAATTTTTTCTTTATTTACATTGCTTTCTCTATAACAGCCTGTCTTTTTCTTTATAGACTTTTCAATACGCTTCCTAGTAGAAGAATCTAATGATAATTTAATATCTTCATCTAATAGTAATTTAGTATCCCTTATATTTAAATCATCTAATATGTCAAATAATTTATCGTCCACTTATAAAATCCCTCCCAATATTTTTTTTAGTTTTTGCATACATCTTGATACTTTTTTATCAATAGTATTAACCTTCAAACCAATATTCTTAGAAATATCCTTTGAACTTTGATATAAATAATATTTTCTTATAATTATTTCACTATCAGGTTCTCCTAAAGATTTTATAGCATCTATTAATAGTAAATTGCTCTCTTTTAATAAGATTGAATCTGCTACTTCATCTACCATGGTATATAAAGTTTCTGATACATCGTCTATAGGAATATGCTGATTATTTTTATTTTTCCTATACATATCTATGGCTTTTCTTTTTGCTATAATTGCCAGAAATGCTTTAACTGATCCCTTTTGTAAATCAATTCTATTTTTATAATGAAATACTTCAAAAAATACATCACTTACGCATTCCTCTATATCTTCTTTTGAATAAATGCCTGAAAGTTTATTAAATATTATTGTATAAATAAGTGCCATGTAGTTATCCATCATCATTTTGAGACCTGTCTCAGGCTTATTATTCAATAATTTTAGTAATTCAATATCAGAAATCAAAGTGCACCTTCTTTCTATCAAATTTGATTTATATAATATATTTCGTAATATATTATATAAATCTGACAAAGCAAATTAAACAACTGAATTTATATATTGTTTATATTTGATTTAGAGTAAATTTACAAAATTGTTTTAAAATTTAATCAGCAATTAACATTACTATGCTTTAATTTATTTATATACAAAATTTATAATACGAGGAGAGATTAATTATGAAAGTAAAAACTCATGTTAAATTAGCAGAATTATCTTTAATTAGAAATATGAATATTATTCCAAAGGGATTTTCTAAGTTTATGTTTAATTTTGGTCTTGTAATGGTTGATCAAAGTTGGCTTGTTAAAACTCATCCTCATTATATGCAAAAATCTCTTGAATACATTACAAAGAAAATAGAAGAGCTTATTTCAGTGAAAAAGTTTAATGCTTATCATTCAATGCAACTAGGAATAGTTGTTCACTATCTTTGTGACTTTTGCTGTAATTCTCACATTACTGGCTCAATTGGCAATATTTCATATCATTTAAAATATGAACGTGAATTACAAAAGCATTTATTTTCAAATTTTGATATTTTCAAGAACAAGTTTCATAAAAAATCACATAATATGAACTTAACTTTAAATAACATATCTTCAATAAAAACTTCAATTGAAGATACATTACTTAAATATACTAAAGGTCAAGCATCTTATTTATGGGATATTACACACTGTGTTGAAATTAGTTCTATTGTTTGCTCTGCTATTTTTAATTTTAATCTCAATTTCTCAAATAATATTGAATATTCTAAGAAACAATTTCAATTATCTAATTAGCAGATGCTAACATATTAGTAATCATTGAAAATAATAGATGGAATAAAAATATATAATTTTTTAAATAAAACTAGGGCTTGCTGAGCAAACCCTAATTAAATAAGTAAAACTTATAATTTATTATTCAAAAAACGTTAAATGAATTTTCAAACTACTCTGAAAATCTATATTTTAAATCTATAGCCTGCACCCCATACAGTTTCTATAAATTTAGGGTTACTACTATCCTCTTCAATCTTGTCTCTTATTCTATTAATATGAACTGTAACAGTGGCAACATCACCAAAACAATCTAGCCCCCAAATTCTATCTAAAAGAGTTGCCTTTGAAAATACAATATTAGGATTAGTCGCTAAAAATAATAGCAGTTCAAATTCTTTGTTTGCAAATTTGACTTCTTTTTCATCAACATACACTCTCCATGCCTGTGTTAATATTTTTAATCTCCCAAAATTTATAACACCAAGTTCTGTGTCATCCCTTTTTTCTACTGTCGTTAATCTATCATAACGAGAAAGATGTGCATTTACTCTAGCTACAAGCTCACTAGGATCAAAAGGCTTAACAATATAGTCATCTGCTCCAAGTCCAAGTCCTCTAATCTTATCTATAGATTCTTTTTTTGCTGTAACCATTATTATAGGTATCTCTTTACTCTTTCTTATTTCTCTGCAAATCTGAAATCCATCGGTGCTAGGAAGCATTAAATCTAATAGTATTAAATCAAATTCCTTATTTAGTGCAAGCTCTAATCCTTTATCTCCAGTCATTGCTATCTCTGTTTCAAATCCATTTATTTCAAGATAATCTCTTTCTAATTCTGCGATAAGTTCATCATCTTCTATAATCAATATTTTCCTCATTTTTCTCCCCCATTATAACTATATTAATGCATATTTAAAGAATGACAAATTGTTGTGCTCGTCTTTTTTTCCTTAAGGTATGCTCAACTAATTTTATCTAGAATATAAAATTCCACCTAAAAAGTTTCACTTTTTTGATTGTGCCTTAATCTTGGGCAACTATTGGTAATATTATAGTAATGACAAGTCCGTCCATGTTTTGAGCCGCAATTGTACCACCATGTGCCTTTACTATATGTTCAGAAATAGAAAGTCCAAGTCCACTACCTTCACTTGTATTAGTTCTCGCTACATCTTCCCTATAAAAACTGACAAATAAACGTGAAAGGTTTTCTTCTAAAACACCTGGACCATCGTCCTTAATCCTTAAAACAATACTATCTCCTTGTTTATTTACTGTAATATGTACATTTCCATAATCACGAAGTTTATATTTTGCACTATTTTCAAGTATGTTCATTAGAACTCTATTTATTTCTTCAGAATCAATATTGATCAAAATATTATCATTACAACTATTTTCATAATATAAATTAAGACCTTTTCTTTCAAATTCATCTAAAGCACTTTTAAAGAAACTTCTTAAAAATTCATTACAATATACTTTTTCAAAATGAAACGGAAACTTTCCTGTATCTAGCTTAGAAAATAAAAATAATTTATCAACTAACATATCCATATCACAAGCTTTATTATATATAATATCATGATATCTTTCACATTTCTCAGGAGTATTTGCAACACCATCTTTTAATCCTTTAACATATCCCTTAATTGTTGTAAGCGGAGTACGTAAATCATGAGATATTCCTACAACTAACTCTTTTCTATTTTCTTCATATTTCAATTGCATTTCAACAGATTCTTGTAGTCTAATTCTCATTTTATCAAAATCAGCACAAACCTTTGTAAATTCATCATTCCCTTGATAATTCATTTTAAAATCAAGGTTACCTTCTTCAATTTGGCCTGCACCATAACTTAATAAATCTAAAGGCTCTATCAAACTTTTAGCTACACGTGAGGATAATATACCATTTGTAAATATAATAATAAGTAATGCTAT